>DATFWX010000265.1:0-24987 GCA_035258845.1 Polyangia bacterium | reverse complement strand
GGGTCGGGTTCGTTGCAGCCGGGCCGACGGGGATCGTGTCCGGACCCGCAGTGGCGGTCGAGGTCGAGTCGCCTCGGGACGCCGACCAGACCGACGAGCCGAGTGCGACCTCGACGGCCACTTGGCGTACGATTTTCCGTTACGATCGCGAATGGCGCTCCCTGGGGGCGGCTATCAAGGCTTACTGCAAGAAGCGCACACGCAGCCAGAAGGGTTGCCGACCGGTGTTGCAGGCTCTCCGTGAAAGCTGGCTCGTAACCGTCTACAAGGACGATGACGACCCCAACCTGTCGGTCCTTTACTTGGGCCTGCTCTACCCCCGGGTGCTCGTCCGGGCGCGGAGGCAGGGGGGCTGGCGCATTCAGTCCATCAGCGCTGACTACGGAGACTGTGATGGCATGTGAGCCCAACGCGCGCAGCGTCCGCTCGCGCGTGCGGATCGGCGGCACGGCTCTTATCGCGGTCGCGGTGCTGGTCTGGGCTGGTTTCATGGTGAGCCGGATCTCACTGCGGCTTGCGCAAAGTGGGAAGGCCGAGGCGGCAGACGCAGCGGTCCCCGTCGAGCAGCCTCCGGAGTGCCCCCGCGCCCTGACAGCAGCTCTCGAGACCTACTGCGCCCAGCAAGCGTCCTGTGGCTCCACACTGTACGCGTGCCCGTGCGGCGCATGGTTCTACATGGGATACGGCTGCCCAAACAGCTGGTGGCGGCAGGACGGGCCGGGCCGAAAAATCGTCGATTTCGGCTACGCCCAGGATGCGCTTGGAGTGCGTGTTGTGTTCGCACAGGTGGACCGGGCCTGGCGCGTCGAGTCGGCTCAGGAGGTCCGGATAGGACCGTGACTCAGGCCCGCCCCAGCCCGGCCAGCCAGTCCGAAAGCGTGGCGTAGGCCTCGTCGGCGCCGCAGGCGCGCAGCTCCTCGACCGAGTGGCCGCCGGTTGCCAGCGCGACCACGCGCGTGCCCACCGCGCGCGCGGCTGCCACGTCGTGCGGCGTGTCGCCAATCACGAGCACGTCCGCGGGCGCAAACCGGCGCCCCAGCCGCTCCTGGGCCCGCTCGATGGCCAGCCGCACGAGCGTCGCGCGGTCGCCCGAGTCACTGCCAAAGCCGCCGATGGGCCGGCCGTCGGGCGCGAAGTAGCGCCACAGGCCGCCGCGCTCCAGCTTGATGCGTGCGCCCTCGAGCGTGTTGCCGGTGGCCAGGCCGAGCGCGGCCCCGCGATCGGCCAGCTGCACCACCGCCTCGCGTGCCCCCGGCATCAATCGGAAGTTGGGCGAGTGCTCAATTTCGGCCGCCAACGCGCGCTCATACTCGCCAAGAAGCCATGCGATTTCGGCCTCTTCCGCTTTGCGCCCCAGCTTTTGGAACATCGCCTCCACGATCCACGGATCGGTGCGGCCGTTGGGCCGGATGTCGGCCATGGCGTCGGCAAGCCCATATCGATCGTGGAACACCTGCTCGAGCGCTCGCTTGCCCGCGCCCCCGCTCAGCAGCAGCGTCCCATCGACATCGAAAAGGTATAGCGTCACGCGGCCTTGCCCGGCTGCTTTTCAGTTGACGGAGCGCTTCGGGTTCTGTATATATCTTGCGGCTTTACGCCCGTTGGGGCGGCAGGTTGACGAATGGCCAATCTGGACATCCTCAAACAGGAAGGCTGCGATCCCAAAGAGCATATCTGGTCGCGCCGCAATTTCCTGGGGCTCGTGGGTTGGTCGACGGTGCTCGGATCCCTGGGTATCGGCACGCTGGCCTTCGGGCGCTTCATGTACCCGCGGGTCCTGTTCGAGCCGCGCACGACCGTCAAGCTGGGCAAGCCGGAAGAGTATATCGTCAACTCGGTCAGCGAGAAGTGGATCAAGCTGTACCGCCTGTGGCTGATCCGGAATCCCGACGGCTTCGTTGCGCAATCCGCCAAGTGCACGCACCTCGGCTGCACGCCGCGCTGGCTCGAAAGCGAGAACAAATTCAAGTGCCCCTGCCACGGCTCGGGTTTCCGTGGCCTCAACTATTCCCCCAACAACCTGTTTACCGGTCGCAATTTCGAGGGACCCGCCCCGCGGCCGCTCGAGCGCTTCTACATCGCCCTGGCCGAGGACGGCCAGATCCTGGTCGACTTCGGGAGGGTGTTCCGGGGCGAGCGCGACGAGTGGATCAAGGCGGGCGCCTATCTCAAGTACTCGGGCTAAGGAGAATCTGTGGCTCCGAACGGCAACGGCCCCGGCGAAAGCTTCTTTGAAAAGGTCAAGGAGTCGCCGGTCTGGAAGTCGGTCTTCCGGCACGGCTACGCAGACACACCGCGCAACCGGATCCTCCAGGTCAGCTCGAACGTGTTCCTGCACCTCCATCCATCCAAGCTGCCCCGGCACGCCGTGCGCATCCGGTTCACCTGGTGCGCCGGCGGCGTGACGTTTCTGTTTTATCTGATCCTGGTCGTGACCGGCGTCATCCTGATGTTCTATTACCGGCCCACCGGCGAGCTGGCCTACCAGGACATGAAGTATCTGCAGTTCGACGTCCCGTTCGGCATGATCATGCGCAACATGCATAGGTGGGCCGCGCACGCGATGGTGATCGCGGTCTGGATCCACATGCTGCGAGTGTTCATGACCGGCAGCTACAAGCCGCCACGCGAGTTCAACTGGGTGGTGGGGGTGAACCTTCTCGTGTTCACGCTGCTGTTGTCGTTCACCGGATATCTTCTGCCCTGGGATCAGCTCTCGATCTGGGCGGTCACGGTCGGCACCAACATGGCGCGCGCGACCCCGTTTGTGGGCCACGAGGGGCCGTTCGGCGAGCTTCTGGGCATGAATGCGCGCTATGACGCGCGCGCGTTCCTGGTCGGCGGGCGGCTGGTGGGCGGTGCGACGCTCCTGCGGTTCTATGTGCTGCACTGCATCTTCATTCCGATCATCGCGAGCGTGCTGATGATCGTCCACTTCTGGCGCATCCGGAAGGACGGCGGCATCAGCGGGCCGCTGTAGGAGACACGAGGATCATGGCGGAATCCACTGCCCCTCCTGCTTCCGCTCCCGCGGCTCCGGCCGCCCCGGCGGCACCAGCGGCCGCTGCCGGCGCCGCCGCCAAGGTGGCCAAGAAGGTCAAGGAGCTCGATCTCCCCAATCGAATCCACACCTGGCCTTACCTGGTCCGGCTCGAGTTCCTGGCCGCGCTCATCGTGATGACCGTAACCACGGTCTGGTCGATCACGATCGACGCACCGCTCGAGGAGTCGGCCAATCCCAACCGCACGCCCAACCCCTCCAAGGCGCCCTGGTACTTCCTGGGGCTGCAGGAGATGCTGGTCTACTTCGACCCGTGGATGGCCGGGGTCGTGCTGCCGTCGCTGATTATCATCGGGCTGATGGTCGTCCCCTATATCGATGTCAACCCGCGCGGAAACGGCTACTACACCTTCCGTGAGCGTAAGTTCGCGGTCAGCACGTACCTGTTCGGGTTCCTGGTGCTCTGGATCCTGCTCATCATCCTGGGCACGTTCTTCCGCGGGCCGGGCTGGTATCTGTTTTTCCCGGGCCAGTACTGGGACCAGCACAAGACGGTGGCGCTGACCAACGTCGATCTGCCCTATCAGCTCGGGTTCCGACGAGAATGGCCGATGTTCTTCTGCGGCGGCTTCTTCGTGCTGGGCTGGTACATGGGGCTGCCGATCATCTCGGCCGGAATTTTCAAACGCTGGAAGCCGGCCATCTTCGAAAAGCTGGGCGTGGTGCGGTTCGCGATCGTGGCCAACCTGTTCTGGATCATGATGTCGCTGCCCGTGAAGGTGGCCTTGCGGCTGGCCTTCAACACCAAGTACATCTGGACCACCAAGTACATCAACTTCTAAGTCACAGAAGGCTTGCCAGCGCGTCGACGATCGCGGGCACGCGTTCGAGCGGGGCCGGGCTGGGCACACGGTTGCGCCAGCGCGCGCCGCGGTCGTGCCAGAGCGCGGTCGTGCCGCCGAGGGGGCCCAGGGCCGTGCGCGCGTCCGGACCCAGCGCGGCCCCACTCGCACTGCGAACCCGGTAGCGCCGCTCAAACGGCAGATCGGCCGACGAGCCCGGTCGCTGCTCCACCTCGAGCTCGGGCGTGCCCTCGCTCGGCGGCGCACCCACCACCACCTCGATCGCGTCGAAAGCGCCTTCGCGCACCACCCGCACCACGACCGGACGCTCGCCCGCGCGCCCGCTGAGCCGGGTGATCTGTCGGTCGTCGTCGTTGACCATGATGCATTCGCCGCCCAGCCGCGCCGCCAGCGCGCGCACCTCGGTCAGCCAGCGCTCGGGATCCACCGCTCGCGCGCGTGCCAGCGGGTCCAGCGCCTCCGCGCCCGCCTGGCCCCACAAGACCAGCATGAGGCCGAGCGCGGTCGCGGCCAGCTCGCTCGGGCGCGCCAGCGAATAACCCGAGACCGCGATGAGCGCGAGCCCGCACCCGACCAGACGGGCGCCCCCGGGCGCGCCCACCAGCGCGGCCACCGTCCACACGGTGCCGAAAAAAGCCGCCATGTAAATGAGGCGGCCTCCTGGCTCGTCGGGCAGCGAGAAGCCGAGCCGGGACGCCGCCGCGTGCACGATCGTGAACCGAAAGATGACGAGCAGGCTCGCCGCCGCCACCGCGGCCAGGGCCATAAGCAGCGGACCGCGCCGCGCCAGCCGCGCGGCCGCGCCGCGCGGGGGCAGGAGCAGTGGCGCGGCCACTCCCGCTACCAGCGTGGCCGCTTCGCCCATGTGCTCGGCCAGCTGGCGCACATCGAGCCGCCCCAGCGACAACGCTTCGTACGAGCCGGCCGCGAGCGCGTAGCCGCGCGCCAAAAGCGGAAGCGTCAGCACGGTCAGCCCGGCCTTGCAGCGCGCCTCGATGGGCAGGCGCAGGGCGGCATAGACGCAGGCCAGGGCCAGGAACAGGAAAGACACCTCGACCTGTGTGCCCAGCCAGGCCGGCATGGGCGCCAGCGCCGCCCAGCCCAGAAGCGGCGCCAGCACGGCGCCCGTGAGGCCGAACAGGACCCGGGCGGGCGCGCCGAACAGATCCTGCCGCCGCAGGGTCAGGACCAGGGCGACGCCGAGCACCAGCACGCATAGGGCGGCCGAGAAGTGACGCGCGAATGCGGCCAGGGTGTCGAAGGCCGCCGGCAGGCGATGCTCGACCACCGCCGGCAGGATGCGATCGAGCACCAGCTCGCACACGGCGGCTGCGAGCGCCACCCGAGCCAGATCGAGCTGCGCCAGCCGCCGCCCGATCGGGAGATCTGCCTGTGCGGCCACCATCAGCCGACTAGTGTAACCACAGCCGAGCAGTTATGCTCAATCCGTGCTCGCGCTGGCGGTTGCGTTGACGGTGGTCCTGGACCCGGGCCATGGCGGCTCCGAGGCCGGGGCGCGCGGCGTGGTGGCCGGCATGACCGAGAAAAAGGCCACCCTCGCGTATGCGCGCGCGCTCAAAGAGCGGCTGGAAGCGGCCGGAGCGCGCGTGGTGCTGACGCGCGACGGCGATCAACTGGTGCCGATCCGGGAGCGGGTGCGCCGGGCCAATGCGGCCCGCGCCGACCTGTTCGTGAGCCTGCACCTGAACGCCTCGCCCGATCGCACACAGCGCGGATTCGAGACCTATGTGCTGGCGCGGGAGGCGGAAGGCCGCGAGGCGCGCGAGATCGAGCTGCGCGAGGGCGCGACCGGCGGCGACGTGGCGGCCATCGTGTCCGACCTGGCGCAAGAGGCCGCGGAAGCGCGCGCAGCCCGCGTGGGGCGCGCCATCCAGGACCGGCTGGCGCACCTCTTGGGCGCGGCTGGCGACCGCGGGCTCAAGCAGGCGCCGCTCGACGTGCTCAAGGGCCACCGCGCGCCCGCGGTGCTGGTCGAGGTCGGTTTCATCGATCAGGCCGAGGAGGGACGCGCCATCGTGTCGTCCGAGATGATCGGCAAAGTGGCCGATGCGCTCGCGGGCGCGATACTCGAGAGCTTTCGGGAGAAGAAACCATGAAGCGAGCCGACGGCCGCGCGCCCGACGCGCTGCGGCCGGTCCTGATCAAGCCGCACTGGATCGCGCACGCCGAAGGATCGGCGCTCATCGAGTGCGGCAACACCTGGGTTCTGTGCACGGCCAGCGTCGAGAACCGGGTGCCGCCGTTTCTTTCGGGCAAGGGCGCGGGCTGGGTGACCGCCGAATACGCCATGCTGCCGCGCGCAACCGTGACCCGCAGCGGGCGCGATCCAGGCAGCCGGGGCAAGGAGATCCAGCGTCTGATCGGGCGCGCGCTGCGAGCGGCGGTCGACATGGAGGCGCTGGGCGAGCGGACCGTGACCGTCGACTGCGATGTGCTGTCGGCCGACGGCGGGACGCGCACGGCCAGCATCACCGGGGGCTGGGTCGCGCTCGCACTGGCGCTGCGCAAGGTGGGCGCCGAGCGCGCGCTGCGCGCGGGAGTGGCCGCGGTCAGCGTCGGCATCGTCGACGGAGCCCCGGTTCTGGACCTGCCGTACGTCGAGGATGTGGCGGCGCGGGTCGACATGAACGTGGTCATGACCGCAGACGGCAAGCTGGTCGAGGTGCAGGGCACGGCCGAGCACGGCACATTCGAGCGGCGCGAGCTCGATGCGTTGCTCGACCTGGCGGCGCGTGGCATCCAGAAGCTTTGCAAGCTGCAGACCGAGGCCCTGTGAAGCTGGCGGCGGCCACGCGCAACCGGCACAAGCTGGCCGAGCTCGACGCGCTCGTAGCCGGGCTCGAGGTCGAGCTTTTGCCGAGCCGGCTCGAGGTCGAAGAAACCGGCGCCAGCTTCGAGGACAACGCGGTGCTTAAGGCGCGCGCGGTGGCGGCGGCGAGCGGGCACTGGGCGCTCGGCGATGACAGTGGGCTCGAGGTGGACGCGCTGGGCGGCGCACCCGGCGTGCACAGCGCGCGCTACGCAGGCCAGCCTTGTGACGACGCGGCCAACAACGCCAAGCTGCTGGCGGCGCTGCGCGAGGTGCCTGCTGAAAAACGGAGCGCGCGCTTTCGGTGCGTGCTCGCGCTGGCGTCGCCCGAGGGCGAGCTGCACACCGCAAGCGGAGTGTGCGAGGGACGCATCGGCTGGGCGCCGCGCGGCTCGGGCGGCTTCGGCTACGATCCCTTGTTCGAGGTGGCTGGTCAGGGCGGCCGCACCATGGCGGAGCTCCTGCTCGAGGAAAAGAACCGGCTGAGCCATCGTGCGCGCGCGCTGGCGGCCCTGCGTCCGCTCCTGGCCGCGCTGGTCGCGCGCGAGTAGGTCGGTCAGCCGCCCCCGGCGACCACGTAATACGCGATCATCGCCAGCAGCAGGATGCCCAGCACAACTCCCTGGTAGGCGATGATGACGCCGGTCAGGCCGGCGCCGGTCTTGCCGTTGAACCGGCACGAGCAGCGCGTACACTGCACAACCGAGAACATGCGGGCGCCGAGCAGGCCGCCCCACCAGGTGAAACGCACCTTGGTGGCCGCCGTGTTGCGGCATTTCGGGCAGGGCGCCACTTCGGCGCCGCCAGCGGCCGCCGGATCGACGTTGGATTTGGGCGCCTCGTAGGGATTGTGGTCTGGCATGGGAGCGAGGCCGATCTTAACACTTCAAGCGCGCAAGCTCATTCTCTTGAGTCAAGCGACTTCATTCATTCACTCGATTCACCGCCAGGTCAATCCGCGAGCCCTTGACGGCATTCTGGCCAGCAGCAGGTGCCTGCTCGAGGATGATGCCATCCGAGCGGTCATCGTTGCTCCGGTACTGCACGGCGCCCAGCGTGAACCCGGCCTGGCTGAGAATCTCTTTGGCCTTGGACGCCGACCGGCCCACCACATTCGGCACCGGGATCGTAGCCGGCGCGCGCGCGACGTCGACGCGCACCGTTTCGCCGCGGCGCACGCGCGAGCCATCGAGCGGGTTCTGCTGGCTGATCTTGCCCGGCTCGACCTGTGGGCTCTCCTTCTCCTCGGCGATGGTCAGAAGCAATCCGCGCGCTTCGAGCAATGTTTTCGCCTGCTCCGGACGAACCCCGACCACCGAAGGGACTTCGACGGTGTCCACCGCTACCGGCTGCGGCGGCAACCGTCGTTGGCTCATGCCGTACGACACGCCCGCCGAGACGAGCGCCGACCAGGCCGCAACGCCGATGAACTCGCTAACCTTCATGGGTCTCCTCCGTGTCTATGCGGCGGCGCGCGCGAAGGCCGCGCTCTCGAGCTGGGCCTGCTCTGCGCTTGCCAGCTGGTCGTGAAGCTCCTCGACGTCGGCCTCGAGGAGCCGCAGAACATCGATGTCGATATCGGTGCGGTCAAGCGACCGGTTGCAGAATCGGATCAGATCCCTGAGCGACCGCGAAGTGCCCTCCAGCGAAGATCCCACGAGCGCTTGGATGTTGTTCTCGAGGCGCACGGCGGCGCGCATGAGATTGGAATACCGCGGTGCTCGCCCGCCCGCCTTGCGCAGCGCCTTGAGCGAGGCCGTAATCATCAGCTCTTGGCTCCGCGCGATCCAGCCGAGCAGCGCGCGCGTGTCGCCCGGGTCGCCGCGCTCGCCGGTGCGCTGGCAGGCCAGAAGAAGGTGAAAATGGCGCTCGATCTTGCGTTCCAGGATCTCACTATCGTCCCACATGTGTGGTTGCTATTGCGCTTTCCATGCCGGAGCGATGCGCCTGGTGTCGGCCATTTGCAGAAGCGGCCCAAGTGTCAATCGCGCCCGCCGTGCGGCTGCGCCACATCGCGCCCGCCAACCCCGCGATTCCCGTTGGCGCGTCTGCAACGCTGCGTCACACGCACGCCGTCGCACACCCACACCATGTCGGGATCAGGTTGCGGGCAGCGTGAACCAGAAGCGGGCACCCCCACGCGGTTCATTGTCGACGCCGATGGTTCCACCGTGCGCTTCCACGATGCCCTTGGCGATCGCGAGCCCCAAGCCGGCGCCAGCGCGTCGTACGCGGTTGCCCTGGTAGTACCGATCGAAGATGTACGGCAGCACGTCGGCCGGAATGCCGGGCCCGGAGTCGCAGACCGAGAAACGCACCCGACCGTCCTCGTGTTCGGCAGAGAGGACGATCCCGGCCCCCCCGGGCCCATAACGGAACGCATTTCCGAGCAGATTGGCGAGCACTTGCACCGTGCGGTCCCGATCGGCCCGCACCTTCTCCACTCCCGAGCCGACCTCGAAGCGCAGCGGCGTCTCGGCCTGCTGTGCTTGCAGCTCGTGATCGTGAACGACCTGTGCGAGCAGATGGCGCACGGAAACCGCACGTGGCTCGATGCGAAGCCGCCCGGCTTCGATGATCGCAGCATCGAGAAGGTCGCGGATCAGCCGGTCTGCTCGCGCCAGTGAGCGCCGGATGGCGGCAGCGTACTTCTCTCGGCCGGCGGTATCAATCTCGGGCTGGGCGAGCTGCTCGACGGCGATACCGATCGAATTAAGCGGATTCAGAAGATCGTGCGAGACGATCGCGAGGATCTCTTCGCGCACGTTCGCTGCGCGTTCGACGGCGCGTTGAGCTTTGCGCTCTTCCGTAACGTCATCGAGCGTCATGACCGCCGCAATCATGTCGCCGTCGTCGTCGTAGACCGGTGCCGCGCTCGCGCGCAGCTCGACTGTGCCGCAAGACATCTCCTCGGCGAGCACCGCTTCGCGACTCATCAGGGCGCGCGAGATCGGCCACTCCTCCGGGCGATAAACCGAACCGTCCGTCTTCGCCGCGCGGCAGCGCGCCAGGAAGCCGCCGATATCCGCGCCACCAGGCCCAAAGCCGAGCAGCTTTTCAAGCTGCGGATTGTACAGTACCTCGCCCGACTGCGCCTTGGCGATGAGCACGCCGGCCGGCATTTGTTCGATGACGGCTGCCAGGAGCCGGCGCTCGGCGCCTAGCTCGCGCTGAATCGCACGCTGGCGAGCCTCCGCCCGCCCGAGACGGACCGCGTGCCGAATCCGGCGCACCAGGCGGCGCGGCTCCAGATCGCTCTTGGGCAGAAAATCCGTCGCGCCCGCCGCCACGATCTGCGAGCCCACCGTGTCATCGGCGCCGGTGAGTGCCAGGATCGGCACCTGAATGCCGGCCTGGCGCAAGCGGCGCACGACATCGAGGCCGGATTCGCCTGGCAGCTCGTGATCGAGCAAGACACAGTCGAAGTGCCGGCTTGCGAGTGCCCCAGACAGACCCTTCCCATCGGGCAGGTCCTCGACAACGGCCTCCGGCTCCCAGACGGCAACCGCTCGCCGGATCGCACTCCGATCGACATCATCGTCATCGACGACCAGCAGTCGCAGCTCGCTCATGCCTGCGCTCGGGGCGGAAACTCAACGTGAGTCCAATATGTCACGAACGATTCGAGGCACGCAATGAGCTGACGAAGCGAGGCCGGTTTGAGGATGTACCCGGCCGCATGAAGCCGAAAAGCCTCGGCGACCTGGGAACCGGCGCTCGAGTGGGTCATGATCACGACAGGAATTGACTGGAGACCGGGATCGGCACGAATCTGCCGCAACACATCGAGCCCGCTTACGCGCGGCATGCACAGATCGAGTATCACGACCAGACGCCATTCGGGAAGCTCGCCCGAGCGCAGAACGGCCAGCGCCTCGGCGCCATCGGCGGCCTCGATCAGGGTGCCAATGCCGCCGAGGCGCTTCAGGACGCGGTGCACATTCAGACGCCCGATCTCGTCGTCATCGACGAGCAGCACATTGATGGGGACCGGGGCTCTGTCGATGAACATGGGAGACTCCTCTACGCATGCGTCCTTCACGCCGCATGCCAACGAATTTGCGCTTGTAGCGCCGAAGAAGCGTGCGGATCTGCCCCAACTGTGCGTAAATGCCTCGGTTCGCGCCCAGAATCTCGCGTCTTGAGCGCCGGCATGATGGCTGCACTAACACATTGGCGATGCAAGCTTGGCACGCGCTTCGAGACATGGGGCACGCGGTTGCCCGCCAGCTCCCTGAGATCCTCGCAGCGATCCTCGTGTTTGGCTTGTTTTTCACAGCTGGACTCCTGGCGCTCCGGTTCTGTCGCCGCATCTCGCTCGTGCGCGGCCATTCGTCAAACCTGGGCATGGTCATCGGCCGGCTCGCGCAGGCAGCGCTCGTGGTGCTGGGGCTCCTGGTTGCGGCTTCGATCGCGCTGCCTTCCTTTCACGCCCGTGATCTCATTCAGATCCTCGGCATCGGCGGCATCGCGGTTGGGTTTGCGTTCCGCGACGTATTCCAGAATTTCCTGTGCGGTATCCTCTTGCTGCTGGCAGAACCTTTCCGCATAGGCGACGAAATCGAGTTCGGTGGTCAGCGGGGAAAAGTCGAAGACGTCCAGATTCGCGCCACGCTCATCCGCGCTGCCGACGGCCGCCTCGTCTACGTGCCCAACACCAAGCTCTTCGTCGACAGTGTCATCGTGCAGTCTGCGCCCCGTTCATCGCGGTGGTCGAGCCCACGCCGATCGGCGCACTCGACCGGCGACCGGGCCCGCGGTGCCGGTGTCACGGAATGAGGAGGCTAGAGATGCTGCTCACGATCGCGATCGTGCTGCTGGTGCTGTGGGCACTCGGAATCGTCAGTTCCTATACCGTCGGTGGTTTTATTCACTTCCTGCTGGTTGTGGCGGTGGTGTTGGTCCTGGTGCGCATCATCCAGGGCCGGCGTCCTTTCTGAAGGGCGCGTGAACCAGGGATCCCTGTGCAAAATATGCCCCGTCGCTCCCGGACCATGTACGCGAGCGACCCAGCAGAGCCCTTTTACGGAGCGCCGAACGGGTAGAAGAAACCGTTATATTTCCGATGGTTGGCGATCCGTTGGCGGCGTGACGGAGGCAATGGCCCCCGGCCTGCATTTGTTGCTCGCTTATGAGCGTTTCCCAGGACACCGGAGAGACTGCACAGGGCGCCGGAAGAAACACCATCCTGATCGTCGATGACGACGAGGACGCGGGCGATCTCGTGCGCGACGTGCTCACAAAGCGCGGCTTTCGCGTCGAGCTCGCGCCAAGCGGCGAAGCGGCGCTCGAGGCTGCCAGCACGAATGAGGTCGACATCGTGCTCTCGGACATCAGGCTCGGCGGCATGACCGGACTCGAGCTCTGTGAGCGGCTCGCCGCCAGCCGACCCGACGTGCCGGTTCTCGTCATGACGGCCTACGGCAATCTCGAAAACGCCGTGGGCGCACTGCGCGTGGGTGCCTATGACTTCATCACCAAGCCCATCAATGTCGACGTGGTTGCGCACGCGGTCCGGCGCGCGATCGGCCACCGCGAGCTCAACATCGAAGTGCGCCGCCTGCGCGCCGCGGTCGACGCCGGCCGACGTATGGAAGAGCTGCTCGGCGATAGCGCGCCCATGCGCCATGTCTTCGAGCTCATCGAACAGGTGGCGCCCACCGATGCGAGCGTCCTCATTACCGGCGAGAGCGGAACCGGCAAGGATCTGGTCGCGCGCGCCATCCATGCCCGAAGCGCCCGGGCTCGCGGGCCTTTCGTCGCCATCAACTGCGCGGCCATGCCATCCGCGCTTCTCGAAAGTGAGTTATTCGGTCACGAGAAAGGCGCGTTCACCGATGCCAAGCAAAAGCGCGCCGGCTTGTTCCTGCAGGCCCGCGGCGGCTCGGTCTTTCTCGACGAAATCAGCGAGATGCCGGCAGAGATGCAGCCCAAGCTGCTGCGCGCCCTCCAGGAGCGCAAGGTGCGCCCGGTGGGCGGCGATGGCGAGGTGGCGTTCGATGCGCGCATCATCTCGGCGACCAACCGCGATATCGAATCCGAAGTGGACGCGAACCGCTTTCGCGCAGACCTGTTCTACCGAATCAACGTCGTCCACGTATCGGTGCCCCCATTGCGCGCGCGCCCGAGGGATATCCTCACCCTGGCGCAGCACTTCCTCGAGCAATGCGCCCGCCGCTACAAGAAAGACGTCGTCGGCATCGACGAGGTGGCGGCTCGCAAGCTGCTCGATTTCGACTGGCCCGGCAATGTGCGGGAATTGGAGAATTGCATCGAGCGCGCGGTTGCGCTCACGCGGATGACGCACATCACGGCAACCGACTTGCCCGAGAAGATCCATGACTACCAGCCGAGCCGCATCGTCATCGGCGGCGAGGGACCGGACGAGCTGATCACTCTCGAGGAAATGGAACGCCGTTACGTGCGACGAGTGCTCGAGGCCTGCGGTGGAAACAAGACCCAGGCCGCCAAGGTTCTCGGAATTGATCGGCGATCGCTCTATAGGCGCTTGGATCGAATCGAGGACGGCAAGGAAGTGGAGTAGCTCGAGCCGTTTCTGGACGCTCGATGACCTGTTAGAACACGATCTCGGCGCCGCCCATCATTGCCCAAGCGGCGTACAGATCGGTCGTCGTGCAGTCGCGTCCGCAGCCGAAGATGGCCGGGCCCATGGTCAGGCTCGCTTCACCGCCCAGTCCGACGTTCGGCGTCACGAAGTACTTGAGACCGCCCGCGGCGCGGCCCACCGGCGCGAAGCCGTCATTGTCGAAGCCCGGCCAGAACAGGAACGCGAGGCCGCCGCCCAGCTTGAGGTACGGGACCAGGCGCTCGTTGCTGGTCAGGAAGTTCCAGCGCGCGCCGATCAAGGCATCGAGCTGCTGGCTGCCCGTGGCCGCACACACGACCCTACCCGAACTGTCCACGAAGCAGGTGCGCCCGCTGCCAAAGCCCATGTCGAGCTCCATGTTGAGCCACGTGAGGTTCGAGAGCCGATGGCCGTACTCGACGGCGAAAAGACCGCCACCCTCGGCGTCATGGAGACCCACTCGACCGCCCAGGCTGCCGCTGATCTGATCGGCGCCACGGAAGTCTTGCGCATACGCTGGCACGGCCAGCGCGATGCTGGTCAAAAGCGCGGTCAGAATCATCGATGTGGTTTTCATGGTTCGCTCCTTCCGATCGCACCAGAGGAGCAAGGGCCATGCCCCGACGACGAATCGCGACTTTGGCTCGATCGACACGTGCGGATCCGCCACATCCGTGCACCGTGCGCGCGCCACCGTACCGCCGTGAAACGTACGTGTACTGTGGGTGCGCAGCGCGTAAGCGCGCACCCAATTCGCGCGTGCTGGAATTTCACGGGGCTCACGCCTACTGTGCGCGTGCTGTACATGAGCGCTCGAGAGGGGTTGTGGTTTCGGGCTCTTGGGTGTTGGTACGGACGATGCTCAGTGGAGGGGGCATGGACGCATACGAAGACTTCAAGGTCGACGAGCCCCCGCGGCGGCGATCGACCCGTTTGGGCTGGCTGCTCGGGATCGCGCTCGGCATTGGCGCGCTGCAGGTGGCGCAGGTGCAGTCGCTGATCGCACGGGTGGCGTCAGCGTGGAAGCACCGGTCGGCGCCCGCTGCGCGCGTGATCGAGGACGAACCCGCACAGTCGGAGCGGTGGCAGCCGGCTCCGTAGCTCGGCCACGCCCCGTGGCGGTCGCTCCGCGTTTCCTTCCGCAATCGCCCCGCGCCCCGTTGACTTGTTGATCTAGAACCGAGATGCTAATGATTTCAGATACGGGGCGTAGCGCAGCCTGGTAGCGCGCCTGCTTTGGGAGCAGGATGTCGGAGGTTCGAATCCTCTCGCCCCGACCGACGCGCCATTCCGAGGCATGCGCACTGGACCGTCAGGCGGCTGCGACCGGGATGCCGAAGCGGCGCAGGGGTGCCAGCACCTGGTCGGCGAGCGAGCGGCGCGCGAGCGCGAGGTAGGCCGCACTTTCCATCCAGCCCAGCGCGTTGAGATCGTCGACCGGGGCCGCGGAGCGGGCGGGGATGACGTCCCAGGACGCGACCAGCTCGGCGATGGTTTCCGAGGCCACGCTGGCAAGGTGCGCGCGATCGGCCTCCGAGAGCGCGTCCGTGGCAGTCGCCCAGTCGAGGAACTGCCAGCCAAACTGGCCGTGCGCGGCCTCGTCCTTGACGATGCAGCCCAGCACCGCCTTGGTAAGCGGGTGACGCGCCGCGTGCCAGGTGCCGCGCAGAAGTGGGATCGAGATGGCCTCGCCGACGCAGAAGTAGCGCACCACGCAGTCGGCGGCCCGGAGCAGCGGGGGCAGCTCGGCGGCCGGTCGTGGAATCAGCGCGCTCGGATCGTGATCGACTGGCGTGCCGCCGCCCAGCTCGGCGGCCAGGCGCGCGCACAGCTCGACGTGCGCAAGCTCATCGAGCGGAAAGCGAGCCGCCACCGCGATGAGGTCGACTGGTGCGCGGGCCGCGATGAGCGCCTCCAGCGTGGCCGCGCAGGCGGCGCCGGTGCGGTGCTCCTGGAACGCGGCCAGCGTCCACGAGCGGCGCGCGGCCAGGACCAGCTCGGCCGGGTAGCGCGTGGGATCGAGCGTGCCCCAGGGCAGCCGCTCGACCTCGGGCCGCAGGCGGCGGTAGCGGCGCTCGGTGGCACCACCCCAGAGCGATAGCTCGAATCGGACGTTTGCTCGCGTCATGGCCCAGTGCCTCCGTCGTCCGACCCATCGCTTTCCGCGTCGGTGCCGCCATCGCTTTCCGCGTCGGTGCCGCCATCGAAGGCCGCGTCCAGGTGAGCATCGATGCGCGCGTCGGCGGCCGCGTCGCGTTGCATGCACGGGCCGGCGCCGGCGGCATCGCAATCAACCGGGCGCAGGTTGCCGACGGGTCCGCTCGAGCAGGCGGTGAAGGTCAGGGCGGCGGCGGCCGCGGCCGCGCTCACGCTGGCGGCCAGCAGCACCCGCGGACGGCGTCGGGGCCGGGTTTCATCAGGCTGCGACATGCGCTCCCGTAGAGCAAGCCGCGCGCCGTCGAAAAACCCTGGCCTTTTTGGGGCGCGCCGGGCGGGCGGCGCGACTTTTTTGTCAGGTCGGCTATGATTTCCTGAGGATTGCGCCCGTAGCTCAGTCGGATAGAGCATCGGCCTTCTAAGCCGAGGGTCGGGTGTTCGAATCACCCCGGGCGCGCTGCGATCTTCTCCAGTTCCGCGCTGTCGTGGGGCAACCGATGGCTTCGATTTTGCGCTGCGCCGCCCGGTTGGCGCAATCCTTGCTGTCCGCCTGCTCGATGCGCGCACTTGCGATCGCGACGATCGTTCTCGCCACTGCGCTGGCCGGTTGCGCCCAGGACACCGTGGTCCGTCAGGATGGCAATGGCGGGCTCGATGGCTCCCAAGACGCATCGTCCGACGACCGCCGTCTTCAGGACGCCCCGGCCGACACCGGGGCCGGAGACGCCAGCAGCATCACGTGCGGAGCTCGCCTGTGCGGACCGTCCGAGCTCTGTCTGCATGTGTGCGACTGCTGCGGGATCCCGACCTTCGACGGGGGGCCCCAGCCGAGCGGCCATGAGGAGTGCGTCCCCGACACGGGGCAGTGCGCTTCCGGATCCTTCTACTCGGCCGGCCGCTGGTGCAGCTGCCTGGGCCGGGCCCATGAAGCCGATTGTCCGTGCGCCTGATGGCGGGCCGCGCGGCAGCCTCGCGGGCGCTACACGAGGCCGCGGTAGACCAGGCGCTCGCCGTCGACGTGCAAGAACGGCGTGAGCTTGTGGGGCTCGCCCTTGTGCGCGTCGAGAATGTGGACGACCGCGAGCCCACGCACGGCCAGCGCGTCCGAGAGCAGGCGTCGGTGGCACTGCCACCACAGCCGCTCGGCGCACATAAAGGCGCTCGGGCGCTGGGCGGCTGCGCGCAAGAGCAGGTCGAGCGCGGCCTGAAAGCGCGGCGTCTCCATGTAATCGGCGTAGGCGCGGAACGCGGCCACCTGCCAGCCCACATGGATGGAGTCGGGCCGCACCTTGCGGCGACCGCCCAGATCGGGCCACCACGTGTAGTCGATGCCGAGGCTGGGCAGGGAGGCGGCGAGCGCCTCACGGCCGAAGTGCGGGTGGCGCCGCGAGCCCGGGAACGAGCGCACGTCGGCCAGCGCCTGCACCCCATGCGCCTCGAGCGCCCGAGCCAGCTCGTCCAGGCTGCGGTTGCCATGACCGATCGACCAGATGGCGGTTGAAATCATCCGGAGCCCGTATTAAATCTATGCCGTTTTTGGTGGGCGTAGCTCAGTTGGTAGAGCACCGGGTTGTGGCCCCGGTTGTCGAGGGTTCGATCCCCTTCGCTCACCCCGCGCCAGGGGGCTCCAGGCCCGGAGGCTCGATGCCTGCAAGCGTGCGTTGGCTCGCAGCGGTCGTGCTCGTGCTGTGCTCTTGCGGCGACGCGACGCCGCCCGGCTCCTGGACATCGGCACCGCCGCTGCCGCAGGAACGGTACGAAGCCCACGCGATGGCGCTGCGCGGTCGCATCTACTTTTTTGGCGGCATCACGGACCTGTGCCCACCGGGTGAGAGTGCCTGCGTGAGCGACCACGTCGACGTGTTCGACCCGACGGCGCGGCAGTGGTCACCGGGGCCGCCGCTGCCGCCCGAGGCTCCGCGCCACCATCTGGCGATGGCGCAGGTAGGAGACACGATTTATCTGCTCGGCGGCTTCACCGGCATCCTGGCGGCGCAGAATTTCATGCCCCTGGCGACCACGTTCTCCTTTGACGGCACCACCTGGCGGCGGCTGGCCGATCAGCCGCTCGCCCGCGGATCGGCGACGGCGGAGGCGATTGGGGGCAAGATCTACGTGGCCGGTGGCGGCATCGCCGAGCCGGACGCGCGCGCGGACCTGTACGCGTACGATCCCAGCAGTGACACCTGGGCCGCGCGGGCGCCCATGCCGACCGCCCGCGAGCACGTGGCCTCCTGCCCGCTCGCCGACACCATGCTGGTCGTCGGTGGCTGGCTCGGCGATCGCACGGTCGTGCACAGCGCGGAATCGTACGATCCGGCCACCGACCATTGGACGACCCTGCCCGACCTGCCGACCGCGCGTGGTGGTCTGGGCGCGCGGCCGCTCCGCGGGATCTGCTTCGCGATCGGCGGCGAGGAGTGGTCGGGGCCACTACCGGGAACGTTTGCCGATGTGCAGGGCTTCGACCCGCGGTCAGGGCGCTGGACGACCTATGCGCCGCTGCCGCATGCCCGCCATGGGCTCGGCGTCGCCGCGCTGGGCGACTCGCTGTATGCAGTGGGTGGGGGTGACATTCGCGGGAACAGCTACACGACGCTGGTCGAGATCTTCACGCCCTGACGCGACGGACCGGGTGGCTAATTGTCGTCCGACAGCAGCAGCGTCTGGTCGATGGTGCCGTCGGAGCCTTGATCCACCTCGATCGTCAAGGGCTGCCCCTGGCCGCCCCAGGCCGCGTAATCGAGGTAGACCGTGTCGTTTCCACCGACGGTGGCTCCAGCGTGGGTGAACTCGGACACTCCGCCGTCGTCGATGCGCCGGATCGTAATGCCGTAGGTCGTGTTCGCGTTGTCCTTGATCTCCACGGCCAGCTGGCCGCTCTGTAGATCGATCCGAAGCACGGCCTCCTGCCCGTCCGCATCGCCGGAGACCCGAATGCCGAACGCGTAATCGGGGCCGGCGCTCTGCACGCCGAGGACGACGACCGGCGTCTCCATGCTGCTGGTCCGGTACCTGATCTGATCGCCCGCCTTGGTCACTCTCAGCGTGTCGGTCTGACCCGGAGCCAGCGTCACGCCCTCGACCGCGAGCGTGTATCCCTGCCCGAGCACCGAAACCGATTCCTGAGTGCTCGCCTGCATGTCGGAGCCGTCGATGGCAATGGTGAGATCGCTACCGCCCGGCAGCCGAAACAGAGGCTCGTGATGGCTGAACAGATCGGCGGACATCATGGGCGCCGTTTCCGCACCCGGGATCTGGTTCGCGGTGTCGCTGACCATGCGTCCCTGGTCGTCCGTCACGCTCACTCTCGCGGCGCCGTTGGGAATGACCTGGCGATCGCTCATCATCGTCATCATCATGTTGCCGCAGAAGGGGCACGCCTGCTGTCCCTGCGCCGACGACACCGGGGCCAGCATCAGTGTCTTGGTCGTCGCATCACCCTGGTAGAGCCCGGCCGGCTCCGAAGGGTTGATGGTGGCCGTGTACTTCCAGCTGTTCGCGCCGCTGTCGATTTCCAGGGAGCGCTCCTGGTTGGGGAAGTTGTTGTCGTAGACCATCAGACGCACCGGGTTGCCGTCGGCAATGGCATAGGGCGTGACCGCGTGGCCGCCGGTTCGCTTGCCCATCTCCATCTTGAAGATCCCGAGCGTGTACTGCTCGCCGCCCATCCCCGCCGAGAACGCCTGGCGGAGCTTGCCGAGCACGTCGTTGGGCGCCAGGTCGGTGACGAAACGCTCCGCCGACGGCTTGACGAACTGCGTCGCCATCCAATAGGCAAGCTCGCGCTGCAGCTTGTCGTTGCCATCTTTGGCGAGCGCGGAGGTCGAAGCGCCGCCGAAATCGGCCGGCCTGAGGGTGCCCCGATAGAGCTGCAGCGCCAGATGCGAGAACCCGAAACAGTGTCCGCCGTCCATGGCCTTGTTGGCTTCATCCATCCACTGCTGCGCTGGAGGCGTCAACGTGCAGCCGCCCATCATCGAGCCGCAGACCTGGTCGCCGAACATCCGGCGAAGCTCGTCGGCCGTCATGTTGGTCACGCCCATGTTGGTGTAGTTCTCGAATCCGAATCCGTCCTTCATCGGGCGGAAGCCGGTATCCGCGCTTCCCCCTCCACCACCGCCGCTGCCACCGCTCCCCCCGGAGTTATCGCAACCCAAAAAGGTGAGAAAAAACAGCGCCGCCGAGCATCGTGCGAGTCTCATGACACCTCCCTGGTCCCGCCTCGGGCGGAGTGTACGGGCAACAGCGGTGAACCTTCCAGGGTTTTTGCTGGCTCAGTGCGAGCGTTTTCGGTTTACGAGATGACTTCTAGTGCCGTCGATTGTCGCGGGGGGGAGCGGCGACGGCTCCGCCGCCGTGGGGTGGCCCTGCGACCGGGCCGCCGCGTTGCGGCTGCGCGACGTAACCGCCGCCGCCGTGGGGAGGCTGCGCGATGGGGCCGCCGCGTTGCGGCTGCGCAATGGTGCCGCCGCCGCCGTGAGGAGGCTGCGCGATGGGGCCGCCGCGTTGCGGCTGCGCGATTGGGCCGCCCCCGCCGTGAGGAGGCTGTGCGATGGGACCGCCGCGTTGCGGCTGCACGATGGTGCCGCCCCCGCCGTGAGGTGGCTGTGCGATGGGACCGCCGCGTTGCGGCTGCACGATGGTGCCGCCGCGACCGCCGGGCGGCTGTGCGTAGGCCTGGCCGCGACCGGGGGCACCGCGACCACCGGGCGGCACCGCCATCACGCCAGCCCCCTCGTGGCCAACCGCGCGTCCGGGTGGCTGGAAGGTGTGACCAGGCGGTACACCGCGGGGAGTCGCGACCACGGTCGGGCCCGGCGGGGTGGCGATGATGCGGCCCCGGTAGGCCTGCGGCGCCACCGCCACGTCGACGGCCGGGCGGGCGTAGACCATGGGCCGGTAGACCTCGTTGATGACCATATAGCGGGGCTGCGCGCGATAGAAGATCGGATCGTACGCGCCGATGTACCAGAAGGCGCCCCCGCGGAACTCGAAGCTGGCGGTCACGGTTGCGGTCGGCTGATACCAGTGGAAGTGGGGTCCATCGAGATAACAGTAGACCGGCTCGCCGAAGCTGACCTCGAACACCGGATGGGGACCGTAGTACGAGTATTCGGGCCCTTCGTAGCCGAACGGTGTCGGGTCACCGATGAAGTAATACTCGTCGTCGTAGACCCGGTAGACCCGCACGTCCACAGGTGCGAAAGGATGCACATGCGGAAATCCGATGTAGCAGAACCCGCCGCCCACGCGGGGCGGAATCGGGTGGCCCGAGTGGTAACGCACCAGGTGTGCCTGGGCCGTGGCAGCAAGCGCGACCAGCACCCCGACTGCGATGCAAAAGGACAGGAGCCGCCGCATGAAATGCCTCCTTCTGGAGCCAGCCAGACCTACTCGAGCCCACACTGACCCCGCTCGATCATACACCATCCGCCGGTTGAACCAAACCTGTCACTCATGGTACGAAGGCGGCGCGCCGCCGCAGCACCTCAATCGCCGAGACCCGGAGGCATGATGAGCCTGTTCGACGACAAGACCCTGGCAGCGTCGCGCGCGGCGGCAGAGCACTGGTACACGGAGTACCAGAAGCTGGTCCGTCGTTTCGGAGAGGGCGCGCCCGAGCCGCCGCAAACTCATTCCGGCCTGCCCTTGAAGGGCTGCTATTTCCCGCACGACCTCGCAGAGGCGGCCCCTGCGAGCAACGGCTCGGCGGTGGCGGAGCCGGGCGCGTATCCCTTCACGCGCGGCAACCTGCCTTCCTGGTACCAGCTGATGGCGTGGGCGAATCAGCCGGTGATTGGCTACGGTCTGCCCGAGCAGACGCGCGAGCGCATGGATCTGCTCACGAGCCAGGGCATGGTCGGCTACTTCGGGCAACCCTTCTACAACCTGGTCTACGATCTGGTCTCGCACGAGGGCCTGGATCCGGACCATCCGGCGGCGCGCGGGCGCATCGGGCAGTGCGGGATGGCGGTTTACTCGGTCCGCGATATGGAACGATTGTTTCACGATATGGACCTGACCAAGATGAACGTCATCCATATCACCTACTATCAGGTCATCCCAGCGCTCGCGCAGTACATCGCGTACGCGGCCCGGCGCGGCGTCGACAAGGCCGAGCTGCGCGGCAACTCGATGAACTGGTATCACCAGTCCGCCTACGTCGGAATGAGCGCCTTCCCGCCCGAGCAGGGGCTCAAGCTCGCGGTCGCGCTCATCGCGTATTGCTCAAAACACATGCGGCGCTGGAATACGACCAACTTTTTCGCGTACGGAGTCGAGGAGGCGGGCGGAACGGCGGTCCAGGAGATGGCGCTCATGCTCGCCTACGGCAAGGAGCTCACGCGCGCCTGCATCGAGGCCGGCCTGGCGCCGGATGCATTCTTGCCGCGCTTTGGCTTTCAGTTTGCCCAGGCCAGCGACTTCTTCGAGCAGATCGCGAAGATCCGCGCGTTTCGGCAGCTGTGGGCCCAGATGATGCGCGACCAGTTTGGCGCGCGCGATCCGCGCTCGCTGCACGTCCGCATTCACACCCACACCTCGGGCGCGTCGCTGACCGCGCAGCAGCCGCTGGTCAATCTGATCCGAACCACCCTGCAGGCGTTGGGCGCGGTGCTCAGCGGCACCCAGGCCATGGAGGTGTCCTGCTACGACGAGGCGTTCGCGATTCCGACCGAGGAAGCGCACCTGCTCGCGCTGCGGGTCCAGCAAGTCATCAAGGAGGAGACCAACGTGACCACGGTCAGCGATCCGCTGGCCGGCTCCTACTTCGTCGAGTCGCTGACCAGTCAGTTGGGGAAGGCCGCGCTCGAGATGGTGGCCGCGATCGAGGCCCAGGGCGGCTACGTGAGCGCGCAGCGCAAGGGCTGGATCCGCCGCCAGGTCGAGAGCTCGGCCGCCGAGTGGCGCCGGCAGGTGGACTCGGGACAGAGACGAATCGTGGGGCTCAACTGCTACCAGGTCGAGGAAAACGCACGCGAGAGCTTCTTTCAGGTCTCGCCTGAGATCGAGAAGAGCGCGGTTGAGCGGATCCAGGAGCTGCGGGCGGCGCGCGACGCTGCGCGCTGGGAACGTGCGATGGGCGAGCTGGAGGCGGCGGCCCAGGAGTTTGCGCAGGCGGACGTGGCCGCGGCTGGCAGCGGGCGACTGATGGCGGCGGCGGTGGAGGCGGCGCAGGCCGATGCCACCACCGGCGAAATGATGGGCGTGCTCAAGCGGGCGCTGGGCTGGGGCCCACCGCATTAGTCGCCTCCATGCGGGCCACTGGCGCACGAATGAGGCAACTCTTTGGAGGCGACGCGAGCGCGAAGCGCGAGCCGGCGGTGCCGCCCTGGCAGGGGGTGAAGCGTGAAGCGCCGCAGGTAGATCTGCGGGCGCGCCCGGAGCCGAAGGAGGCAAGGTGATCTCGCAGCGGATTCGGATCCTCTTGACCAAGCCCACGCTCGATTGCCACGACCGCGGGATCCGCTATCTGGCCCGCCGCTTTCGGGATGCCGGCTTCGAGGTCATCTTCACGAACTTCCTGGTGGCCTCCGAGATCGTGGCGGTGGCCGCGCAGGAAGGAGTCGATGTCATCGGGGTCTCGAGCTCGTCCGGCGGCCACATGCCCGTGTTCGAAGAGCTCGTGCAGGGACTGGCGGCCCGGGGCATGAGCGACACGCTGGTCATCGGCGGCGGCATCATCCCACCTGCCGACGCCGCGGCCCTGCGCGCGATGGGTGTCAGCGCCGTGTTCGGACCCGGCGACAGCGCGGAGGCGGCGATCGAGCTGGTGCGCCGCCAGCTGGCCGCCCGGCCGCGCCATGGCTGAGATCCTGGTCTTCCGTCACGCCGAGGACGAGGACCTGGGCGCGCTGGCTCCGCTGCTGGCGGCGCGTGGGATCGGCGCGCGCTATGTGGATCTGCACCGCGGGCAGCCGGTTCCGCCCCTCGGCGGCGCGGCCGGCCTCATCGTCCTGGGAGGCCCGATGGGAGTGGGCGAGCAGGCGGCCTACCCCCATCTCGCCGACGAGCGGGCCGCTATCGAGCAGGCGCTTGCGCGCGGGATCCCGGTGCTCGGCATCTGCCTGGGCAGTCAGCTCCTGGCGTGGGCCCTGGGCGCGCGCGTCGAGCCCAATCCGCGCGGCCCCGAGATCGGTTGGCTGCCCGTGCGCGCGTTGGCCGCCGCCGGCGACGATGCGCTGCTCGGCCATTTCGGCGCCCAGGAAGTGGTCTTGCACTGGCACCGCGATGTGTTCGAGCTGCCCGCGGGCGCGGTTGCCCTGGCCAGCTCCCATCGTAGCCCCGTGCAGGCGTACCGCTACGGAGCCTGCGCTTGGGGCCTCTTGTTTCACATCGAGGTCGATAAGGCCGAGCTCGATCGCTGGCTGCGCGACCCGGCCATGCGCGACGACGCGGCGCGCGCCGGCCCCGATACGCTGGCTGCGCTCGAGCGGGGTGCCGCGGCCGGCCTGGCCGGGCTGGAGCGGCTGCGCGCGGGCGCGCTGGCGGCGCTCTGCGACCGCCTTGTGTGACGCCGACCTTGCGGCTCCGCCGTAGCTTCGCCGCCGAGATGGCCGATGACCGGGATTCTCAGTGGCGTAGGGCCCCTCGGCTCGTCTACTCGTTTCCGCCCGGCAGGATGATGAGCGGGATGTCGGCCTTGCGCTTGGTGATGGCCTCGCTGTCGACGACCGGGCCGAAGATGGGGCCCTCCGGCCGCGCCTGCTGACCGCGCGTCCAGTCGCCAAGGATGCTGGCCGCAACCGGCGCCGCCGCCAGGTCGCGGTCGGCCAGCGGCGCGCGCGCGGGCCAGTGCACCTCGGTTCCGTTGGCGTGCGCGGCCAGCGCCACCAGGAACGTGATCGGGTGATACGAGTACACGGTCTGGTTCTGGGGCAGCCCGGTGTGAAGGGACAGCGCGTCGGTCCAGAACACGTAGGGCGCGGCCGCGATCCGATACAGCCGCCGCCGCTCGTTCTCGGGCAATCCGCCCAGCTCGCGCGCACGCACGAATTCCTCCACCCCCAGCCGGTCGCCCCACTCGTGCGCGTGCCGAATGGCCATGCGGCGCAGCGCCTGCCGCTTGTCGAGGTCGCCCTGGCGGAAAAACGCGCGCAGCTCGTCGGCGCTCACCATGCCATCGCCGTTGGCGTCGACCGCGTCGATCAGCGCCCCGCGCCGCACCATGGGCCCGTCC
Organism: Polyangia bacterium; assembly: GCA_035258845.1. Taxonomy (GTDB): domain Bacteria; phylum Myxococcota_A; class Polyangia; order JAHFDS01; family DATFWX01; genus DATFWX01. The sequence goes on along the minus strand of DATFWX010000265.1, from coordinate 369 downwards.
GCCGCCGCCTCCAGAAACCGAAAGCTGCGCCCGACCGCGCCGGTCAGGCGCTCGGCCGAGAAGATCTCCAGGTGCATCTCGGGTCCCTGCTCGAACCCGCGTCGCACGACCCCGATCGTGCCCACGATGTCGCCCGCCCCGACGCGCCGGTCCAGGAGCGCGATGCGCCCGGCTCGCAGGGTATCGAGCGCGGTCCGGTCGCGATCGTGCACCAGGTCGCGGATCCAGGACGCCCGCGCCTTCTCGCTCAGCGTGTCCGGTCCCAGATGCATGAGCAGCGAGTAGAACGTCACCGGTCCGCTGTCGAGCGTCAGGTCGTGCCGGATCAAGACGAACGAGTTGGACGAGCCCTCGAACTCGGACAGGCGG
>DATFWX010000264.1:0-35271 GCA_035258845.1 Polyangia bacterium | reverse complement strand
GCGGGCGCTGCAAAAGCGGCCCGCCGATCGCTATCAGACCATCGACGAGATGCGGGCGGCGCTCGAGCGAGCGCGCGCCCCCGTGACCGAGCCCCCGGTGGCCCCGCAACACGGGGGCTCAAAGGGTGCGCTGTCGGCCCGCCGCGCCTCGGACCTTCCGGCCCTTTCCGATGCCGACAGCTCGGAGTGGCAGCTCGGGACCGGACCGACCTCGAAGATGCGCTCGATGCCCGAGGCGGCTGCGGTCGACCGTCTGTCGCGCAGCGACTACGACCGCTACGAGCGCTCGCTGAAGCGGCAGAAATATGTGCGCCTGCTGGTGCTGCCCATTCTTCTGGGCGGGCTCGTGGTGGCCGGCGTGTGGGGCGGGCTGCGCCTGCGCAAGCCGCGTCCGCTCGAGGTCGAGATGGAGCCGAACGACGACCCCGCGCACGCCAACCCGATTTCATCGGGCCATCCGGTGCGCGGCAAGATCGGACAGCGGCTCTCGCGCGACGAGGGCGATGTCGACGTCTACCGGATCCCGCCGGCGCCCGGGGGCCCGAACGCGCCCGCGCGGGTGCTGCGCGCCGAGGTGACCGGGATCCCGAATATGGATCTGGTGCTCGAGGTGTTCAATGCACAGGGCGAGCTTTTGGCCCGGGCCGACGCCCACGGCGTGGGCGAGGGCGAGCTGCTGCCCAACCTGCGGCTGAGCTCGGGCGAGAACTACTTGGTGGTGCGCGAGGCGCGTGTGCCTGGCAGCGCGCCCACCGAAAACGTGACCGACGAGTATGCGCTCTCGGCCAGCTGGCACACGCTGGGCGAGCACGAAGAGGCGGAGCCCAATGATGCGCCCGGGCAGGTCACCCGCCTGCGCCCGGGCCTCGAGCTGTCGGGCTATCTGGACCACCGCGGCGACGTGGATACGTTCCTGCTCGACGCGCCCGCGGGCACGCACCTGCGCGGCCAGATCATCCTGCCTACCGGCGTGGCCGCGCGCGTGCGCATCGGCGAGGAGCCCGAGCGTGAGATCCCTCCGCTCGGCGAGCTGTGGCGGTTCGAGGCCCTGGGCGGACAGACCCTGCGGCTCGAGCGCCACGACCCGCCCCCAGGCCGGCTCGGGGACAAGTCCGCCCTGCCCGGCCTCGGCCAACCCTACCGGATCCTGGTGCGCTGACCATGCCGCTTTCGGCCGAAGATCTGGCGCGACTGTACGCGGTTCCCCCGGCCGAGTTCGTGCGTGAGCGCGACGCGGCCGCCAAGCGACTGCGCGAGGCCGGCAATGCGGCGGCTGCGGTAGCCATCAAGGCGCTGCGGCGCCCCCCGGTCACAGTGTGGGCGATCAATCGGCTGGCGCAGGAGCGGCCGGCCGAGATTGCAGCGCTTATCGACGCGGGCGAGGCGCTCGAGAAGGCACAGGCTCTGGCCCTGGCCGGCCAGGCGGGCGACGCGCTGCGCGAGGCGACGCGGCGCGAGCGGGAATGCCTGACCCGGCTGGTTTCAGCGGTCGAGGCGCTGCTCACCGCGGCCGGTCACGCCGAGAGCCCGGCCACGCGTCGCGAGATACAACAGACTCTGCACGCAGCCGCCACCGGAGACGAGGGCGTGCGCATACAGCTCCGCACGGGCACGCTTCCGCGAGCGCTCGAGCCGCCGACCGCCTTCCGCGCACCCGAGGGGCTCCCTGTGCCCAAGACAGTCGTGGGCGACCAGCACTCGGAGCAAGCTCGGCTGCGCGAGGCCAAGCAGACCGCCGAGCGGCTGGCACGGGAAGCCGAGCGAGCGGCCGCAGAGCTGGGGCGCCTGGAGGCGCGCCTTGCGGCCGCGCAGGCGGAGGTGGACCGCCTGACCGAAGAGGTACGCCGAGCCCAGAAGGACGCTCGCGATGCCCGCACACGCGCCCAGAAAGCCGAGCGGGAGCTGGCCGCGCTCACCCGCGCTTGAGCAGCTTGACCGCCTCGATGGCGTGATAGGTCAGAATCAGGTCGGCGCCCGCCCGCTTGATGGACGTCAGCACCTCGAGCATCGTGCGCTCGTAATCGATCCAGCCCCGCTCGCCGGCCGCGCGCAGCATCGAGTACTCACCCGACACGTTGTAGGCCGCGACCGGCAGCTCGAACTCCTCGCGCACGCGCCGGATCACGTCGAGATAAGCCAGCGCCGGCTTGATGAGGACGATGTCGGCGCCCTCGCTGACATCGAGCGTGACCTCGCGCATGGCCTCGTCGCTGTTGGCCGGATCCATCTGATAGCCCCGCCGGTCGCCAAACTGGGGTGTGCTCTGCACGGCCTCGCGGAAGGGGCCGTAGAACGCCGACGCATACTTGGCCGAGTAGGCCATGATGGGGATCTGGTCGTGGCCGTCCTCGTCGAGGACATCGCGCAAGAAGCCCACGAACCCATCCATCATGCCCGACGGGGCAATCACGTCGACGCCCGCCTTGGCATACGAGAGCGCGACCCGACCCAGGTTCTCGAGCGTGGCGTCGTTGTCGACCTCGCGCGCCCGCTCGCCGGCGGTCAAGACTCCGCAGTGGCCGTGGTCGGTGTACTCGCAAAAACAGGCGTCTGCGATCACGCACAGCTCGGGGCGCGCCTTCTTGATCGAGCGGATCGCGCGCTGCACCACACCGCCGTCATCCCAGGCCTCGCTGCCCACCGCATCCTTGTGCTCCGGGATGCCGAACAGGATCACAGCCGGCACGCCGGCCTCGGCCGCGCGCACGGCTTCCTCGGTCGCGGTGTCGACCGACAGGTTGTAGATCCCGGGCATGGAAACAACCTCGGTCTTCTTGCCCTTGCCGGGCACCACGAAGAGCGGGTAGATGAAGTCGCCGGGGTCGAGCTGGGTCTCGCGAACCATGCGCCGGAGGGCCTCGGTACGACGCAGCCGGCGCGAACGATACTCGGGGAACTGCATCAGCGTTTCTCCTTCAGATGCTCCAGTATAGCCTCGATCAGGTCGCCCATCGTGTGGCGCCGGGGCACGACCTGGGGCTCGACCCCGCGCCTGCGCAGCGCCTCCGCGGTCACCGGGCCGATTGCGCCGACCAGGACACGGCCTAGAAGCGCCGCTGCGCCGCCACCCACAAGCTCGAAAAAGCTGGTCACCTGTGAGCCCGACGCGAACAGGGCGATGTCGAGCTCGCCCTTTCGGAGGCGCTCGAGCACCGGGCCCGCCTCGGCTGCGCTCGCACGCACGGTGCGATACGCCGCCACCACGTCGACGTGCGCGCCCCGCAGCCGGAGCGCCTCCGGAAAAGTTTCGCGCGCCTCGGCCGCGCGCGGGAGCAAGAGGCGCTTGCCCTCGACCTCTTCGGTCGCAAACGCGGCCACCAGCCCCTCGGCCACCGCGTCGTCGGGCAGAAGGTCGGCGATGACACCATGCGCACGCAGAGCGGCCGCCGTCTCGCCGCCAATCGCGCACACACGGGCGCGCCCGAACGCGCGTGCGTCGCGGCCCGCCGTCATGAGGCGCTCGAACACGGCGCCGACCGCATTCTGACTGGTGAACACCACCCAGTCGTACGAGCCCAGCTTGACCAGCGCCTCGTCGAGCGGCGCGTAGCTTTCCGGCGGCACCACGCGGATCGCAAAAAGCTCGAGCACCTCGGCGCCCAGCTCGTAGAGCGCGCCGGCCAGGCTTTGCGTGCGCGCGCGCAGCGTGAGCACGCGCTGGCCGAAAAGCGGCCGCCGCTCGAACCAGCGCAGCCGCTCGCGCAAGCGCACCACATCGCCCACCACGAGCATGGCCGGGGGCTGCAAGCCGGCCGCCTCCGCACGCGCGGCCAGATCGGCAAGCGTCCCCGTCACCACGCGCTGGCGCGGCAGCGTGCCCCATTCGATGAGCGCAGCTGGCGTTTTCGGGTCGCGCCCATGCTCGACCAGAGCGGTCAGATTGACGCTCAGCCGCCGCACGCTCATGAACAAAACCACGGTTCCGGTGCGCTGGGCCAGCGCCGCCCAGTCGATGCCGCTGTACTCCTTGTCCCAACGCTCGTGGCCGGTTGCGAACGCCACTGTGGCCGCCAGATCGCGATGCGTGAGCGGGATGCCGGCGTAGGCCGGCACCGCCACCGCCGCGGTCACGCCCGGCACCACCTCCCAGGGCACACCTTCGGCCGCCAGCGCTTCCGCCTCCTCGCCGCCGCGGCCGAACACGAACGGGTCGCCGCCCTTGAGCCGCACCACCAGCTTGCCCTCGCGTGCCCGCGCCACCAACAGCGCGCTCACCTCCTCCTGCGACATCGTGCGCCCGGTGCCGTGCTTGCCGATCACGATCCGTTCGGCCGCCGCCGGCGCGTGCTCGAGCAGCGACTCGCTGACCAGGTAATCGCACACCACCACGTCCGCGCGACGCAGACACTCGGCGCCCCGCACGGTGAGCAGGCCCGGATCGCCCGGGCCCGCGCCGACCAGATAAACTATGCCCTTTGCCACCAGGGTTAACGGTAGGCGACGCGCAAAACCTTGTCAAAATGAAGGGCGCGAGCTAACGTCGAGGCGGTGAGCCGGGTCGCCTTATGTGTGGCCGTGCTGGCAGCATGCGCCGCGCGCAGTGGGGCGCGGACCGAGCCGGCAACGCCCATGGTGCTGCTGCGTCCGGCTGGACGCCCGGAAATCCGCGTGAAAGTTGAGCTGGCTAGGACCCCCGAGGAATCCACGCGCGGCCTGATGTACCGCGAAAAGCTGGCTCCCGATGCCGGCATGCTGTTCCTGTTTCGAGAAGAAGTGGACGCCCGCGCCTTTTGGATGAAGAACACACTCATCCCGCTCGACATCATCTTCATCACGCACGACAAGAGGGTGCTCGGAATCGTCGAAAACGCGGAGCCGCTCACGCTCGACCAGCGGAAGGTGCCCGGGCGGTCGCAGTTCGTGCTCGAGGTCATCGGGGGCTGGTCGAGCGCGCATGGCGTCGGGCCCGGAACGGTCGTGGAGTTCTTGAATGTGGAGTAGGCTTTGCGCGGCCGCGCTTGCGGTCGCGGCCTGCACGGTCGACACGCAAAAGTATGACAACCAGCTTTACACGTGCGACGTGGCCAGCGCCGACTCGAGCGCCTGCGGCGCGGGCTACGGCTGTTACGGCGCCGCGCGGCCACTGGGCGCACCGGACTTCTGCGCGCCCACGTGCGACCCCGGCCAACCCGATCCGGCCGGCTCCGTGTGCAGCGAAGGCTCCGCGCTGCGCAAGTGCAGCCCCAGCCTGTCCGGTCAGTGCGCAAGTGGGATGGCCTGCATCCGCACCGATCTCCTGACCGACGAGGGCGTGTGTCTGCCCATCTCCGCCTGCGCCCGCAATGAGGACTGCCGGGACCCCATCCGCAGCGAATGCTTTTCACAGGAAATGCTGGCCGTATACGTGAACCGGCGAGCCGACCTCAAGACCGACGCGTTGTTCTGCATTCAGCCGGGCTGCCTGGCCCGGTTCGAGGCCTGCGCGCCCGGCACGGCCTGCCTGCCGGTCGTGCTCGGACGCGGTCTGCCCGACGTGTGCACGCCCAGCTGCGACGCCAAGAAACGCTGCCCGCCCAACTTCGTGTGCTCGAGCAAGTTCCTACCCTCGCAAGCCGACCCGTTTTGCGTGCCCGGTCTGCTCGGCTTCCGCTGCAACTCGCGGCTCGACTGCATGCTGGGCGACTGCGAGATGGTCGTGAGCGGGCACAAGGTGTGCACGACCCCGTGCACGGTCCCGGCCGACTGCGCCTCCTACGACAACGGCAACTTCCTATTCCCGGCCGCCTTCACCTGCATGGGCGGGCGCTGCCTGTCGCCGACCCTGGTCCTGCTCGAGCTCTGTCAGCTCGCTCACCCCGAGATCGATTGCGCGGCCGGCGACGCGTGCGTGACCCTGACGCCCGATACGCCGAGCGGGCTCGGCATCTGTGTGACCCCATGTCCAGCCTCGCGGATCTGTCCACCCAAGGGCGGGTTTCCGCAGAGCTGCTTCGACACCCCCCTGGGCAGCTACTGCGTGATCGGGATCTTCGGGGTGCCCTGCAACAGCAACCAGGACTGTGTCAACGGCCTCCAGTGTCTGACGCCATCCAACCTGCTCCCCTACAAGCTCTGCAGCACCCCGTGCCAGAGCCACGCCGACTGCACAAACAACCATCTGGTGGGCACGAGCTCGTACTGCATGGGCGTGGTGTACCCGAGCGAGCCCAAGGTGTGCGTGCCCAAGCTCGACGGTGGCAAGCCATGCTTGCAAAACGTCCAGTGCAAGAGCAACCAGTGCCAGTGCGACGTGGCGCCGTGCACAGTGACCAACCCCGGACACTGCACGGCCGTGACCAGCACGACGATCGGAGGTCCATGATGGACAGGCGTTGGCTTCGGCTGCTCGTTCTATGCCTGTCTGCGACCGCGGCGGCGGCGTCAGCACGCGCAGCGCCCAAGGCGAAGCTGGCGGTCCTGGTGCTGGGCGCAGGCGTCGAGCCCGATCTGGCCGACAACCTGACCGAGGTGCTGATTGCTCGCGTGGCCAAGACCGGCAGCTACCAGATCGCAGGCAAGGAGGAGTTTCGCGGCAAGCTGGGGGTCGAGGACGAGCGCAAGGCGCTGGCGTGCATGGAGGAAGTCGCGTGCGTGGCGCGTGCGGGCGCCGCGCTGGGCGTGACCAAGGTCCTGGCCGGCACGGTCGGCAAGCGCGACAACGACTACATTTTCAGCCTGAGCCTGTTCGACCTGACGACCGGCAAGACCGAGAACCAGAGCTTCAAGCTGGTGCCGGGCGGGGTGCAGCAGCTGATCGACGTGGTGGGCGAATCGGCCACCAGGATCTTCGAGCGGCGGCCCGATCCGGGCAGCGTGCGGGTGGGAGCCTCGGTGCGCGGCGCGCGCGTGTATATCGACGACGCGTTCGTGGGCACCACGCCGGTGCGCTCGCCCCTGTTCGAGGCGGGCCATCATCGGCTGCGCGTGGAGGCGGAGGGGCATCTGGGCTGGGCGCGCGAGATCGAGATCCCGGCCGGGCGCACGCTCGAGATCGATTTATCGCCGCAGGCGCTGCCCGAGAAGAAGGCGTGGCCGAAGTATGTGGCCTGGGGCACTTTCGGCGGAGCGCTCGTGGCTGCGGGTGCGGGCGGGTTCCTGGGCGTGCTGTCGCAGGAGGCGCCCACCGGCTCGACCCGGCGCGACCAGCTGGCGGACGTAGACAAGAAGCACACGCAGGCGATCGCGGCCGACATTCTGTTCGGCGCGGCGGGCGCGCTCGCCGTCACCTCGGGCCTGACGTTCTGGGTGTACCGCAAGGACATCTTCGGCGGCGAGGCGACCGTGAGCGCGGCCGTGCTGCCGACCGGGCAGGCGGTTGCGACCGTGCGCTTTTAGGCGGCGCCGCGCTCTGCTATCCTCCGCCCCATGCCAACCCTCAAGCTCCTGACCCCCGTTCTCGTGCTTCCTCTTCTCGCGATGCAAAGCAGCGGCGATCCGACCGGCGGCAAGTTCGCGCTCGACGACGCGCTCAAGGGTCTGTCGAGCAAGGGCCAGCTTTGGGCCACCTTCGAGACGTCCGAGGGTACGATCACGTGCGAGCTTTTCGAGAAGCAGGCGCCCAAGACGGTTGCCAATTTCGTCGGGCTGGCGCGCGGGAAGCGGCCCTTCAAGGACCCCAAGACCGGCCAGTGGGTAACCCGGCCGTTTTATGACGGGCTGGTGTTCCACCGCGTGATTCCCGAGTTCATGATCCAGGGTGGCTGCCCGCTCGGCACCGGCACCGGCGACCCCGGATACGAGTTCGAGGACGAAACCTCGAACGGGATCAAGTTCGACAAGCCGGGCCTGCTCGCGATGGCAAACCGCGGGCCCAACACCAACGGCTCGCAGTTTTTCATCACCGAGCGCGACAGCATCGCGCACCTGAATGGCCGGCACACCATCTTCGGCGCCTGCGAGCAGGTCGAGACCGTCAAGAAGATTGCGCGCGTGCCCCGCGACGCCCGCGACAAGCCGCAGACGCCGGTCGTGCTCAAGAAGCTCGTGATCAGTCGCGGGAAGCCGAAGAAGGCGGCGAAGTCGTAGCCGCAGGCGCGGCCGCCGGATCCTCGCCCCCGCCCGCCGGTGCCTCGGTCGGCTTGGCCCGTTTGACCGACACCTTGCGCTTGATCTCGGGCTTGACCAGCGCCTCCTCGTTGGGCACGAAGCGGATCTCGGTTTTCACTTCCACCGACAGCATGGTCAGAAGCTTGGTCAGCTCGCGCTGCAGGTCGATCTTGTCGAGCCAGCTGCGCAGCTCGGTGGCGACGATGCGGAACACCTCGTTTTTGGTGCCTTGCGCCTGCGAGACCAGGAAATTGGCCACGTCTTTGGGCAGGGAAAAATCGCTGACCAGCTTGCGTACGCCTTCTTCGGTCGTGAACACGGCGCCCAGGCCCGCGTAGAAGGTGCGCTTGACGAGCTCCGGGATGACGCTCTGCAAGCGCGCCCGCAGCTTGTCCTCGTCCGCCGGCTTGGGCTCGTCGCGCTCGTCGATTTTGGCGTCTTCGGGGGCCATTGGCGAAGTCTTGCCCCGATGACGCGAGGTGTCAAGCGACCACGAAGCAGCGTATACTTCCCACGTGACCGCGGCGGCAGCTCCCCAGCCCGAAAGTGAGGTCAAGTCCGAGCCGGCTCCGGTTCGGGTCGCACTGGCGGGCGGCCGCACCGCGGGCAGGCCGGTTCGGGCGGGCCTGCGCTTCTTGTACGCGCATTACGTGACCGCGATCGTGCTGGCCTCGTACCTGTCGCTCAAGCTGCAGGCGCGCTTCCGCTCGCCGGCCGCGCTCGAGCGCATCACGCTCGATAAGCATCGCCGCAACGCGCGCCGCATCGAGCGGGCCATCCTGCGCCTGCAGGGGCTTTTCATCAAGGTCGGGCAGCTCATCAGCATCATGACCAACTTCCTGCCCGAGCAGTTCCGCGCCGAGCTCGAGGGGCTGCAGGATCAGGTGCCACCACGCCCGTTTGGCGACATCGAAGCCCGCTTTCGAGAAGAATTTGGCGGCCGCAGCCCGCGCGACGTGTTCGCCGAGTTCGACGAGCAGCCGGTGGCGTCGGCCTCGATCGGGCAGGTGCACGTGGCGCGCATGCGCTCGGGCGAGCGGGTGGCGGTCAAGGTTCAGTATCCCGAGATCGAGCAAATCGTGCGCCTGGATCTGCGCACGCTGCGCCGCATCTTCGGCATCATCAGCTACTTTGTGCCCTACCAGGGCCTCGAGCAGGTGTACCGCGAGATCCGGGAGATGGTGCTCGCCGAGCTCGACTTCCGGCGCGAGGCCGACAACATCGAGCGCATCGCGGCCAATTTCAAGGGGCGCAAGGACATCGGCTTTCCGGCGGTGCTGCGCGAGCTGTCGACCGAGCGCGTGCTGACCACGGAATGGGTCGACGGGGTCAAGGCCTCCGACCGCGACCGCATCGACGCAGCGGGGCTGGATCGGCGCGTGCTGGCGCGCATGATCGTGCACGCCTACTGCCAGCAGATCTTCTCGGATGGCCTCTATCACGCGGATCCGCACCCGGGCAATCTCCTGGTCGGCCCGGGGCCGCGGGTGGTGTTTATCGATTTTGGGGCGGTGGCACAGGTGTCGCCGGCCATGCGGCGTGGCATCGCCGATTTCCTGCAGGGCGCGTTCACGCGCGACACCCGCAAGATCGTCGAGGCCATGCGGCAGATGGGCTTCATCGCCAAAGGCGCCGACCTGCACGTGTTCGACCGCGTGGTCGAGTACTTCCACCAGCGCTTCCAGGATGAGGTGCGGCTCGAGTCGTTTTCACTGAAAGAGATCAAGTTCGACCCGCAGCGTGCGCTCGAGGACCTGGCCGATCTGCGCAAGCTCGACGTCGGGCTGCGCGACCTGACCGACAGCTTCCACGTACCCAAGGAATGGATCCTGCTCGAGCGCACGATTCTGCTTCTGATGGGCCTGTGTACCGAGCTCGACCCCGAGATGAACCCGATGTCGGTCATCCGGCCTTATCTCGAGGACTTCGTGCTGGGCAGCCGCGACTGGTCGCAGTTCGTGGTCGACACCGGCAAGGAGCTGATGCTGTCGGCGGCCGCGCTGCCGTCCGAGATGAAACGGTTCATGATGCGCGCCCAGCGTGGCGAGCTGGAGGTGCGCTTCCGCAACCTCGACGAGAACGTGCGCGTGATTTATACGCTGGGTCACCAGCTCATCTATACGCTGTGCGCTCTGTGCGGAGCCGTGTTCTGGCTGGTGCTCGACGGCCGGGGCGCGCACGAGGCGGCCCGGATTGCCATCTACGTGAGCGCCGGTTTCACGCTTTTGCTGCTGGGTTCGCTGATCAGCACCCGCAACCGGCTCAAGCGCAAGCGCCGCCGCTCGTAGTTGGGACGTTTTTCACGGCCTCACATGCCGCCGCCGCGTGGGCGCGGGTCGCGCGTGAGCGTCACCTGGCGCACCGCACCGCCCCCGGCCGGTCCGTAGCCGATGACCACCTGCGTACCCACCGCGCCCAGCGTCCACAGCCCGATCGCGGTCGGTCCCAGGTCGCTGACGTCGCGGCCATCGACCGTCATGAGCGCGTCGCCCGGTTTCAGGCCCGCCTTGGCGGCGGGCGAGTTGGGCACGATCCGGTCCACGTAGGCGCGGCCGTCCCGGTTGATGGCAGACATGCCGGTCGACCCGGGCGCCGACATGAGCAGCGAGATGTCGCCCTGCACGAGCTTGATGGTGCCCGCATCCCAGGTGTCCTTGCCGTCGGGGATGTTGATCTCCCGGGTATCCATCAGCACCTTGCTGCCGCCCAGCATCGGCACGTCCTGGCTGGCCACGATCTGGACCGGCCGCCCGGGCGGCAGGCCCTCGAGCTGGAAACTGCCTTGCGCGTCGGCGTTGGCGAGCACGGGCTGGCCGGTCGCACCCGCGATCAGGTGGGCATCCGCGATCGGGCGGCCGCTTCCCCACTCCACGACCCGCCCCTTGAGCGTCACTCCCTGTCCTATCTGAATGCGCAGGTTCCGCTTCTGCTCGCCGTCGGCCAGGGTGACCCCGCCCAGCTTGCCGGCATGGCCGTCCGTGGCCGTAACCACGAGATCGTAGGTACCCGCTTGCAGGCTGTGCACCTCGAACGCACCCGACGGGTCATGCACCTGCTGCTGAGCGGATCCGCCCATGAAGGCGGCCACACGCGACTGGACGCTGGGCTGGCTCGGCATGACGGTCAGCGCATAGTCGGCGACCGGCTTGCCGCCGCCGCCCACCACCACGCCCGCCACCACCGCCTCCGGCTTGAACTGCACGCGCACGCCCGTTGAGTCGGCGGGCACGTGGTCGAGCTCGGCGTTCGGGAAGCCGGCGTGCGCGGCCCACACCGTGTACTTGCCGGCGGCCAGGTCGTCGATGGTGAAGCTGCCATCGGCCTGCGTGAACACCTTGCCTCGGCCCCCGGTCAGGCCGAGGGCGCGAACGCGCACGGACGCTCCGCTCTCGTTCTCCTGGTCCGCGCTCACGCCCGCGTTCTCGACCGGTTTTCCGTCCGGCCCCAGAACGATTCCGCTGATGCGATGGCCCCCCCGCTGCAGCGTCATGTCGACGCCGGTCTTGTGCTCGTTGGCCCCCAGGTTGACCAGCTTGGGCTCCGAGCCCCCGCCTCCCGGCATCATGAACAGGTCGCCGCTGCCCGTGCGCGAGGCGCCGACGAGGAAGGTGCCCTTGCCGAGCGGCGTCAGCTTGTAGGTGCCGTCAGCGGCCGCCTTGGCCGTCGCGCGCTCCTGGCCGCGCGCAACCGCGCTTACGTTCACGCCGCCGGCCGGCGTTCCGTCATCCCACTTGACCGTGCCCGCGATGCTGCCCCCGTCCTCGATAGAGATCGTGACCTGCTTCTTCTCGCCGGCGCCGAGTGCAATCGGATCCAGGGTCGCGTGGCCTCGATCGGGATGTTCGGCATGCAGGTGGAGCTGGCCCGCGCCCAGATCCTTGAGCTTGAAGCTGCCGTCGGCTCCTGACCGATCGCTGGCCGAGCTCGAGGCTCCCCACACGCCGCCGCCGCTGGACACGAACCCCCACACGGCTGCGCCCGCGATGCCCTGGCCGTCTTTGCCCACAACCTTGCCCGACACTTCGGCGCCCTCGGACAGCTCCAGATCGACGTGCTCGAGGTCGCGATCTGCGACCACAAGATTTTCCTTGCGGGCCGGCGCGAAGCCCGCTTTGTGCGCATGCACGGCGTACTTGCCCGGCAGCAGGCCCTCGATCTGATAGCTCCCGCTCGGCCCCGAGGTCGCGCGCACGCGACCGCCGAAGCCGCCCCAGGAGCCCTCGCCCAGACGCAGCTTGGCCTCGGCCACCGGGGCACCATTCTTGGTGCGCACCTGACCCGAGATGGTGCGCCCGCGATCGACCTCGATCGTCACGTCGCCCAGGAAACCGCCCAACGTGACCTCGACCGTGCGCGACAGGTGTCCGACCAGAGCGCCCTTGCGCGCCGACAGCTGGTAGGCCCCCGGATCGAGGTCCTTCAGCTCAAACACACCTTGCGCGTCGGTCTGGGCCTGCTTCTCCTCCCACCACCCGCGTTCCGGGGTCAGACGCACGGTCGCACCCGGAACCGGCTCGCCGCGCCCGCGCATCACGACGCGCCCGCGCAGGGTGGCGGCCGGGTTGAGCTTGAAGTCGACGGTCTCCTCGCCCTTGACCGAAACGAACCGTTCCTCGGGCGCGTAGCCCTCGGCGTCGGCCGTGAAGGTATAGTTGCCGCGCGCCAGCGTGATCGCGTAGGCGCCCTGCGCATCGGCCGCCACCTGGAAGATGTCGCCCTCGTCTTTGGAGTGGCGCGCCGCTCGCACCTGGGCACCCGCAATCGCCCCCCCGCCCGAGTCGTACACGTGCCCGCGGATCGTGATGCCCTCCTTCCCGAGCAAAAGCTCGACCCCGCGCAGGGTCTCGCCGGGCAGGAGGGTCAGCTCGCCCTTGAAAGCGGGCGCGAATCCGGGCGCGGTCGCGGTGGCGGCATAGGGGCCGGCCGGAAGATTCTCGAGCCGGAAGCGGCCGCCGCCAGTCGAGAGCGCGACGGCGGCGGGTTTCGGGCGCTCGCGATCCGGCGCCGCCGGCACGGCGGCCACCAGCGCCCCCTGGTAGGGCTTGCCGTCGGGTGCGCGCACGATGCCCTCGATGGCGCCGCGCGGCGCGTCGGGATCGGCCGCCCACAGCGCCGGGGCCGCCCGCCCACGCTCGGGCGCGCGGGCGCTGGTCGTGGTGTCCGGGGCGCGATGGCGGCGCGCTCGCATGATGAAGAACCCGGCGCCAGCGCCCAACAGCGCGAGCACCGCGAGCAGCCACCCCAAACGACGGCGAGAGCCAGCTTGGGACATAAAAAGGCCCTCCCTTGGTCAGTCGCGCAGATGATACGACAGCTGGTGAGAGAACTCTTCCCGGGAGAATTAATTCCCGAGCTGCGCGCGAACCCCGCGCGCGGCCGCGGCCCAGGCCGGGTCACCCTCGGCGAGGGCCAGGAACAGTTGTAAAAAGTAGTTGCCACGCGCGCGATCGCCGAGCGCCCGGTAGGCGAGACCGAGCACACGGAGGGGCGCGGGCGTACCGGGTCGGAGCGCGAGCACGCGTTGGGCGTCTGCAGCCGCACGCGCCGCGTCGCCCATGTGCAGGCGCGCCTCCGCGCGCGCCAGTAGCGCGTCCACGTCGTCGGGACGCGCGCGCAGGACCCGATCCAGCTCCAGCACCGCGACCGCAAACCGGCGGTCCTCGAGCTGCACGCGCGCGGCGCGCAGCCGGTCGTCGGGAGCGGCACGGTCGGCCTCGGCAGCCAGGCGGGCCCGCGCTCGCTCCAAATCACGCTGTGCCGCCGGGTGACCCGGATCGAGCCTGACCGCCTGCTCCCACTCGACGATCGCCTGCTCCAGGTGGCCGGCGATGGCGGCCGCGGCGCCGGCTCGATAGTGCTCGTCGGCGGTTTGCGCGCCCACGCTTCCGCTCGCTGCCGTGCCTGTGGCCGTACCGCCCGCTGCCGTGCCCGCCGCCGTGCCGCTCGCCCCGCCCGCCGCCGTGCCCGCTCCTTCGAGCGCGGCCATCTCTTGTCGGGCCTGAGCCACCCACTTCTGCTCGCCGGGCCGCTTCTCGCGCTCGACATACTGCCGGAACGCGGCCAGCGCCTGCTCCTTCTCACCCAGATCGCGGTAGGCCTGGCCGAGCCCATAATAAGGATCCGGGTCGTCGGGTCGCAGCTTGAGATAGCTTTGATAGGCGGAAACCGCGTCGCGGGCGCGGTGGGCCTTGCGATACGCGTGCGCGAGGTTGTAAAAGCCCAGCGCAAAAGAAGGATCTCCGCGCACCGCGGGCTCGAGCACCTGGATGGCTTCGCCGAAGCGGTCCTGCTTGAAATAGAGGCTGCCCAGCTCGTTGGCGGCCGCGTTCAGCCTGGGATCGGCGGCCAGCGCGGCCCGGTAGCGCGCCTCGGCCTCGCCCAGACGGCCCCGGTCGCGCAGCGTGTCGCCCTCGAGCTTGAGCTCCTGGGCGCGCGAGCCCGCGGCTGCCGCAGGGGGCGGCGCCGACGTCGCCGGCTCGAGCTCGGCCAGCTCCTTTTGCGCGCGCTCGATCCAGCGCTTTTCGCTGGGGCGCTTCTCCAGCTCGATATACTTTTGAAAGGCCGCTCGCGCGCCCGCCCCGTCACCGAGCGCGCGCCGTGCCACGCCCAACCCATAATAAGGATCCGGGCTGCCCGGGCGCAGGGCCGCGTAACGCTCGTAGGCCAGGATGGCGTCGCGAAAGCGCTCGCTCTTTCGGTAGCAGTAGCCCAGGTTGTACCAGACCAGCGCAGCCTCGGGATGCGCGCGCACGGCCTCCTGGAGCAGAGGAATGGCCTTATCGCACTGGCCGGCGCGAAGTGCGGCCTCCCCCTCTGCGGCCGGGTCACCCGCGAGCAGCAGAAGCAGCCACAACGCCACGCTGGGATGGTAGCAGAACCAGTTAAACGCGGCGATCGAGAATGGTCGCGGTGGCCTGCCCGAACCCGATGCACATGGTCGACAGACCATAGCGCAGGTCGCGCTTCTCCAGCTCATGAAGCAGCGTGGTGAGCAGGCGCACGCCCGAGCAGCCGAGCGGATGACCGAGAGCAATCGCGCCACCGTTGACATTGACGTTGTCGAGCTTCCAGCCCAGCTCCTTCGACCAGGCCAGCGGCACCGACGCGAAGGCCTCGTTGATCTCGACCAGACCGATGTCCGAGGGCTTGAGACCGGCCTTGGCCAGCGCCTTCTGGGTGGCCGGGATGGGCCCGTGCAGCATCATGGTCGGATCGACGCCCGCGACCGCGGTCACCACCACCTTGGCGCGCGGCTTCAGGCCCAGCCGCTGCGCCTTCTCGCGCGACATCACCAGAATCGCCGCCGCGCCGTCCGAGATCTGGCTCGACGTGGCCGCAGTCACCACACCGTCGGCTTTGACGACCGGCTGCAGCGTCGCCATTTTCTCGAGCGTGGAGTCGGGCCGGATGCCCTCGTCCTGGTCGAAGCGGAAGGAGCTGCCGTCGGGGCCCTTCACCTCGAGCCCCAGGATCTCGTCGCGAAAGCGGCCGCTCTCGCGCGCCTTGGCCGCCAACTGGTGCGAGCGCAATGAAAACTCCTCGCACTGGCGCCGCGACAGGCCCCATTTGGCCGCCACCATCTCGGCCGACGAATGCTGCGGCACGATCTGATACTTCTCGGTCAGCATCGGCGAGGGTGGGAAGAACGGATGCACGGGCGGCGCGGTGGTGCCGTCCGAGCCCATGGGCACGCGCGTCATCGATTCTACGCCCGCCGCGATGACCGCGTCGTGCTGACCGCTCATCACCGCCATGGCGGCGAAGTTGAAGGCCTGCTGCGAGGAGCCGCACTGCCGGTTGACCGAGGTGCCGGTGACCTCGACCGGAAAGCCGGCCATGAGCGCGCCGTTGCGCGAGATGTTGTAGCCCTGCTCGCCAATCTGGGTCACGCACCCGGTGATGACGTCCTCGATCTCGGAGGCCGGCACGCCCGTGCGCGCCACGCACTCGCGCAGCACGTGCGCGAGCAGCTCATCGGCGCGGGTCTGGGCAAGCGCGCCCTTCTTTTTTCCAATCGCTGTGCGAACCGCGCTGACGATAACGGCTTCCGACATGGCTGCCTCCCTGTCGCTTGAGATGCACTGCATTATGGGTCGGTCACACCGGACGAATCAAGGGCAAAATGACTGAATGGTCATTCCGCACGCTAACTGACCTTATCTACGAACTTTTTCACCCGGTCCGCAGTCAGGGCAACGAATCGTCCGCGCGCTCGCGCGAGGACCTTGCCGGCCGCGTCCGCCACCTCACCTTCGGCGCCGTGGAGCCGATCGGCAGGACCCGTGTAGCGCGCGCGCACCTCGTACTGGCCCCGCAGCGGCATCGGCGCCAGGAACTCGACCTCCAGCGCGACCGTGGCCGCCAGCGCGCCCAGCTCCACCGAGGCCGCGCAGGTCAGGATCTCGTCGAGCGCGGTGGCCACAATTCCGCCATGTACCACCCGCGACATGCCGCGATGATGCGGCCGCGGCGTAAAGTCGGCGCGCACCCAGCCGCCGTCTTTGCGCGGGCGCAGGCCGAGACCGGCCGCGTTCTCGGTGCCGCAGCCAAAGCAGCCCTTGGTCACATGGGTCTCGCTCATGGTCACATCCGTCTCATCGACCAAACAACTGGCCCTCCATGGCCTTCAGGGCCGCGCAGTCGATGGCCGCGGGCACGCGCTTGGCCGTGAACACGCTATTCAGCGTGCAGTCGTGCGAGGCATCGGTCTGCGTGATGACGGGCGCCACCGCCGCCACCAAGCCCACCGTGTTGGGGTCGCACTCGCTGCCGCCCTTGTGGCAACCCAGCACCACCTCCTCGAGGGTCGCGTTGACCGTGCCCGCCATGAGGTCGCTCGAGTAGACCTTGCCGACCAGGCGCACCGTGCTGCGCAGCGCCACGTACGCCTTGTCGAGATCCGGGAACACGGGAGCGTTCATCACGCCCAGAGTGGCGCCCGGCTTGCCGTCGCTCTCCTGATCGCACACGCAGCTTCCGCTCGCGGGCACGGGCGCGCTCGCACAGGCCATCAAGCTGCCGCCGCAGGCCATGTAGGCACCGGTCATGGTATTCACCGTGGGCAGCGGATCGGTGAGCGGCATACTTGCCTTGGCGCCCAGGATGATCGTAAGCGGCGACGGCTGCATGATGGCCGAGCAGGTGGTGGTGCCTGCGAACGTACCCGATGACGATACCGTGCCCACGGAGGCCAAAAGCGCCGGCGGCAGGGTGAACGTCAGCGGCGGTTGGTTCTTGACCGGCACCGGCGGCAGCACCAGATCGCACACCTGCACCTGCATGTTCACGTTCGTGCCCTGCTGCGTGACATCGGCCAGCAGCAGGAGATCCGACTCCAGCGCGGTCGCATTGATCACGGCGGCCGCTTGCACGTCGACCAGCAGCTTGACCAGGATGCCGAACCGCCCGCTGGTGTCGAACGAAGAGCCGGCCGTGCAGGGCGGCGGGCCGCACGCGGGCGGAGGCGGCTTGGTGTCGTCGCCGCAGCCCACTTGAAAAATCGAGAATACGAGGACGAAAGCTAGTTTACGCATTCCGGTCATTATACAATCCTTCGCCCCGATGGTCCGACCGCTTCGGTTTGCGCTCGTCTTCTTCGCTTTCACATCGGTCGCGCGTGCCTCCACGCCCGACGTGTTCGGCCTGGGCAGCGAGGCGACTGCGCTGGCGGGCGCCGTGACCGCGCGCACCACCGACTTCGCAGCCACCTTCTACAACCCGGCCGGCCTGGCGCTCGGGGGCCCGCAGGGCGAGGTCAGCTTCGGCTGGACCGGCTATGCCTCGCGGCTGGCCGTGCGCGGACAGCGCGTACCCATCAGCGACCCGACCGGCTTCGAGCTGGGCGTGCGCATGCCGGTGCCGCTTGCGGGCGCGCTGGCGGGCCGCGTCGCCCTGGGGCTGGCGCTGCACCTTCTGCCCGACCAGGTCGTGCACGTGGTCGCCCACGCACCGGGCGAGGCCTTCTTCCCCTATTACGACAACCGGACCCAGCGGCTGGTGGTGCTGCCGGCGCTGGGCGTGCGGCTCACCGACCGGCTGGCTTTTGGCGTGGGCTTCAACTTCCTGGCCGGCCTTTCGGGCAAGGTCGACTCCAGCCCCGGCGCCACCCGCACCATCGAGCCGCGCATCGACGAGAAAATCGAGGCCACGGCGCGCGTCCATGCCGGGCTGCGCTATGCGCTCACCGAGCGGCTCATGCTGGCGCTCAGCTACCGGCAATCGTTCTCGGTGCCCTTTCGCACCGACAGCACGAACCGGGTAGCGGGGCAGGAAATCGATCTCAACATCGACGCCGAGGGTCTCTTCACGCCGCATCAGGTCTGGCTGGGCGCCGCGCTGGCGCCCGATCCGCGCTGGAGCTTGTCGCTCGACGCGGGCTGGCTGCACTGGTCGGGCTGGCGCGGGCCCTACGTTTCCGTCTCGTCGGTCTTGCCGCTCGCGGGCGCGCTCGCGGTCGAGCCGCCCGCGCTCGGGTACAACGACATCGTGAGCGTGCGCGCAGGCGTCGAATGGCGCGCTGCCGATCGCGCTGCCTACGCGGTGCGCTTGCGTGCGGGCGCGGGCTTCGAGCCCTCGCCCATGCCCGACCAACCCGGCGTCACCAATCTGATCGACGGCGCCAAGATCATCGGGGCGGCCGGCGTGGGCCTGGTTCTGAAGCGCCTGTTGCCAGAGCCGGTGCGCATCGACGCGCACCTGATGACGCACCTGGTCACCGACCGCACCTACAACAAAGTGGTCTACGCGACCACCGATCCGGGCTGCCCGGCCCAAAACCAGGTGTGCGGCCTGCACGACGAGGTGCGCGACAACCCGGCCGATCCGACCACGCTGGGCACGCAGATCTCGAACGTGGGCTATCCGTCCATCACAGGCGGCGGCTCGGTCTGGGCAGCCGGCCTCACGGTCACTCTCGCGCTATGAGAATTCCCCTCTGTGCTCTCTGTGTTCTGTGTGGTTTCAGCAACGTCCTCGCTGACCCACTGGACACCTTCGGCTTCGATGCGCGTGGCAAGGCGATGGGCAACGCCATGACGGCCGGCACGTCGGGCATCGGGTCCGCGTTTTACAACCCGGCTGGCGCCGCGCTCGCGCCCGCGCCCGAGATCGGCCTGGGCTACTCGTACGCGGCCATGCTGCTGTCGATCAATGACCGGGACGCGCGCGTGAGCTCGTCACGCGGACTGTCGCTTGGAGCGGCGCTGCCGAGCCGGTGCGGCAGCGCGTGCACGTTTGCGGTTGGGCTCGCATTTTACCTGCCCGACCAGTTCATCGCGCGCATCCAGACCATCCCGGTATCGGAGCCGCGCTTCGTCCTGCTCGACAACGACGTCGATCGCATCGTGATCAATCCGACCCTGGCCCTGCGTCTGGGACCGATTGCAGTGGGCGCGGGCGTGACCCTCTTTTCCGACGCGGCCGGAAACGGGATCGACTTCACCGTGGGCGGACGCGGCGGCATGCAGGTGGGCGAGGCCAAGCTCGACGTGGCCCTGCCCTCGCGTGCAGCGCCGCTTCTGGGCCTCCTGTGGACGCCACGAACGGACCTGCGCGTGGGCGCATCGTTCCGGGGCCAGCTCGATCTGCGCCTCCGGCTCGACATCATCGCGCACGTCGACATCCCGGGCGGCGGCGACACCGTGATCTCGATTCGGGCGCTCAACTTCTACACGCCGCGCAAGCTCTCGCTCGGCGTGGCCTGGGATCCGACCGACCGCATCACCCTGGCCGCCGACGCTTCCTATTACAACTGGGCGGACTTTTCGGGCGGCGTGCCCGATCTGCGCGTGCTGGTCGATTTGCAGATCGCGCCTGCGCTGCTGCAGGGCACTTTTCCGGCCGATCGTCTGCACGACACCATGACCCTGCGCGCGGGTGGCGAGTGGCGGCGCGCGCTTGCGCCTGACCGGATGGCCGCCCTGCGCGCAGGCCTGGCCTATGAGCCCTCGCCGGTGCCGGATCAAGTGCTGCTGACCAGCCTGGCCGACAACGACCGTTTCGTGGTGAGTCTGGGCGCGGGCCTCCAGCTCGCGCGCATCGCCGGCTTCCTCGACAAGCCGCTCGCGCTCGACGCCGCGCTGGAGTGGCACGCGCTGATCGGCCGCACGGCCCAGAAGCTGGATCCCGCCCTGCCCTCGTTCTCGTCGGCCGGCAGCATCGTGCACCTGGCCCTCACCGCGACCGCGAGCTTTTGATGAGACGAGCGCCGCTTCTGCTCTTCATGCTCCCTGCCTGCGGCTTTCTGGGCGAATCCGACTTCGCGGGCGCCCGCCAGGCCGCTGGGAGCGCGCCCTGGACCAATCTGGGCGCCGCAACCTTGTGCCAGGGCTCGACCTTCTTCGGCCCACCCGACTCCGATCCGGTCGGCA
Organism: Polyangia bacterium; assembly: GCA_035258845.1. GTDB lineage: Bacteria > Myxococcota_A > Polyangia > JAHFDS01 > DATFWX01 > DATFWX01. Next base: position 14,878 of record DATFWX010000264.1, on the reverse strand, counting down.
TCTGCATCCCCCAGAGCGCCCGCCCCGGCCGCCTCTGTCTCTCCGACGCGGCCTGCCGGTCGCGCGAGCGCTGCGTGTGCGGCACCTGCACCGTTCAGATCTGCGATGGCCCCGCTCAATGCGGCAGCGGAAACGGCCGCGACTGCAACTTCCGCACGAATGTGTGCGGCCTGCCCTGCTCGGCTCAGCAGGGCTGCCCGGGTCAGGACGTGTGCGATCGCGGCTTCTGCACCAGCGCCTGCCTCCAGGATCGCGATTGCCAGACCGGCGAAACCTGCTCGCCGACGCACCGATGCATTTCGGCCTTCTGCCACACCACCAGCGAATGCATCGGTGGCATCCAGGATTGTCAGATCCAACGCAACCCGGGCGACTTGCGCGAGCCCGCGCTGCTCGACGACCCGCTCCTCCTGTTCGTCGAGCTGCGCCCGACGGTTTCGACCGGCCAGATCGTGCGCGCTCAGAGCGGCGACGGCGGGCGCAGCTTCAGCATCGATCCGGCTGCTCCCGTGCTCGCGCCCACGGCCGCCGAGCGGCGCCTGGGCGCGCCGGCGGTGGCGCGACGCGGGACCACGCTGCTGCTGTTCTTCGAAGAGCCCGACGGCATCGGCCGCGCGCTCTCGAGCGACAACGGCCGCACATTTCAGCGTGACCCGGCGCCGGTCGTGCGTGCCGATCAAGCCTGGGAAGCCGGCCTGGTCGGCTCGCCAGGAGCGGCGGTCCTGGGCGACCAGACCGTGCTCCTGTTCTACGAGGGCGGGGGCGGCGCCGGCATTGGCCTGGCCACCTCGCAAGATGGCGCCAGCTTCATCAAGCCGAGCGCGCGCCCGGTCGTCGACGCGATCGCGATTTCCGATCCCACCCTGTGGCGGCAGATCGACCGCGTGGGCCAACCGGCCGCCCGCCGAGCGCTCGATCCAGTGGGACGAGAAGGGGTCTCGCTCTGGTTCGCTGCCCACGGGGTCGAGAGCGCGGCCACCCTGGAGTCGGGCATGCTGGTGCCCCCGGTCGCCAACAACTCGATCGGTTACGCGGCCAGCCTCGACCGCGGACGCACCTTCGCGCCCTTTCCGTTCAACCCGGTGTTCGACCGCATCGAGAACTTCCGGCAGCATGACCAGGAGTCGACCCCGACGGTGGCGCCAGTGGGCGACCGATTTCTGATGCTCTACGGCGGGGCGGATCCGCAGGGCCACGCGACCGGGCTCGGAATTGCGGTCAATCCAGCGCCGTAGTAACGTCGGCCAGAACCCAAGCGGAGCGAAGAAAACGGGCGGATCGCGAGACACTCTGCTATGATTGCGCAGCTACGCGCGCTGGGGGGGTGCGCATGAGGGCGGTATCGAGGAAGGTGGGACAGAGTGGACGTGGCCGGGTGCTCGTGGTCGACGACGACCACAGCTTGTGCGAGCTCCTGGCTGCCGGTCTGTCACCGCGCGGTTACACCATCACGTGGCGTACCTCGGCGGCCGATGCGGTCGATCTCCTGGGCACCCAGGACTTCGACGTGCTGCTGGTCGACATCAACATGCCGGGCACCAGCGGTCTCGAGCTGTGCGAGCGCATCGTGGCCAGCCGCGCCAACCTTCCGGTGATCGTGCTGACCGCGTTTGGCAGCATGGACACGGCCATCGCGGCCATGCGAGCGGGCGCGTACGATTTCTTGACCAAGCCGTTCGAGTTCGACCAGCTTGCGCTCGCGCTCGACCGCGCGCTCCTGCATCGGGAGCTCGGCGAGGAGGTGCGCCGGCTGCGCCAGGCGGTGGCCGAGTCGCACCACTTCGACGAGGTACTGGGCGGCAGCCCGGCCATGAAGTCGGTGTACGACCTCCTGGCGCGGGTGGTCGATTCCGACGCGTCCGTGCTCATCACCGGCGAAAGCGGCACCGGCAAGGAAGTGGTGGCGCGAGCGCTGCATCGACGCGGCCGACGCGCCGGTGGTCCTTTCGTGGCGGTCAACTGCTCGGCTCTCCCCGAGCCGCTGCTCGAGAGCGAGCTGTTCGGTCATGCCCGCGGAGCCTTCACCGACGCCCGCGCCGATAAGCCGGGGCTGTTTACGCAGGCCAGCGGCGGCACCCTGTTTCTCGACGAGATCGGCGACATGCCGACGGGCCTGCAGCCCAAGCTTCTGCGTGCGCTCCAGCAGCGCACCGTGCGCCCGGTGGGCGGCACGACCGAGCTGCCCTTCGACGTGCGCCTGGTCTGCGCGACCAATCGCGACCTCGAATCGGCGGTGCATGAGCACCGCTTCCGCGAGGACCTTTATTTTCGCGTCAACGTGGTGCACGTGCAGCTTCCGCCGCTGCGCGCGCGCGGCAGCGACATCCTGCTGCTGGCTCAGCATTTCCTGGAGCACTTCGCGGCCCAGACCGGAAAGCCGGTTCGTGCTCTCTCGCCGGCGGCGGCCGCGCGGCTGCTTGCTTACGCATGGCCCGGCAACGTGCGCGAGCTGCAGAACTGCATGGAGCGAGCGGTGGCGCTGGCCCGCTACGATCAGATCGGGCTCGACGATCTGCCCGAAAAGATCCGCGACTACCAGCGCTCGCATGTGCTGGTGGCGAGCGACGATCCGAGCGAGCTGGTGCCGCTCGAAGAGGTTGAACGGCGCTACATCCTGCGGGTCATGGAGTCGGTGGGCGGCAACAAGACGCTGGCCGCGCAGGTGCTCGGGCTCTCGCGCAAGACGCTCTATCGCAAGCTCGAGCAGTACGGCCTCATGGGCCAAAACCGGTAGGGTGGTTGTATCTTTCTGCTACGCGTAGCAAAAGGACACATCCAATAGAATCTGTAATTCTCGACACATTCCATTACAACTAAATGTATCACTTTAGGAATCTACCTGTGCAATGCTTTCACGATTTTGTGAAGCTCCGCAAAGAAGGTGGGTACGCGCAGCAGGGTTGCCCCGAGAAGTTGGCCAGCCAACAGAAAGCTGGGTCTTGAGCCAACAGATTGTGCCGAGTTGCCTCATTCTGCACGCACTCGCGTGTGGCTATCTTGCCGATTTTTTTGTAGTGGGGCATCGGTCCGCAAAATGCAAAGAAAACTTTTGGGCGGGGGATCGGCTCCGAGTCCTGGCGCGTCCCAACGACGGGGGTTGCGATCCAGCAGTCAAAGTGGATGGGGTAGCCGCTGCGGCTGCGCGGAGCTGAAAAGGAGGCGCGGGCAATCAGAGGGAACGGGGAGGAGGATCCCAGATTGAACGGCAAGACCCGACAACCAGATTTGGTCGATAGCCCTACATCTTCGCCTGCCTCCGAGCGGTCATCGAGCACGCAGGCTTGTGTATCGGCGATCATGACGCGCGAGGTGCTGTGCGTGCGCGAGGACCTCGACGTCGATTCGGCGCGGGCTCTTTTGACCGAGCGCGCCCAGGGGGGTGCGCCCGTGGTCAACCGAGAGCGCAAGCTGATCGGCTTCGTATCGATGAGCGACCTGCTCGGCGACGAGGCCAACGGCGCCACGGTCGACGAGGTCATGGTGCGGGCAGTGGTGACGCTGCCCGAAAGCGCGACCCTCGCGCAGGCGGCTGCGGTGATGGCCTTCGAGGGCCTGCACCGCATTCCGGTTCTGCGAAGCGACCGGTCGGTGGCCGGCATCGTGTCGGCAATCGACGTGCTTCGTCACCTGGCTCGCGCCGAGGGCTACCTTCTGCCTTCCTATACCCAGCGGCAGCGCACCCAATCGGTCCGGGGATCCCGGTGTTGAAGGCCCAGGCATGAAGGACCCGGCGGCGCGGCCGGTCGCGTCCCTGATGAGCGAGCTGTCGCCGCCCGTTGACCCCGACGATCCACTCGAGCATGCCGAGGCCCTGATGGGCGGCTTCGGTGTGTGCCACTGGCCGGTCGCCCGCGACGGAAAGCTTCTCGGCATCATCTCCCTGCGTGACCTTCTGGTTGAGTGGCAGCGGCGCGTGCGCCTGGACGAGCTGGCGTGCGCCCGCGGCGTGAACGCCACCGTGGGCACCGTGATGGGGCTGCCCGCACTGTACGTCCGAGCCACCGACGATCTTTTGGTAGGGGCCGAGCTGCTGAGCCGTCATCGCCTGTCGTGCCTGCCCATTGTCGATAAAGACCAGGTGGTGGGGGTGCTCACTCTGCCCGATTTCGTGCACCTGGCGGTCAAGCTCCTGGCGCAGGAGCTGGGCGATGGCGAGCGCCCGCTTGCGGTGGAGCACTTGATGACCCCGGCGCCCCTGGTCACGGTGCAGGCGCATGCGCGCCTGAGCACGGCCGAGATCATGATGCGACACGGCCACGTACGCCAACTGCCGGTCCTGGAAGGCGATCGACTGGTGGGCCTGCTCTCGGATCACGACCTTCTGGCCGCGGTGCATGCCAACGACGAGCCGATCGAGACCCTTCTGGCGGCCGAGGTCATGACGCGATCGCCGCCCACCATCGAGCCCCAGACCGAGGCCGCGCTGGCCGGCATGCTGCTTCTGCAGCGCCGCATGGCAGCCCTGCCAGTGGTTGCCGGCTCGCGCCTGGTCGGAATCCTGGCCCGGAGCGACTTCCTCAGCTATGTCCGCGCGCTTCCGCTTTCGCGCCGGCTCGTCGATCTATCACGTTGACCGGGCTCGCGGGAGCGGCTATCGTGAGGCCTCATGGCGATCACGCGATCAGAGGCGTTATCGCCGGGCGTGAAGCGGCTCGACGAATTCGCGCTGGGCGACGTGGAAGCTGTCCGGTTGCTCCTGCGCGGGGCCTCCGTGATCGACTGGCACCGGCTCAACTTCACCAACCAGGCCGAGGTCGAACGCTTTTTACGCATCAACGAATTCCAGCCCGAAGACGACCTGGACATGAATCGGCTCGAGGAGTTGCGCGGCGAGGCTGTGGAGTACCTGCGCGCCAACTTCTCGTTTCGAATCCCCGATGATGTGGCCGGCGCCGCGCCCGCGCGCGACCTGCTCCTGATGGCCTCGCAGAAGGGCCGCCGCCAGACGTTCGCCTGCATCGTGCTCAAGGCGATGCACGTCCTGCACCACCTGGCGGGACGCGAGCTCCTGTTCAAGCTGCCGGTGTCCGACGACGAGATCTTCCACCTGGTCGAGACCAAGGTGGTCGAGGTGGTTGAGGTGCTGCGCGCAGCCGGCCACCCGGTGGTCGAGTTCGCGTGGAGCCGCAAGGAGCGTGACTCTCACATCACCAAGCTCTTGGCCAAGAAGGAGAGCATCGCGGCCCACGTGTACGACAAGCTGCGTTTCCGGCTGGTGGTCAAAGATGAGGACGACCTGCTGCCGGTCCTGCGCGAGCTGCTGCATCGGCTGATCCCGTTCAACTATGTGATCCCGGGCGAGAGCGTGAACCAGATCGTGCCGTTCGCGCGCCTTCTGGCGGGCGGACCCTTGAGTCGGTTCGTCTCGCAGCTTCAGGAGGAGATCCGCCCCGACGAACAGTTCACGGTCACGCCCAACGAGTTTTCCGGGCCCGGCTACCGGGTCATCAACTTCGTGGCCGACCTGCCCGTGCGCATCGGCTCCTTCGTGTGCCAGACCGGCGACCCGCTGTACGAAGAGTACGGGCAGGTCGTGTTCGTGCTCACCGAGTTTCAGGTGGTGGATCAGAAAACCGCGGCCGCCAACGAGCAGGGCGAGAATTCGCACCAACGCTACAAAGAGCGCCAGCACGCCAAGGTGCGCGCGCGCCTGACGCGCGGTCTGCGCGGCGACGAGAACACACAGCAAGTGAAAGTGGAAAAGGTCGAGTAGCCTCGAGCGGCCCCGCTAGGGCCCCACGTCGAGCTTGCGGATGAGCCGGGTGTCCTCGCCCGGCTTGACCAGAATCTCGTAGTCGAACCACTTGCCCCCGACCACGAACCGCACCACGTGCTTGCCGGGCTTGAGCGCGATCTTGCTGCGCGGAGCGATCGGCGTGGTTTTGCCGGTATCCTTGCCGTCGATCAGCACGCGCGCCCACGGCTGCGTGTTGGCAATCAGAAATCCGCTGTCGCCCGGTGCGGGTGGGCTCGGACGCTCCGAGGTCTTGTCCAAGTCGGTTTTCTCGGCTTCCGGCCGCTCGGGCGCTTCCTTGCGACCGACCTTGGACGTCTCCCCTTCGTGGGCGGCCACCTGCGCCCCGCCCTGCGGCGGCGGCTTGCCATCTTTGGCCTCGTGATCGGCCGACATCGCGTGCTCCTTGGGCGCGTGCTCGACGCGCTCGAGCAGCGTGACGTCCACCCTTTCGCGCGGTGAGCGCGCCGTCAGCGTCACCGTCTTGTGCGCGCTGTCGTAGCCGCCATGTCGCACCTTGATCTGATAGCTCTTGCCGATCTCCAGGCTCTCCAGCGTGAGCGGTGTCTTGCCGCGCATGTGTCCGTCGACGATCACGTCGCCGGCCGTAGGGTCGCTCACGATCTCGATCACCCCATGGGCGGCCTGCAGCTCGATCACGCGGTCGATCTGAGCACCCGCACGGGCGTCGATCGAAAAGCGCTGCTCATCGAAGCCCTCGTGCGCGATGCGCAGATCGTGCTTGCCCACCCGCACGGCAATGGGCTCGTCGGCGCTCATCTCCACGCCATCCAGCCACACCGACGCACCGGTCGGCGTCACCCGGAGCCGCAACGACGCGGTCGCGCTCTCGGCGAACGAGGCGGTCACCACCTCGGCATCGCCGGCCCGTAGCTCGATGCGCTTACGGAAGGGCGCCACCCCCTCTGCCGTCACCTCGACCTCGTACAGCCCCGGCGCCAGCGCCTTGAAGGTGGCCGCCGGCATTCCGGGGGCGAGCCGGCCGAAATGCTCGCCTGCCTCGCCGCGCACCCGCACCTGCGCCTCGCGCGGCGTCATCTCGGCCACCACCAGGGTTGCGCGCACGGGCGCGCCCTCGCGCGCACGCAGGGCCGTGCGCACGCCAATCACGGCCAACAGCACCGTGGCCGCCACCGCAACCCCGATCCCGATGTCCTTCCACACCGCCCACCCGCCGCGGCGCCGCGCGGGAACGATGTGCCCGACCACAGAGGCGCTGCGCGGCGAGGTCTCCACGAACGACACCGGCGGCGTGTGCGGGCCCGACTGCACGATGACCGAGCCCGAGGCCGAGGTCGGCCCTGGTCGGCTGCCGGTGCTCCCGCTGGCCAGGATCACCGTAGGCTGGCTGGCCAGCATCGGATCGAGGCGCTTGGCGGAGCCGGCGGCGCCTGCCTTGTCGTCGTAGATTTCGGTGGGCGCTTCTTCCTCGAACTCACCGACCGCGATCGGGACCGACGGCCCCTCGTCTTCCTCGTGAGCCACCGTCGGCTCTTCGCCCTCCTCCACCTTGAAGCTGGGTTGATCGATCGCGGTTGGCTCGTCGAACGGGCTCAGATCGGCGGCCGTCGCGGCCGCGCCTGCGGCGGCCGCGGGCGCAGTGCCCGAGCCCTTGAGCGTGGGCGCAGCCACCCGGCCGCCTGGGGGCGTAAAGCCCGACGAGACCACGCGCGCCTGCGGGGACGACGGCGCCAGGGGCGACGGCGTGGACAGTGGCAGCGTGTCGCGCGGCACCCGGGGCGACGAGGTCGGCAGCGGAGGCCCCGCAAAAGCCGGCGGCACCGGCACCGCGGCCACCGGCGGCGGCGGCGCCTCGGGCAGCCGACCGTCGCGGCCCACCCGCTTGTAAGTCTCGAGCATGAGCTGCTCGCGTCGCAGCTCGGCGGCGAAGGTTTCCTTGATGAACTGGGACAGCTGCTTGGCCGTGAACACGGGCTCTTGCAGCATCAGGAAGGCTTGCAGCTCCTCCTGCAGCTCGTTGGCCCACTGGAAGCGGTCATCGGGATTCTTGGCCAGCGCTCGCATCACGATGCGGTCGAGCGCATCGGGAACCTTGGGATTGAGCGCGCGCGGTGGCAGCACGTCGACGTTGCGCACCTTTTCGAGCGTCGCAAAGTCGCTCTCGGCCACGAACAGCCGCTCGCCGGTCAAAAGCTCATGCAGGATGGTGCCGATCGCGAACACGTCCGAGCGCCGATCGATGGGCAGCCCGCGCACCTGCTCGGGCGACATGTAGCCGAACTTGCCTTTGAGCACACCAGCCTGCGTCTTGGACGAGCGCCCCACGGCCTTGGCGATGCCGAAGTCGATCATCTTGACCTCGCCCTCGTACGAAACCAGCACGTTCTGGGGCGAGACGTCGCGATGAATGATGCCCAGCGCCTTGCCCTGGGCGTCCTTCTTGCGATGCGCGTAGTCGAGACCCTCGCAGATCCGGGTGGCGACGAAGGCCGCCATGGCGGGGGCCATGGTCTGCTTCATGCGGCGGAATCGATTTTGGATCTGGAGCAGATCTTTGCCCCAGACATACTCCATTGCGATAAAGTGGCTGTCGCCGATACGTCCCAGCTCGAAAATCTGGCAGATGTTGGCATGCGAGAGCTGGCCGGCGATCTTGGCCTCGTCGATGAACATCTCGATGAATTCCTGGTCCTCGGACATGGAGGGCAGGATGCGTTTAATGGCCAGGATTTTTTCGAAGCCCTCCACGCCAAACGACTTGGCCTTGAAGACCTCCGCCATTCCCCCGACGCTGATGCGCTCGAGAAGCAAATACTTCCCGAAAGGGATAGGCTGCCGCACGCTTGGATCGTAGCGTTGGGGTGACAAGTCGGTCAACGGAAATTGTGGTCCGCGATCCAGGGCAACCGAGCACCAGTTGGTGAGCTGGGGGCTTGTGCCTGCGGGTTAAAACCCCCAGCGCACCGACGCGATGAGGCCTCCCGACGACAGTGGAAGCAGCGCCGCGCGCGGCGACAGCGACGGCGGTGGCTCGCCTTTTCGGTAGTAGTACAGCCCATCAATCAAGCCATAGACTGCCGTCGCCGCCAGCGTTGCCCCGCAGATCAAGTTGAGATTGCGCAGCGTGTTGGCGCGCTCGGGATCTGCGAAGGTGTGACCCGGCTGCTCGTCGCTCTTGAGGAGCAGGTAGGTCGTGGTCGCGCCCGCAACCAGGACGGTCTCGGCGGAAAGGAGCAGCCAGGCCTTGCGCCGATGCTGATTCTGAAACTGTGCAATCCCGAACGGCAGCACGGCCAGGATGAGATGTTTGCGCGGCGGCGCCCCCCGCACCGCCTGCGCAAGCTCGGCCTCGCGGCGAGACCGGATGGCGTCGAAGAAGGCGACCACGTCGGGCGGATACAGCACCCGATCCAGCCGCGCCGCTGGATCGTGGACCAGAAGAGCCGTGAAGGCGCCCTCGGCGTCTCCGCGGAGCCCCTCGAGAAAGCAGGCCACGCCATACAGGCGCAGGGCCTCGTTGCGGTCGGCCGCCTCGCCGAACGAGTCCTGGTCGACCAGCGGGCGCAGCAGCGCCCGCGTGGCCGCAAAGTCGCCCAGCTCGAAGCGATGGCGGGCTTCGTAGAGCTGGGCGCGTGGATCGGCGGCCAGCGCGCACATCAAAATCAACCACGGCATGGGGTCCGGCCGCATTATCCCCGGCGTCCCTGCATGCCTCAAGCTCGACCTCCATGCGCCGATGTCAGGCTGTGGAGGACCCACGCCAGCGCGATGACATCGAGGAGCTGCGCCGCCAGGTCGATCTGCTCCATCGAATGAACGCAACCTTGGACCAGCTCGCGGCCAGCGCGAAAGCGAGCGTCAGCGCGGGATGGGAGATCAAATTTCTGAACAGTACCGAGGCCAAAAGCTGAACAGAAAATACCGTTAGATTTTCGATGGCTACAGGATATTCCGCTCTCCATGCAAAATTATCGCAATAGTTTCAATCAATAAGCTCTCGGTCCAACAATTAGACGCGGGGGCCGGGGTCACCCTTCAATTGCCCGTCATCATTGATAAACACTGCTGGCACGGGAAGTGCTGTAACGGCCGTCGCGTTTTTTTCTCCTGGTGAACGGCGAACCGGAAAGGAGACCTCCATGCGCAGCGCAATGGCTTGGCAAGTCCCGCTGTGGGTGGGCCTCATGGCGGCCGGCTGCATGGGCGAGGTGTCGACCCGGCCCGGTGCCGGCCAGTTGAGCCAGGGCCTCAACATCCTGCGCGCGCAAGCCGACCGCGGCCTGGAGGCCGCGTACGTGAAAGCGGATCACGTCATCTATCTGGAAACCCGAGTCGGCCCGCTCAAGCCAGCCGAGATGCGCCAGGCCGAACCGGACGAGCCGCAGTACGAGCTCGACGTCCGCTACCTCGACGCGCTCGGCAACACATTTTCGGTTCAGCGCGGCGGCGACCGATTCATCGACCCGAGCTGGGCCGCCGACATCGCGCGGGCGCAGACGCGGGCTGCCATCAACAAGGAGAAGCGCGAGGCCGACTTCCTGCTCGCCCAGGAGGCGGCGGGCGCGCTCGAGCTGGCCGCGCTCCCGGCCGCGATGGCGGAGCACGTCGTGTCAGCGGCTCGGCAGGGCCGCGTCATACCGTCGGCCTACCCGGAGCTGGCCGTGCGAGCGGCCCAGCTGAGCGCGCAGCAGCGCGACATCACCTACACGGACTGGTACTGGCAGGAAGCCGATGTGTTCAAGAAACCAGTGGCCCTTGTCGGCAAGCACCACGCGGTCCTGGCCTGGGACTACAGCAACCAGAGCAGCTCCTGGTACATGAACATCAATACGTGCAACCACGGCACCTGCGCCGCCTCGATGGGCTTCGTGTGCTTCTCCAACTCGGGCTGGCAGGATCATCCGCTCTCCAGCTACTTTACCGGTGAGGGCAGTGGGAGCACGGACAGCGTGTCGGGAGGCTGCCTCACGCCCTACGACTGGTGGACCGGTAGTGGCACCCATAACTCCAACGACGACGCCTGGTACGAGCTGTGGCAGGTCCAGAACGGCCAGCAGGGGTCGCCCTGGTCGCAGGCCGGCTACGACAATGGCGGCAATTACTTTGCCTGCGACTGCGCCGCCGGCTGCAATGACTGGGTGCACACGATCAGCTGCTGGCCCTCGCATTAGCCCGAATCAAGGGCGGCGAAGCCGCGGATGTTCGGGCTACGCTTTTAGGCTGGCGCCGTTTCTGCTCCTGGCCGCGTGCACACCCTCCGAGCGACTCGGGCGCGCGTACGCCGACATCACCAACGGCACTACCGACCTGGGCGATCCGGCGGTGGTTGCCATTGCAACCGCAGACGGCCAGCTGCGCTGCACCGGCAGCCTGATCGGAGCCCATACCGTGCTGACTGCGGCCCACTGCATGATCGGCCCCTACGACGGCGACCGGGTTTTCTTCGGCTCGTCGCTGGCGGGCGGCGGCATCCTGGTCGAGGTTTCGGACGCACGGTCCCATCCCCGGTTCGATCCGCAAAGCGACCGAAACGATCTGGCCCTGCTCACCATCCGGTCGGCTGGGCCGGCCCCGCCGCTGGCGCTCGACCCGCGCACGCTCGACGCCACCGTGGTCGGTCAAACCTTTCAGGCCGTGGGCTTCGGGGTCAGCCGCGCCGGTGCCAGCGATCAGGGCCAAAAGCGCGCCGGCACCGCGCAGGTGGTTGCGCTCGCGGACGTCGGCTTCACGACCCAGCCCGCACCATCGCAGCCGTGTGCGTTCGATTCGGGCGGGCCGGCGCTCTTTGCCTCAGGCGGTGCGAGCGCCGTCACCGGCGTGACCAGCCACGGAGACGCGGCGTGCAGCGACCACGCGGTCTATGCCCGGGTCGACGTGGCGCAGGCGGAATTCATCCAGCCCTACCTGGCTGCGACGGCGCCCGGCTCGGCGGGCGTGGGCGAGCGCTGCTTTTACGATGAGCAATGCCGCGGCGGGCCCTGCCTGACCACCACCGACGAGCCCCGACTGGCCTTCTGCTCGCAGCCCTGCCGCAGCGGCAGCGACTGCCCGACCACGATGACATGCGCTCGCGACGGTTGTCGCTACCCGCCGCCGTCGCCCGGTGCGATCGGCTCGCCGTGTGCTGAGGCCGGCCAGTGCGTAAGCGGCGTCTGCTATCGCGAGCCCGGCGGCGCGCGCGGCCTGTGCACGCAGCGCTGCACCCCGACCGCACCCAGCTGCCCGCCCGGCTTTGCTTGCCAGCTCGTCGGCGGCGTCGACTACGATTGCCTGCCCGAGCCGTCCTCAGGCTGCGCGATGGCCCCGGCGCGAGCCAGCCCGGCATGCGCGATCGGCGGGGGCCTTCTCATGCTTCTGCTTGTGCGACCGTCAGGGCGGGCTCGGCGCCGCCAGCGTGAAGCTGCCGTCGGCCGCCGCGGCCGCCTCGCCCACCGCTGGTAAGCCGTCCGTGCACAGACCCAGGAACGCCTCCACCAGGGTGCCGCCCAGCAGATTGCCCGCACGGTCCTGGATGATGCCCGACACCACGCGGCCGGCGGGCGCGACCAGATCGGCCAACGCGAGATCGCTTGCGCCCACCTGCGCCTGCGCGCGCACTCGCGCAAGCGGGGGCGTCTGCACGACCGGCGTGGCCAGAACGTCGTAGAGCGCGCCCGGATCGACCTGCATCTGGAATTGACCCAAGGGGTCGGTCTGCGCCTGGAAGATCGCAGGCGCGCCGCGCTCGATCGCGACCACCCGCGCGCGTACCGGGGCTGCCGGAGTCGCGGGCGACAGCACGCGGCCGTGGAGAGTCACGTGCGGTGCCAGCGCAAGCGGTGTGAGAAGCTGGTCGGCGGCCGTGAGATCGACCGTGAAGCGGGTGCGCGCGAGCGGCGAACCGGGCGGCGGGTCCACCAGCAGGTCGTACACGGCTGCTGGTACATCGATGGCGGCCACCCCGCCGGCCGCGTCGGCTTGCAGCTCGCGCCGCACGGTGCCGCCGACCGGGGCGGGGCTGGCCGTGCCCACGGTCAGGAGGCCCACGCGCGCGATCGGCCGCGCGAGCAGGTGGAGCCGCGCTCCCGCGGCTGGCGCGCCGCCCGGCAGCCGGACCTGGGCGCTGAACCGATGGGTGGTGGTCGGGTCGTAGGCGAACCCGATCACGGGCGCGACGCCGGCCGCGCTGACCGCAACCAGCGCGCTGGCGCTTTCGGCCTGCGCAAGGGTCGAGCCGGCGGGCGGCACCACGATCACGCCATAGCTCTGGCCGGGCGCAGCCCGCACCTCGAATGCTCCGGTGGCGTCGGTGGAGGCCACGGTCGACGGCAGCGAGGCCGACTTCAGCTCCACGCGCGCAGACGCGAGCGGCCCCGCGCCGGCCTGGGTGATGGTACCGCCCACGCGCGCACCATCCGCCAGCACGAGCTGGTAGCTGGGCGATAGCTCGTGACCCAGCGCGCTCATGAGCGCGGGCGCGATTGCGGTGCCATCGGGCACCACCAAGATATCGAGTGGATCGTCGAGCAGGTACACGGTGGGCGGCATGCCCGCGGGCGCGTAGGTCTCGATGGGCAGGCAGCTCGAGCGGTCGGTCAGGCGCACGTACGCGGCCACACTGGCTCCGGTCGGGCCCACTGGCTGCAGGGTCGCGGCCAGGCCCGGCTGCAGCGTGAACAGGCCCCCCACCTGGGCGTTTCCAATCAGCGACTGCACGATCTCCTGGCGCGGCAGATTGGAGGCGCTGGGCGTGAAGCGCAGTCGAAGCTGGGTCTGCGTGCGATCGAGAACATTGAGCATGACCGCCTGGCTGCAGCTGCCGGCCAGCGGGGCCGTGACGTGCACGGTCACCGTGTAGGAGCCGGGCGTGGGCGCGTTCAGGATGATCTGGGGCTGCGTGGTGTCGCCGACGAGCTGGCCCATGGTGGTTTCCCAGCTCAGCGTGTACGAGCCCAGAGTCGAGACCGTGGCCAGAAGGCCGATTGACGCGGGCGCGTAGTAGGGCTGAGCGGTGGTGACCGAAATCGTAACCACGCACGAGGGCTGCCCATCGCCGCCGCCGTCGAAATTGCCCCCGCCCCCGCCGCTGCCGCCGAAGCCACCGATGCCCCCGCTGCCGCCGCTCCCACCGCCCCCGTCGGGCACGTAGTTGCCCAGGTTGAGCCCGCACCCGGCCGCAAGCCACAGCAGCGCCGCCAGCAGCCGCCTCATCGGTACTCGATCTCCCAGGTTACCCAGCCCGCGCACGAGGACACGAAGTCGCACTCGCGCTGATTGACCGGGCAGCTCAGGGTGTGGGTCGGGTCGCGATCGACGGCCTGCACGCGCACCTGCACGCGCTCTCCGGGTGCGTAGCTGGGGTCGAGGTCGAGCAGTGGCTGATCGTAGCCCTCGAGCGCGACGAAGGCGGCGTCGCTGGCGCGCTTGGTGGACCAGCGAAACTGGGTGACGCCGTGCACGCCTGCCGGGTACGGATCGAGGTCGTCGTCGACCCGGGTGACCTGCAGGCGCGTGGCCGTACCCAGGTCGGCGATCAGGAGCTCGGTCGAAGCCGTCGGCACGGCGGCGGCGATGCAGGGCGGGCGATCCGGATCGACCATCACGGCCGTGTGCTGGCTGCCGGTCTGGCCGTACGGATCCTGGAATGCGACCTCGACCTCGTAGCGACCCGCCGCGTCGGCCACGAAGCAGTTGTTGCGAAACTCGTTGCCGAAGTCCTGCTGGCAGGGGCCGAGACCTGTGACCGCGCTCCCGACCGGCTTGGCGCTCAGGCGCCAGCTGATGGTCTCCCGCTCGTAGGGATCGTCATCGTCCCAGGTGGTGGCGCTTTTCTCGCGTGGCACGTAGAGCTGGAGCTCGGTCAGAAGCGCGTAGTTGCCGCTGCCCGGGGGCGGGTTGACCGTGATTCGATCGATGTGCGGCGCCAGGTTGGGTACCAGAATCACCGCGTGGAACGGTGTGCTCGCACCTGGCTCGTCGACTGCCTCGCCGTCGAGATTCCAGTTTCCGGGCTGGCTGTGCGGGCTGACATGGACGCGTGCCTCGCGGCCCGGCGTGGCCATGCCCTGCGGATCGGTGAGCGACCAGGACACCTGGATCGAATCACCGTCCAGATCGATGGCGTCGATGGTGACGTCGAAGGGCCGGTCGGAACGGGTGGGCGCGGGGTCGTAGGCGATGCCG
>DATFWX010000263.1:0-7290 GCA_035258845.1 Polyangia bacterium | reverse complement strand
GCCGCAGCCCCCACGGATCTGCGACCAAGCCCACCCCGCCGATGGGCTCCCTGGCCACTGCGCGTGCCGCCAGCCCGGCCGCGGCCGCAGCGGTCCCGCAGGCGCCCCTGCGCCCTCTCCAGGTCTCGCTCAACCTGGTCTCGACCGCGCCGGGCGCGCAGGCAACCGTCCGCGGCCGGACCGTGACCCTGCCCTATCACGCCGAGGTCAGCCCGGCCGACATGCCGGAAGCCATTCGCGTGTCGGCGCCGCGCTACCAGGGGCGCCTGTTCTGGATCACGCTCGACCGCACGCGCTACCTGGCGGTCGATCTCAAGCTCGGCCACGGCATCGTGGAAGCCACCCCGCTCGAGACCGCGATTGCGCTGGGCGAAGCCGCCCCGCCGGCGCCCTCGTCAGCCCTGTCGACGCCCCCGCCGCAGCCGCAGCCGCAGCCGCGCGCGGTCGCGCGCCCGGCGGCTTTTCTGGCCGGTCTGGCCGGCATGCAGGCGGCCAGCACGACCCCCCAGGTTCCGCTGACACCGACCGAGGTCCCGGCGGGCCGGATCGAGACGGCCGCCCAGTCGGCGCGCAGCCCACAGACGGGCTCGGCGTCCGCACCCGCGACCGGCTCGGCTCCCGGGTCCGGGTCCGCACCCAGCGCGGCCGGGCCCCCGCCGCCCGCGCCGCCCGCGCCCACGGTTCTGCCCTACAGCGCCTTCGTGTCCTCGCACCGAATTGGCGGCGTCGAGCCCCACCTGCCGGCCGTGCTGCGCAAATCGATCGAGGAGGGCTCCGCGCAGGCCCGCATCTGCGTGGCCGCCGACGGCCACGTCTCCGACGTGCGCATCGTGCGCGCTTCGGCCGGGCTCGACGAGACCATCCGCGCGGCCGTGCGGACCTGGCGGTACCGCCCCTTCACCTCGCAGGGCCACACCATCCCGGTCTGCTTCGACATGCCGTTCCAGCTCAAGCGCGAATAGTTCGCGCGAGCCCCTGTTCCATCGACACCGCTTCCATATAGCCGAGCTGGCTGCGGATCTTGTCCGTGGCCAGAACCAGATCGGGCGCGTAGCAGGCTTTCCTGCGCGCCACCGGGGCCGCCCCGGCGGCCGCCGCCAGCTCGGCATCGGGCACCGTCTCGATAGGGCCGCTCCAACCCACGGCTCGGCCGAGCAGCTCCACCCGCTCGCGTACGGTCGGTGTGACCGGCTCGCCGACGTTGTAGATCTGCCCGGCGGCCGCGTCCGCGAGCGTGGCCAGCGTGATCGCGGCCGCAACGTTTTCGACATAGCCGTGGGTGAAGCGCCAGCGGCTCTGCTGGAGGCCGAGCACGATCGGCTCGCCGGCCCGCATGCGCTCGATCCAGGGCCAGAAGGTCCGCTGACGATCGCCCGGGCCGTACACCTTGGCCAGGCGCAGCACGGTGGCGGGCAGCGCGGGCCCGGCCGCCCTCAGCACGCGCTCGACCAGAATCTTGTCATAGTCGCGGATCTCGCCGGTCGGCCCCTGCGCCACCTGTCCGTAAGGATAGAGCTGGCTGCGCAAGGGCGCGGCTTCATCGAGCGCCGGGACGGCCTCGCGGGCGTAGGGCTCGCTGCCCAGGAGCTGCCCGTAAGCCCGATACACATCGCCGCTCGAGATCGCCACCAGGCGAGCGGTCCGTCCGCGAAGCCCATCGACGACCGCGCGGGCATCGGCCTGGTTGTACAGAGCCAGGTGCACCACCCGGTCGGCGCCGCGCAGCGGCTCGCCGCGCCCGATCACGAGCACCTCATGGCCGGCTCGACGGAGCTGCGCCGAAACCTGGCGACCGATGAAGCCGTGACCGCCCACGACTGCGATTCGCATGCCGCGCCAGGATAGCAGCCACTGTGCGGGCGCGGCCACGCCAGCTTGTGGCCGGGCGCCCACGCGCTCGCGCAACGCGCAGGAAGCGTTTTGCTTTTCCGGGGCACGCCGGTTGCTCTGCGCACCCGTGGCGGCCCTCGCACGGAGGCATCATGCGCAAGATCACAGGTCGGTTGGCGTCGATTGCGTTGCTGGTGGTTGCAAGCTGTCACTCGAGAAAACCCGGACCCGCCCCCCTCCACGTCACGCTGCGCGCGCCGGAGACGCGCGCGGCCGGCGCCCTGGGAATCGACGAGGTGGTGACGGTCGGGTTCGACCATCCGGTGGGAGGACAAGGGGCGCCAACCGACCTGCTCCGCTTCGAGCCGCCGGTGGCAGGCAGCGCGCGCTGGGTGGACGCGCAAACGCTGAGCTTCACCCCCAAACCGCACTGGCCGGCGGCGACCACCGTCTTGGTCAGCCTCGAGCGGGGTCTGCGCGCGCGTGATGGAGCGATTCTGGGCACGAGCTTGCGCTGGCGGCTGCGTACGCCCGAGGCCCAGATCGCCGAGGTCTCGCCGTCCAGCTCCTACGATCTGCGTTGGGCGGCGCGCAATCAGGCCTTCCGCACCCGCTGGACCCTGCCCATCGATGCCGACACCGCGAGCGAGCGCTGCCGCTTCCTGGTCGGCGAGCGCACCCAGGCCGTCAAGGCCGAGCCCGCCGGCGAGCGCACGCTGACGCTGACGCCGAAGTCGGAGCTCCCGCGGGGCGCGGATGCCCGGCTCGTGTGCGCGCGCGCCAACCACGCTGCCGACGGCTCGCCCACGGATTACGAGATCCCCTTCCGCACCATCGGCGACTTCCACCTCATCGAGCACGGCCCGCGGCGCGACGGCGTGCCCGCCGACATCGCGCAGGTCACGCTGCACCTGTCCAACCCGGTCGACGCCGAAGCCGCGCGCAAGGCCATCCAGATCGAGCCCGCACCCGGCAAGAACCTGGAGGTGCGCGGCGGCTGGGACGGCCAGATCTCGGTCGAAGGCGAGTTTGCTGCCAACGTCACCTACACGGTCACGCTGGCGCGGACGCTGCGCGACCGCTTTGGCCAGAAGCTCGATTCCGACTACAGCTTCCGCTTCACGACCAGCGACAGCCGGGCCGCGCTGTCGATGCAGCGCGGTCTGTTCGTGGTCGAGGCCTCCTCGCCCCTGTATCCGCTCTGGACCCGCAACCTGTCCGCCATCGACGTGCGGCTGGCGCGCATCCCGGAGAACAAGCTGGTGCCGTTCCTGTCCGGAGTCTCGCTCTACCCGGGCACCGACGCGCCCGATTTCGAGAAGCTCGCTCTAGCCGTGCGCGCGCATCATCTGAAAACCCCGGGCCGGCGCAACCGCTGGAACGAGGGCACGCTGCACCTGGGAGCGCTGACCGGCAACGCGGCCCGGCCGCGCGGGGTGTTCTACCTGGACGCGGTGGGCTCCGAGATCGAGGAGGGCCGGCGCACCCTGCACAAGGCGATCGCGAACGTGACCGACCTCGGCCTGACCGCCAAGCTGGCACCCGCGCAGGGCCTGATCTGGGTCACGCAGCTTTCGACCGGCAAGCCGGTCGTGGGAGCGCAGGTCGTGATTCGCGACCCCAAAAACCGAGTGCGCTGGAGCGGCCAGACCGGCGAGGGCGGGCTGGCCGTGACGCCAGGCCGTGACAAGCTCCAGCCCGCGCCGCCACGGCGGGGCCCGCGGACGCAAGAGGAGGAGGAAGAAGAGCGGGACGACGTGGGCTGGCATGGCGACTGGGACGCGGGCGGCCAGCTGTACGTGCTCGTGTCGACCGCCGACGACTTTGCCTTTCTGGCCGACCGCTGGCAGCCCGGCACCGCGGCCTGGTCGTTCGGCGTGCAGCCCGATCGCACACCCGGTTCGACCCGGGTGCGTGGTTTTCTCGAGACCGACCGCGGCCTGTACCGGCCCGGCGACGTCGTGCACATCAAGGGCCTGGTGCGCACGCTCCAATCCGGCCAGTCCCTGCGCGTACCCGCCGGCGAGAAGGTGCACGTCAAGGTGATCGATCCGCGCGGCGACGGGCTGCTCGAGAAAGACGTCAAGACCGGCGCCTTCGGCGGCTTCGCGCTCGATCTGCCGACGGCACGGGAAGCGCGGCTGGGCGATTACCGCATCGAGGCGCGCCTGCGCGACCAGCCGTTCCTGGTCAACTTCTCGATCGAGGAGTTCCGGCCGGCCTCGTTCCAGGTCGAGCTGCACCCGCGCAAGCCGTCCTACCTCATCGGCGACACTCTGATCGTCGATGGGCACGCGGCCTATTTCTATGGCGCCGCGCTCAAGGACGCCAAGCTGCACTACTCGGTTCGACGGCGCGACCGCTTCATGCGCTGGGGCGGCGAGCTCGAGCCTTTCACGTTCTTCGACCGCATCGCGCTCGAGGATCAGGGCATCTGGGGGTTCGAGACGTCGTCGCGCTCGGAGCTGGTGCACGACGACGACGGCGCCACCGACGGCGGCGGCAACTTCCGCATCAAGCTGCCGCTCGACGCCAAGGACACCCGGGGCCCCCAGGACTACCTGGTCGAGGCTTCCGTGGCCGATGAGACCGGGCAGGCGCGACAGACCGAGCTGGTGGTGCCCGCGCATCGGTCGGCCGTCTACGTCGGGGTCAAGAGCCCGTGGCTGGCCGAGAAAGGCCAACCGTTCCGGGTGGCACTGGCGGTCACCGACAGCGAAGGCAAGCGGGTGGCGGCCTCGGGCGTCGAGGTGAGCCTGCGGCTGCGCACCTGGGAGTGCAACTGGATGGCGCACTACCGGTGCGAGCCCAAGGATCAGGCGCTCACCCGACGCACCATCGACGTGGCGGCGGCGGGTAGCTTTGCCGAGACCGAGTTCGTGGTCGACCGGCCGGGTGAGGTCGTGATTGCGGCCAGCGTCAAGGACGACCAGGGCAAGCTCGCCCGCGCCTCCAGCTCGATCTATGTCTGGGGCGGCGGCGACGCGTCCTGGCGCCAGGACGATTCCACCCACCTGAATCTGATCGCCGATAAGGCCAGCTACAAGCCCGGCGAGACCGCGCATCTTTTGGTGCAGGCGCCCTACCAGGGCACGGCCCTGGTCACGACCGAGCGCGGCACCGTGGTCACCCGGCGCGTCTACGACCTGCGCGGGGCCGCGCAGGCCATCGACATCCCGCTCGGCGATCGCGACCTGCCCAACGTCTATGTGTCGGTGGCTCTCATCAAGGGCCGCACCGGCAAGGGCGACAAGGAGCGGCCGCGCTTCAAGCTCGGGCTGGCCACGCTCAAGGTAGTGCCCGATTCGAAGAAGCTTCGCATCACGGTCGCGGCCGACCGGCCGGTCTACCGGCCCGGCGATCGGGTGCAGGTCAAGCTGCACGTGGCCGACGCCGCCGGGGCGCCCGTGCGCTCCGAGATCGCGCTTGCGGCCGCGGACGAGGGTGTTCTGTCCCTGGTCGCCTACAAGACGCCGGACCCGCTCAGCGTGTTCTATGCGCCCTGGGGGCTTTCGGTCGAGACCTCGACCTCGTACGAGCGCTTCGCGCACCGGGTCGAGCCCGACGAGGACGACGACGGCGGCGTGGGGGACGGGGGGGCCGAGGATGCACAGGGCGGCAAGGTGCGCTCCAAATTCCTGCCCACCGCGTACTGGCATCCCGCGCTCACGACCGACCCGAGCGGAAACGTTGAGGTCAGCTTCGTGGCGCCCGACCAGCTCACTGCGTTCCGGTTGATGGCGGTCGCGGCCGACGCCGGGGGCGACCGCTTCGGCTCCGCGGACGCGCAATTCCGGGTCGCCAAGCCGTTTGCGCTGCACCCCGTGCTGCCGCGTTTCTTGACGGTCGGGGACAGCGCGCGCATCGGCGTGGTGGTCGAGAACGACACGCCGGCAGCCGGCCGCGTCACCGTCGAGGCTTCGGGCAAGGGCATCGCTCTGGTCGGCCCCACCCGGCGCACGGTCGAGGTGCCCAAGGGCGCGCGCATTCCAGTCAGCTTCGAGGCGCATGCGGGCGAGATCGGGCGCGCCAGCTTCCGCTTCCGCTCCGCCCTGGGCAGCGAGCGCGATGCGGTCGAAGTGACCATCCCGGTCGAGCGTCCGACCCCGATGGAGACGCTGACGGTAGCAGAGGGCTCGACGCGCACCGCCACCACGGCTTCGGTTGTGACGCCCGCGACCGCCATGCCGGGCCAGGGCGAGCTCGACGTCACGCTCGATGGCTCGGGCCTGGCCGGCACCACCGAGGGCCTGCGCTTCCTCATCGAATACCCCTATGGTTGACTGGAGCAGACGGTGACCCGTGTGGTCCCGCTGGTTGCAGTCAGTGACCTGGCCAGCTCGCTCGCGATCGATGACCTTGCGGGCACGCGCATGCGCGAGTTCATCGAGGCCGGCGTGGCCAAGATCGTGCGTCACCAGACCGACTCGGGCGCGTTCGCGCTGTGGCCGGGCGGCCCGCCCGAGAACCATCTGACCGCGCTCGCGCTGTACGGGCTCGCGTTGGCCCGGCAGGCCGGCTACGCGGTGCCCAAGGAGCCCGTGGAGCGCGGCCTGCGCTCCCTGCGCGCGGCCGTCATCTCGGGCGAGCTGCGCGCGCCCTATCACCAGGAAGTCGCCGGCGAGGAGGGCTCGCGCGCGTTTGCCCTGTACGTGCTTTCGGTGTGGGACCAGCCCGAGCCGGGCGCGGCCGCCAAGCTGTACGCCGAGCGAGCCCGATTGCCCCGCTACGGCAAGGCCTTCCTGGCGCGCGCGCTCGCCCATGGCGGCGGCGACCCGCAGCTCCTGCGCACCCTGCTGGGCGAGATCACGGCCGACGCGCGGGCCAAAGGCGATGGGGTGCTGCTGCCCGAGCCGATGGGCGACAAGCTGGCCTTCTACTTCTCGAGCGATGTGCGCTCGAGCGCGCTCACTCTCATGGCTCTGCTCGAGGCGGCGCCCGATCATGCCATGGTGGAGCCGCTGGTGCGGGGCCTTCTGGCATCGCGCCAGGGTGGCCGCTGGTCGAACACACAGGACAACTTCTATAGCCTGACCACGCTATCGGCTTACGCGAAGCGGCGGGCGACCGAAGAGGTGCCGATCGAAGTGTCGCTGGGCGGGCGCCGGCTGTACCAGGGCCGGGTTCAGCCGCGGGCGCTCCGGCGCCTGACCGTGCCGCTCGACGCCGCGCATGGCGAGCTGAAGGTGCGCGCCGACGGGAAGCCGGTCTTTTACGCCTGCCGGCTGCGTTACGCGCCCAAGCCCGAAGCGCTGACCCCGCTCGCGCGCGGCTTCGAGGTTTCGCGCGAGATGGTCGATCCGCAGACCGGCCAGCGGGTCGAAAGGCTCAGGGTGGGACAGACGGTCAAGGTGCGCCTGACCGTGTTTGCGCCCGAGGAGCGCTACCGGGTCGCGCTGGTCGATCCGCTGCCGGCGGGCCTCGAGGTGGTCGACGCGCGCCTGGGCCACCGCCGGGATC
>DATFWX010000262.1:0-3713 GCA_035258845.1 Polyangia bacterium | reverse complement strand
GTCGTGCACGTCTCCCGCCAGCTCACTCTGCTCCAAAAACCCGAGCTCGCCCAGCTTGGCTGCGTACTGCGCGAGCTCCTCGGCGCTGGTCTGCACGCCCAGCCGCTCGACCACCCCGGTCGCCACCGCGTCGAGCGCGCGGCCATCGAGCTCCCGCGCCACCAGGTACTCGACCTCGTACATCCGGAACGTGCTGCCGGTCGCGCGATCGGTGACGTCGTAGTAGGCGATGCCCTCCAGCTCACCGCGATGCGCGTCCAGGTCGCTCCGGAAGCGAGGGCTCGAGAGGCTCACAGAGCAATTATTTTACCGGTTTCCGCGACGCTGGTAAAGCGTTGCCGGCGCCGCCCGCGGGCCCGGTCAGCCGCCCCGCCGCAGCTCGGTCAGGACCAGCTTGGCGACCGCCTTAAGGGTATCGAACACGCCGAAACCGGTGGTCGCGACCGCCTCGAACTCGGGTGCCCGGGTCGGATTGAGCAAGGTCTTGAGCTGCTCGAGCGGGGCCGCGTTGGGCAGGTCGCGCTTGTTGTACTGCACCACGTAGGGCAGCCGGTCGAGGTTGTAGCCCTGCTCGGCCAGGTTGACCCGCAAATTGTCGAGCGACTCGATGTTGGCCTCCATGCGCTCGATCTGCGAATCAGCGACGAACACGACCCCGTCGACCCCTTTCAGGATCAGCTTGCGGCTGGCGTCGTAGAACACCTGACCCGGCACCGTGTACAGGTGAAAACGGGTGCGAAAGCCGCGGATCTCGCCCAGCGAGAGCGGCAGGAAGTCGAAGAACAAGGTGCGCTCGGTCTCGGTCGCGAGCGAGATCATCTTGCCCTTGGCCTCCGGATTGGTTTTTGCGTAGATGTATTGGAGGTTTGTGGTCTTGCCGCACAGCCCCGGGCCGTAATAGACGATTTTGCAGTTGATCTCCCGGGAGCTGTAGTTGATGAAGGACATCAGTCGTTGAACAGGTTGTCGATATCGTCGTCGGTGATCTCCGAAAAGATCGAGGGCGCCTGATGACTCTGCGCCTTCCGGTTGACCGCGTCGAAGATCCGACCCAGCTCATCGGCGGCCTTCTTGACCCGGAGCCGCACCAGGCCCAACGACGATCGCTCATCGAACAGCACGACCAGGATCGCACGCTGGTGGACGAGCGAGATGTGGATGTGCGTGCGCTCGCCCTCGTGGTACTGGCTGGTGAACTCCTTCTCCGCCAGCAGCTTGGAAATCCCGCCGGTCGCGGCCACGTTGCCCGCGGTCAGCGAAGCCAGCGAGGTCACGTCCAGATGCCCGGTCTCGCCGGCGTCGGCGATGGTCTGTCCGTCCTTGGCGATCAGGAGGACCGCCTTGGCATTGGAATCCTTGGCCAGGCGCTGGCAGATCGTTTGGATCTGCTGCTGCTCCTCCGGATACATGACATCGGGCATCCGTGCCGCTCCTGAATGGCGCCGCCTCGCTGGGCGGGCGCTTGGGTGAGACCTCGTGCGAAAACCCCCAATTATCTTACTATCAAATCGAAAAAAAGAATACAAGCGTCTCGCGGGCGGCGGCTCGTCGAGCTACACTCTGCACGATGGTCCGGGTAGGAGACCGAGCGCCTGACTTCACCGCCAAGCTGACCACCGGCAACGTGTTCCGCCTGAGCGAGCAGCGCGGCCGCAACCTGGTGCTGTACTTCTTTCCCAAGGCGTTCACCCCGGGTTGAACCAAGGAGGCGGCGCGGTTCCGCGACGCATATCCCGACATCCAGAAGCTTCACGGCGAGGTCATCGGGGTCTCGGTCGATGACGAGAAAACGCAGTGCGATTTCGCAACCAAAACCCGCGTCACGTTCCCCCTGCTGGCCGACCAGCAGCGTCTGGTGAGCGCGCTCTACGGCGTGCTGCGCCCGCTGCTCGGCATCAACAAGCGCATCACGTTCGTGATCGATCACGAGGGCATCGTGCGCGGCGTGTTTCATCACGAGTTCCAGATCTCGCGGCATCTCGACGAGGTGCTCGTGCTCCTGACGGAGCTGCAGCGCAAGCGCGGCGCAGCATGATCCGCTGTCCACCGCGGGCGTGTTTCCTGACCGTTTCCGAACCGTTTCGGGCCCGCTAATTCGACCCGACCGCGTCATCTCCAGCTTTACAGCATGCCCAGGCGCCCCCTAGCCTGGACCGCATGAAGATCGATTCCGGAGACACCGCTTGGCTCCTGGTCTCGACCGCGCTGGTGCTGCTGATGACGCCCGGCCTGGCGCTGTTCTACGGCGGCATGGTGCGCACCAAGAACGTGCTGTCGACGTTCATGCACAGCTTCTTCGCGCTCGGGCTGGTCACCCTGCAGTGGGTGCTCATCGGCTACTCGCTCGCGTTCGGGGCCGACCACGGCGGCGTCATCGGCGGGCTCAATCATGCCCTTCTGCGGGGCGTGGGTCTGGATCCGCGCGCCGGACAGACGGTGCCGCATCTTCTGTTCATGGCCTATCAGCTCATGTTCGCGATCATCACGCCCGCGCTCATCTCGGGCGCGTTCGCCGAGCGGCTCAAGTTTTCGGCCTATGCGCTGTTCACGCTGCTCTGGTCGACCCTGGTCTACGATCCGCTCGCACACTGGGTGTGGGGCGAGGGCGGCTGGCTGGCCCGGCGGGGCGCGCTCGACTTCGCGGGCGGGACCGTGGTTCATGTCAGCTCGGGCGTGTCGGCGCTCGTGTTCGCCCTGCTGCTGGGCAAGCGCATGGGCTTTCCGCGCGAGAAGCACGTGCCGCACAACCTGACCATGACCGCTCTCGGCGCCGGCCTGCTGTGGTTCGGCTGGTTCGGGTTCAACGCGGGCAGCGCGCTGGGCGCGAGTGGGCTGGCCGTGCTGGCGCTGGTCAATTCCCAGATCGCGGCCGGCGCGGGCGCGCTGGCCTGGACCGGCATCGAGTGGGCGCGCCTGGGCAAGCCCAACGCGCTCGGGTTCGCGTCCGGGCTGGTGGCGGGCCTGGTCGCGATCACACCGGCGGCCGGCTTCGTTTCGCCGCGGGCCGCCATCTGGATCGGGCTTCTGGCCGGCGTTCTGTGCTACGGCGGCGTCCTGCTCAAGAGCCGGCTGGGCTACGACGACACGCTTGATGCGTTCGGTGTGCATGGCGTGGGCGGCGCGGCGGGCGCCCTGCTAACCGGCGTGTTTGCGGCCAAGCTGTGGAATCCGGCCGGCGCCGATGGCGTCCTGGCCGGCAACTGGGCCCAGCTGGGCACGCAGGCGTTGGCCACCTTTGCGGCGGTTGCTTACGCGGGCGGCGTCACCTTCCTGCTGGTCAAGCTGGTCGACAAGCTGGTGGGACTGCGCGTGGACGAAGAGGCGGAGTGGGAAGGCCTCGACCTGAACCTGCACGGCGAGCAGGGCTACGCGCTGGGCGGCGCGACCGCACACGCGGCCCCACGCGAGGAGCGCCGCGCCGCGGCAGTCAGGGGCGAGACCGCGACCGAGGCGGGGGCGGAGGCGACCCCGCAGCCCGCGCGGGCCATCTCGTCGCTCTGAGCTTCGGGCGCGCCGGCGGGCCCGCCTTGACGGGCCGGCGCGGCCCGACTTACCGTCCCCGGGTGCGCAGACGCTGGCTGATGGCGGCGGCAGGCTTGGCGCTCGTGGGCGGGTTGCTCTGGTGCGGGCTGCGGCGCCGGGGCATGGGACCCGGTGGCGCCGGCCTGAGGGCGCGCATGAGCTGGCAACGCCGCGGCGGCCGGCCGGCCGAC
>DATFWX010000261.1:0-16078 GCA_035258845.1 Polyangia bacterium | reverse complement strand
TGTGGATTTTACTGCGGGAAAGCAAGAATCAGCAGGAGAAGATGCGCTCGAGCTCTTTCTCGACCTTGACTTCGGTGGTGTTCTTGGCGACCGAGAGCTCCTTCACGATCAGGTTCTTGGCCGTGTCGAGCATGCGGCGCTCGCCGAACGAAAGTGTCTTTTGTTCCTTGAGCCGGTACAGGTCGCGGAACACCTCGGCGACCTCGAACAAGGAGCCGGTCTTGATTTTTTCCATGAACCCGCGATACCGGCGATTCCACGTCTGCTTGTCGATGTGGACGTCTTTTTCACGAAGGATATCCATCACTTCGCTGATCTCATCCGCGCTTGCCACCTCGCGCAGGCCGACCTGTTGGGCCTTGTCCACCGGCACCAGGATGCGCATGTCGCTGTCCAAGATGCGGAGCACGTAAAAGCGGTGGATCTTGCCGCTGATCTCCTTCTCGTCGATGCCTATGATCTCGGCCACTCCCTGCGCCGGATAGACCGCTTTGTCTCCAACCTGAAAATCCATCATGATCGATATGCCTCCGCGCCCAGGTCAGAAACCCCCGAGCGGTTGTTTGGCAAGCAAACCCGGTGCCACATACTTCAAATATAGATCAAATCAGAAGAAAAACAAATAGATATTTCGAAACTACCCGATCCCACACAGCCTTTTGATCGTGACAAGACGGCGCAGTGGAGGCCTGTGCAGACAGGGGATCGCCCCCTCTAAGCAACCGAAACCGTGAACCTTTACAGCATTGTTGAAGAGACATGCACAGTGACTGAAGAAGTTGCCGGGTTGGGGGTCAATTGTCCTAATGTGATATTCTCGGCTCGGCATGAGCCGTCCATTGAGGCGCCAGGCGTGAAGAAACATCTCGACCCGCTGGGCAAGATGCTCGTGCAGGCGGGCGTGCTCGACGAGACCCGCTTGAGCGACGTGCTGGCTCAGCAGCGGCACTCGCTGCCGGTGGCGTCGCTCTGCTACGTGCTCGGGCACGCCGACGAGGAGGCGCTGGCGCGCGTGCTGTCCAAGCAGCGCGGGGTGCCCGGGCTGGTGCTCGAGCGCAGCATCATCCGGCTCGACGTGATTGCGGATGTGCCCTACGAGCTGGCGCTGCGCGCGGGCGTGCTCCCGGTGCGCGAGGACGAGGGGCGCGTGTTCGTGGCGACCGAGGATCCGCACAAGGCAGAGCCGCTGAACGAGATCCAGTTTTTGAAAGGTAAGGTGGTGGTGCCGCACATCGCGCTGCGGGTCAGCGTGGCGCGCGCGATCCGAGGCTGCTACGCCATTCGCGAGCGCGGCGGCGAATACTGGTACGGCACGCGCGCGCTGCCCGGTGAGCTGCGGGAGCCGGCGGGCGTGATGTGGGTGGTCTCGGACGTCGACGAGCTACCGGGCGACTTGTTACAGTCCACGGGGCCTTTGCCGGCCCGAAAGATCGACGAGCCGCCCAAGCCGCCGGTACGCACCGAGACTCCGCGCGCACCGGGGACCTCACTGGACTGGGCCATCGAGGAGGCGAGCGCGGGCCTTTTGGAGGAAGAGGGCAGCGACACGCTCGAGGGCGACGACGACGAGTCGGCGCCGGCCACGCACTCGGGCCGGAGCGGCGCCCGCGTCACCCGCGAGGGTCCGCCCAAGATCTTGATCGTCGACGACGACTTCGCGACCCGGCACCTCCTGGTCAAGCTGCTCGAGCAGGCCACCTACACCTGCGAAACCGCGGCCAGCGGCATGGAGGCGGTCAAACGGCTCAAATCCTCGCCGCCCGACCTGGTCGTCATCGACGTCATGCTGCCCGAGATCAACGGCTTCCAGATCTGCCGCAGCATCAAGCGCAGCTACAAATACCAGCACATCCCAGTCATCCTCACCAGCGCGGTCATCGATAGCGCGCGCGTGACCGAAGAGCTTCTGACCAAGTACTCGGCCGATGCCTATTTCGAGAAACCCATCGCCACCGACCGGCTCATGCGCTCGGTGGAGACGCTGCTGGGCGCCCGCGTGAGCGGGCCCGCGCGACCGGCCCGGGACGACTCGTTCGACCGCGCGCTCGAGCTGTACCGGCGCGGTGAGATCGATCAGGCGATCGCGCTCCTGCGCAGCGGGCTGCAGGTCGATCCGCTGTCGACGCGGCACCACTTCGTGCTCGCGAACCTCCTGCAGCGCAAGAACGAGATCTACGAAGCCATCGACGAGTACGAGTCGACGGTCAACCTCAAGCCCGACTATTTCCCGGCACTGTCGCGGCTGGCCTACCTGTATTACAAGAAGGGCTTCTCGGCGCGCGCGATCGAGACCTGGCGGCGCGCGCTTCCGCACTGCCCCGACCCCAACATCCGGCAGAACATCGAGAGCTTCATGCGCAAGCTGATCGCCAAGATGCAGTGGGATGGCTGAGCGGCCGTAAGTGGTCAGGTGCGGCGCCAGTCGACGATCGAGGCCCGGCCGGGCGCCACCTGGCAGCGCGGGCAGAAGAAGGCGTCGTGGCCCAGCACACCGGCGCGGCGGATCTTGTCGCCGCAGCGGGGGCAGGGCTGGCCGTGGCGGTTGCGCACCTTGAGGAAGTCGCGCAGCTTCTCGTCGAGCGCGGGCCGGCGCTCCGCGATGGTTGCGCGCGCCTCCGTGAGCACCTGCACGATGGCGTCGTGCAGCCGATCCAGATCGTCATCCGCAAGCGCGCGCACGCGCGCTTTCGGGTGCAGGCGCGCGGCCCACAGCACCTCGTCGGCGTAGGCGTTGCCCAGCGCGTCGAGCGCGCTCTTGTCCATGAGGAAGAGCTTGACCTGGTCGCGCCGCTTGCGCGCGAGCGCACGGAAGGCGTCGCGCGAGAAGTCTGGGCCCAGCACGTCGATCCCGATGTGCGCGAGCCCCGGCACCTTATCCCAAGCGCCGCGCGGGATCAGGTAGACCTTGCCCATCTGCACGTCGTCCCGGTAGCGCAGCTCGCGGCCGTCCGCGAGGGCGAGCGCGAGCGCGAGATCCGCCGGGGCGCGCGCGCCCGCGTCGGCCAGCGCGAACCGGCCGGCCAGCATGGGCGAGACCACCATCTCGAGCGGGCCCGACAGGCCGAAGAGGACGAAATGGGCCCGCCGTGACACCTTCTTAAGCTTGCGTCCGACCAGGAGCTCGCGCGGCGTGCCTGGCACGGCCACCCGCAGCACGACCGGTTTCTGCACGCGCAGCTCGGTGATGACGCGTCCGCGCAGCTCCTGATCCAGGATCGGCACCACATACTCGAGGTCGGGCCGCTCCGGCATGGCGTCCTACTTGATGCCCGCCACGCGCCACTCGCCGCTCGCGCTGCGCTCGAGGTCCAGCTCGAACCGACCGAAGCGCACCCGGGCCTTGTCGCCCGAGACCTCGACCCGCTTGGCGTCGCGCAAAAGGCCGGTGCGCTCGCGCAGCTCGCGCTCGACCGCCTCGCGCGTCGACGGGGCCACCAGCTTCCCGATGGCCTCCCAGTCGCGGCCCTCGATGGCGCGCAGGAAACCGCGCAACGCCTCCTCGGGCGTGGCGGCGTGCGGGCTGCGTGGCGTCGGCACGTCGGAAAGGTGCCAGCCCGCCGGGGCGGGTGGCTGGTCGAGCACCAGAGGCGCAAACAGGCCCTCGCCGTAGACCACGCGCGCTTCCTCGGTCGCGCCGCGGGCCGCGCCCTCGCGCAGCGCGGTCAGGTCGGCACGCGCAGCTTCGCGGTTGTCCCGCCAGCGCGCCGCGAATTGATCGCGCGAAACCTCCCGGCGCGCCTCGGCTGACAGGAGAACGTAGGCCGCCACCGGATCGTTCCGCTCGACCGCGCGCACGTAGGCGCGCACGGCCTCCTCGGGGGTTTGCGCGCGGGTCGCGCAGCCGAGGAGGAACGCGGCCACCGAGAGGCCGGCCCAGACTCGTCTTGGATGATGCCCACCATGCGGCTCCGCTTTCGCTTCGCCGCCGAGATCGCCGCTCCAGACTCGCCTCGCCCCACGCACCCGTTTGGCCAGGCGGGAAACGGGATCGTCGGTTGCGCGGGGCCCCTCGGCTCGTCTCATGCCGCGGGCGGGCCGTCGCCGCGGCGCAGGACCGTATCGCGCTGCAAGCGCTCGTCGTGGGCCGGATGATCGGCGTTGTAGTGCAGGCCGCGCGACTCCGGACGGCGCCGCGCGCTCTCGATGACCAGATGCGCCACCAGCGCCAGGTTGCGCAGCTCCAGCAGGTCGCCGGTGACCAAGAAGTTCCAGTAGTATTCGCGGATCTCCTCGCGGATCAGCTCGATGCGTCGGCGCGCCCGCTCGAGCCGCTTGTCGGTGCGCACGATGCCGACGTAATTCCACATCAGGCGCCGGATCTCGTCCCAGTTCTGCGTGATCACGACCGCTTCGTCCGAGGGCGCGGCCGCGCCGGCGGCCCAGGGCGCGATGGAGGGCGGCCGCACGCCCTCGGCCGCCAGCGCGTCCAGCGCCGCCCGCCGCGCGAACACGACCGCCTCCAGCAGCGAGTTCGAGGCCAGCCGGCAGGCGCCGTGCAGCCCCGTGCACGCCACCTCGCCAATCGCGTACAGGTTGCGCACGCTCGAGCGGCCGGCCGCGTCGGTCAGGATGCCGCCGCACTGATAGTGGGCGGCCGGCACGACCGGGATGGGCTGCGTGCGCATGTCGATGCCGTACTCGAGACAGCGCGCGTGGATGTTGGGGAAGCGCCGCACCAGAAAATCGGGATCCAGGTGCGTCATGTCGAGCACCACGTAGTCGTCGCCGGTGCGCTTGAGCTCGGCGTCGATCGCGCGTGCGACCACGTCGCGTGTGGCCAGCGAGCCTCGCTGGTCGTACTGCTCCATGAACGGGGTGCCGTTCTTGAGCTTCAGAATCCCACCTTCGCCGCGCAGTGCCTCGCTGATCAGGAACGACTTGGCGCGCGGGTGAAACAGGCAGGTAGGATGGAACTGGATGAATTCCATGTTGGCCACCTGCGCGCCCACCCGATAGGCCACCGCCACGCCGTCGCCGGTCGCGACGTCGGGGTTGGAGGTGTAAAGGTAAACCTTGCCGCAGCCGCCGGCGGCCAGCACGGTGGCACGCGCCGTCACCAAGTGGACCTGGCCGCTCCGCTGATCGAGCACGTAGGCGCCGAACACGGCGTCGGGGCCCCCATATTTGGCCATCGTGAGCAGATCCACACACATGTGGTCGCGCAGGATCGTGATGCGATCGGCCCGCTCGGCGGCGGCGGCAAGGAGGGCGCGCTCGAGCGCGCGCCCGGTCAGGTCCTTGGCGTGGGCCACCCGGCGCGCCGAGTGGCCGCCCTCGCGCCCCAAGTCGAGCCGGCCCCGTTCGTCCCGGTCGAACTCGACGCCAAAGCGATCGATGAGCTCCCGAATGCGAGCCGGGCCCTCATGCACCGCAATCTCAACGATATCTCGATGGCACAAGCCGTCGCCCACACGCAGGGTGTCGGCAATGTGGGCGTCGAAGCTATCCTGCGGATCGAGCACCGACGCGATGCCGCCCTGGGCATAATTGGTATTCGACTCCTCGGGTGCGCGTTTGGTCACGATCGCGACCCGCCCCCCGTGGTCACTGACCTGCAACGCGAACGAAAGCCCGGCAATACCGCTGCCGACCACGAGATAGTCGGTCTCGATCATGTCTGGATGGTGTCCCGTGTATACCATGAAGGACCCGCTGGACGCGCGCGGCATTGGCGGGTTAAACTAGAATGCGCGGATAGATTGTCCGGGGGGTAGATGGCCGAACGACGTGTTCTGATTGTTGAGCCCAACGGAGCGCTGGCGGCACGCTTACGCGGAGTGCTGGAGCGCTGCGGTCTGGCGGTAGACGTGCTGGGAGACGGCCAGGCGGCGCTTGAGCGAGTCGGCGATCCGATGCCGGATCTGGTCCTGCTCGACGTCGAGCCGACGGTCGGCGACACAATCTGCAAACAGGTCAAGAAGAAGCGCAAGGCCACGCCCGTCATTGTGGTGTCGGAGAAGGAGGAGCGGACGGGCCGGTTGCGCAGCCGATTTGGCGCGCATCCGGACGCGGTGCTGCGCAAGCCGGTGGCGTTCGAGGAGCTGATGAAGCAGATGGACTCGCTGCTGGGCCTGGGCGGCATGATGACCGCGGCCAGCGCGAGCGAAGAGGTCGACGAGATCCTGCTCGATGATACGGCCCTGGAGCCGGTGGCGGAGGACGTAACGCCGGTCTCCGAGCCGGTGCCGGTCGGCGCCAGCCGGTCGACCTTCACGCTCGGTGTGCCCCCGCCGCGGCCGGAGCCCGAAAGCCCGGAAGAACGCGAGTGGCGCAAGAAGCGCGAGCTGGCGACCCTGCGCGAGGCCCTGCAAAAGCGCGGCGACGGCGGCGGAGCCCAGAAGGCCGAGCTGGTCGAGCGCGCGCAGAAGGCCGAGGCCGAACGCGATCGGGCACGCCAGGAAATTGCCGATCTGCGCCGCCGCGCCAGCCTGGAAAAAACCGATCTGGAGCGAGAGCTGACCGAGCTGCGCAAGAAAGTGGCCGATCGGGACCAGCAGATCTTGGCCCATGACGCGGTCACCGCCCGGCTCGAGAAGTGGGCGCAGGAGCTGGCGCAGGAGCGCGACCGGCTGCTGGCCCATCCGCAAAGCGCCGAGGCGGCCGAAGTGCACGCCCGCGAGCTGGCACACGTAAGGCAGGAGCTGGTCGAGCGCGAGCAGGAGCTGGCCGCGCTCAAGCAGACCTCGCAGGCCGAGGTCCAGGACTGGGCGCTCGGGCTAGCCGAGGAGCGCGACCAATTGGCGGTCGAGCTGGCGGAGCTGCGCGGGGCGCTGGCCGAAAAGGAGCAGGCGCTGGCCGAACAGCGCCAGCAGCTGGACGCCGAGCAGGCCGAGCTGGAGCGCGAGCGCGCGGAAGCGCGCGCGGCCAAAGCCTCATTCGAGCGCGAGCACGAGCTTCTGGAGCTGCGCCAGCGCGTGAACCAGCGCGACAAGCAGATCCTGGATCTGAAGGAAGAGCTGGGCGCCCGCGAGCGGCAGATCCTGGACCGCAAGCAGGACACGCTCGCGGTCGAGCGCAAAGCGAGCGCGCTCGAGGATTCCATCGTCGGGCTCGAGCAGAAGATCCTGGAGTCCAAGGAGCACATCGCGGGGCTGGGGCGCGACATCGAGGGGCTCCAGAGCACGCTGGCGGGAGCGCGCCAGGAGCTAGTCGAGGAGCGCGAGCGGAGCCGGCAGGCGCTCGCAGCCGCGCAGGCCGAGCACGAGGCGGCGCAGGCTGCGCTGCGTGAGGCGCACGCCGCCGAAATGGCGGCTTTGCGGCAGGCCGAGGCCGAGGCGCGCGCCCAGCTGGTCGCGCAAGGCGAGCGGACGCTGGCGGAGGCGCGCAAGCAGGCGCAGGACGAGCTTTTCGCGCAGGAGGCGCGGCGCGTGCGCGACCTCGAGCAGGCCGAGCAGAAGCGACAGGGTGACCTCGGCGCGCAGGCGGCTCAGCACCGCGCGGATCTGGAGCGCAGCGCCGACGAGCATCGCGGCGAGATCACGCGCATCGAGCGCGAGCACGAGCTTGCGCTCGCCACCGAGCGTGAAACCGGCGAAGAGCGCATGGCCACGGCCGCCGAGCGGCACCAGGAGGAGCTCGACGAGCTCCGGGATCGCCATGCCACCGAGCTCAGGCAGCAGGCCGATCGCTACGACGCTCGCATCAAGCAGCTTCTGCACGAGCATGAGAAGCAGCTGTCCGAGCAGGAGGAATCGTTCCGCGATCTCAAGCTGGGCATGAAGCAGCGCCACGCCGCCGAGCTGGACGAGCTCAGGGGCAAGCATGCGGCCGAGATTGCGGCGCTGACCGACCAGCTCCGGCAGCGTGAAGCTGAGGTGGCGACGCTCGAGGCCAACCTGCTCGCGCATCGGACCACGATCGCCGAGCTGGAGCAGAAGGTGGCGGGTCTGCAAAACGACCTGCGCCAGGCGGTCGAGAAGATCCAGAGCGACAGCCGCCTGGCCGAGCGGGCGCGCAAAGCGCTCGCGATTGCAGTCGCGCTCCTAGACCAGCAGCTCGGCCATGCGCCGGCTGCGGATGCGGCTGCGTCCGCGGCCGCCGAGCCGGCTCCCCACGAGGCAAAATCGGCCTGAGCGAGCCGGCCCTCTCGTATCGGAAGAATTACCGATAGATACAGCAAGTCACCGGGGATTGACGAGCCTCGGCACATTCTGTACACTGTGAGAAACCGCGCAGGAGTAGGGAATGGGCGGACAACCTGCGGCCCCCATCGGAAGCCGAACACAGCGAAAGGGGATCGTTGGTGTAGAGAAGGATACCGTCCTGGTCGAGAACCGCCCCATCTCCTACGTGACCGCCCCCCATTCGTGCCGCGTCCACGGCCGCACCAAGATCGGCAAGGGCTGCCAGAAGGTCCTCGTCTACGGCAAGCCCATGGCGCGCATGACCGACAAGGCGACCTGCGGCTGCAAGATTGTCAACCAGGTCGCAAAGACGGTTCTCGTGGGCGAGGAGAATCAGCTCTTCGGCAACCTGATGAGCGATCTCTCGGATTGGTGGGAGGGGGTGGCCCATTATGGCAAGGGCATCCGAATCGTCGGCTCGAAAGAGTTCATCGCCCACACGACGTCGGAGCTCGACCAGCTCAAGAAGATTCCGACCGGGCGTAAGATCCTCGAGGCCATCGACGATCCGAATCTCAGAAAGGACGGGCGGATCACGCTTCTGGAGGAAACCAAGGGCTGTGATTCCGCGCAAGCCGTTCCGGTCAAGGTCACAGACCTGGAGGGTACCAAGAAGGCGATCAAGGGCCTATCTAAGGAGGAAGCCAAAGCAGCGGATGATCAGCTGGACGCCCAGGCCTTCCCCACCGAGGTCAAGCCCAGTCCGGACGTTCCGGATCGGCTGATCGTAACCAAGCCTGGAACCGGGGTGCCCGCGGATCATTTGCTCGTCGGCGTCTCCCCGCGCTGCCGGCTCGCGTGCATGCCTGATGGCGGCGGCGCTGTGACGCACCTTCCCAGGCCCCTGTACCTGGGCCACGAGCTCCTTCATGTCATTCATTTCATGAAGGGCACGAGTCTCCCGTACGACGACCCGAAGGAAATGGGCTCGAATCTCGAAGAGGCGCAGACGATGGGCACCGGAGCCTACAAAGGCACTCCGATGACCGAGAATGCAATGCGCGACGAGATCGGCGTGATCAATCGCGCGGGCCATGCTGGGATGTGCCCGGTCGGCTCGAAGACCTACCTGTTCCGTCCACCGAATGTCCTCACCCCGGTTGATCCCCCTAAGTGATGACTTGATTGAGGGGACGGCCGGCTTTTCGGTCGAGCGCACCCATCTGCACGTGGAGTACCGGCTGCGCAGCCGCTCGGGCGAGCCGCTCTATGTGTTCGATGCGGTCCGGCACGGCGCCGAAGGCTCCGGCAAGTACGACCGCCTGCTCGCCTACGTCACGTTCGAGGCTCCGGCGACGCTGGCGCTCAAGCGCGTGGTGCCGCGATTGCCCAAGTACAAGACGGTGACGGTGTCGCTGGTTCCTTTCGCCCATCAGATCGAGGGCCAACAGACCTGCCGCGGCGAAATCCGCGTCGCGTCTCCGCCCAGCGAGTACAACCCGTACTTCCCGCCCGAGCCCGATTCGGACTACGAGACCGTGTCGGTGCTCGAGCTCAGGCTGGTGCTCGATTACATGCCGCTGGCGGGGGTCGCGCAAGCCACCCCGGTGTCCGAGCTGGCCCACCTTCCTCTTTTTCGCGTGCAGGGTGACTCGAGGCGGCTCAGACACCTCGAGGCGCGCAGCCGGCTCGACCGCCCGCTGAAGGCACGGCGTCGAACCGGCATCTTCGAAGCCATCTGAAGCAGCTTCAGGACTCTTCGGCCTTTCGACTCAGAGATTCGGGCACTGATTGGGCCGCAGCGGCGACTGCACGGCCCACGAGCTGGGACCCGAGCGGCGCAGGCTCGAGCCCGCAGGCGCGCCCGGCGAGTCAGGGCTTCCGACCGAGCCATCGGGCCGTCGCAGGCCGCCCGTGTTGGCGGCTCCGTAGATCACCGCGTCGATGGGCAGCGTGGCCGCGTCGACGTCGGTCGCCCTGGCGTCGAAGAGCGCAATGCCAGCTGCGTTGCCGCCCCCACCATTGGGCAGATCGGGGTTGAAGTTGTAGCTCTGCGTCAAAAGCGGCATCCCGTTGGCAGCCGTCGACAAGGGCCCTCCGATGACCGCACATCCACCGGGCGGCACCGTGCCCTCGAGCTGCGCCTTGGTGTAGACGTAGTTGGTCGAGCCCGCGCCCAGGCTGTAGCCGGACAGCTCGACCGGGACGCTGCCGGTGTTCATGATCTCGACCCACTCCAGGCCGTCATCGGCGCCCACGGCGTCGTAGAACACCTCGGCCAGCCAGAGCCCGTCGACGGCCAGCCGCAGATCGGCCCAGCCTCCACCCGAGCGGGCCCGCAACAGCGTGGGCCGCGCCGGCCGCAGCCCGGCCACGTCGAAGCTGGCGCTGGTGGCGCCGCCCGGAACGAACACCTGGGCGGGTGCAGTCAACGCGGTCGGGTCGAACACCTGGATGAAGATGGCCTGGCCCTGCGAGGGCGCGGGCGTGCGCAGGTAGGCCTGCACGGTGATGCGGCTGCCCGAGTGGATGGTCGAAGCCGCGCTGGCCAGCGAATCGATGATTGAATCGGGATCGACGTTGGTGTCGATGCCGGCGTCGGTCCCGCCGTCGCTCCCGCCCCCTCCGGAATCGCCTCCGCCGTCGGGCGGCGGGGTATCGCAGCGCGCACCGCCAGCAATCCAGGCGCGGACCTGATCGACTCTGCCCTGGCACATCGGCTCCCCACCCAGCGGCATGCGCTGCGAGTGGCCGTTGGCCGCGACCGCACAGGGGCCGTCCGGATCGTCGCCGAGGTCCTGGCCGCTGAGCTTGTTCAGGAGATAGCTCTGCTCGGGATGGCCCGGCACGACCCGCATCCGGTTGTTAAACACGCAGGTTTTCTGCTCGACCAGATTGGCACACGCATGCCCGGCCGAAAGGTCCAGCGACGCCGCCGGATTGGCTCCTGCATGGCAGGAGCCGAACGCGCAGCTCCTGCTGAAGATGCCGTCCTGGATGGCAGCCATCGTCGGGTCGCCCATGCAGTTCGGCGGCGTGGGCGGATTGCCGCTGGTCTCGATGCAGCCCACGAGCGGCGCCAGCAGGCCCAGGGCCCACCAGCGCAGGCTGCGGTCAGCGCGCATTCGTGACCCTGCAGATCCCGGCGACCGGATGCGCCTGCTCGTGCCAGCCGGTCGGATCCCGCTCCAGCGAGTCCCCGATCGCGGTGCCAGGCACCGCCCGGGCAGGCAACCCGTCGGGGCCCAGAAGGCCATTCGCGTTGTTGGGCCCGTACACCAGCGCATCAAATGGAATCGTGTCGGCGGTGATGTTGGCGGGCGGCTGGTCGAACAGCGCCACCCCGTTGCCCACCTCCAGACCGAAGCCCAGCGGCGGCTGCAGCGCCGATCCCGGGACCACCATGCAACCCAGCGGGGGCAGCATGGTGGTGCCGAGGCGGACCCGGGTTTTCGTGTAATCGATCTCGCCCGCGCCCAGGCTGTACTTCGACAGATCGATCGGAATCGCGCCCACGTTGGCAATCTCGACCCATTGCGGGTCGGTCGGGCTGGCGGGCTTGTAGTACACCTCCGACAGCTCGAGACCCGCCACCCCCAGGTGGCCTTCCGCCCACCCGGCGCCGGTGGTGGCGCGCACGCCCACGCCCCGCGCAGGGAGCATGCCGCGGACCGGGAAGCTCACGTTGTCGCTCCACGCCGGCACGTGCACGATCCCACCCGGCAGCGGCACTTGCAGCAGCGACGGATCCTCGGACTCGACGTCGACGTCCACACCCAGCGGGCCCGCCGGCACGTTGAGCCGCACGGTCCCCATCTCGGTCATCCCGGCCGGCACCGGCGGCGGCAGCTCGATGGCGGCCACATCGCCGGTCAAGAACAAGTCGCTCAAGCGCGGCTCGGGCGCCGGGATGTAGTAGGCCGCCACATTGCAGTGCTCCTGCCGCTTGGTATCGGGCCCCCAGGTCAGGGTCACGTCGGTGTCGTTGAAGTAGTCGCACTCGAAGGTGAGCCCGTCGCCGGGCGTGAGAACCGGCCCGTCGGTGTAGCGCTTGAACTCGAAGGTCTGCTCGTCCTGCGCCTCGTAGATCAGCGGGCCCGGCGTGTTCTGGCCAAATTTGCGGATGTCGACCGCGTAGTGGCGGCCGCGGCCGTGGAAATGGCCCATCAGCGCGATCATCTGCGCGCCCGCGGGCATCGGGAACCAGCCCGCCATCTGCTTCTGGTGGCCCGGCGCAAGCCGCACATCCTTGGCAATGCCGAATGCGGTGCCCAGGTGGACCATCGAGCGGGCGGTCGGGTGGAAGTTGATGTCGATCGTGCGGTCGATGGGCTGGTCGGTGGTGTTGAGCCAGTGCACCTGCACGAGAAACTGCTGGTGCGGGTGGATCGGAACCGTCACCCCGGCGGGAAGCTGCCAGTCGAGCGGCTTGGTCTGCACGCCCACCAGGAGCGACCAGCGGTTCCAGTCGATGCCGGCCGTGCAATCCTGCACGCCATCCGGCTCCGGGATCTCCGAGCGGTAAAGATGCACGTGGTGGCTGCCGGTGGGGAAATCGACCGTCAGGCGCTCGATCTCGACCGTGCGGTCGTTGGTCGCTTTGAAGTAATGGCACTTCACGATTTCACTCTGCTGGTCCTGGTGCCAGCTCACCTGGAAATGGAGATCGGCCAGTGGGTCGGTCGACCAGGGTGAATCAGCAAGGCTCGAGCACGACAGCGGAAGCAGCAGCAGCGGAAGGACGGTCCATCGTCTCATCTGTACCTCCCACCGAATCATCCATACGAGATGGAGGCGCGGCTCTTCCTCCTTTGTGCGCGCGCTCACTTAAGCCGGCGTGCGCGGCGTCACGAATGGCGCGTTGCGTTTACTCGAAGGCGTGACCGGCAGCACGCGCGGGCACCGTCGGGAAGGTGCGAAATCGACGGTCGTATGGTGGGAGGTCGGGATTTGCAGGGAGGGCTGAAACAATGTCGACCTGGAAGAACGCATTTGGTCGCATGAAGTGGGGGCTCGCTTCGGCGCTGGTGCTGGCCGCGTGCGCGCCTCAGATCAACTCCAACAAGGACGAGCCTCCGACACTTGTCCTGGGCGGCAAGGCCGACTTCCCAGGCAACCTGGTGAGCAAGGGGTCGGTTGCGTTCGGGGGCAGCTCCACCGATTCGCTCGCGGTGGGCGACGGTCACGGCTACACTTTCCAGGGCCAGCAGGGCGGCCAGGTGACGATCACGATGCTGGCGCAGAATCCGCAGTGCGCGGCCAGCGGGACTGCCAATCTCGACACCTTCTTGTGGCTGTTCGGACCCGCCAACTCGAGCGGCAGCCGCGGCACCGAGCTGACCCGCGACGACGACAGCGCCGGCAGCTGCCAATCCCGCATCACCAGCTTCACCTTGCCGACCAGCGGCGAGTTCCTGATCGTCGCCTCGAGCTGGCTGCAGCGCTCGGGCGGCCAGTACACGCTTTCGCTCGTGTGCGCGAGCGGCGCCAATTGCGTGCCGCCGCCCCAGGGGCCCAAGAGCTTCGCGGACACCCGCATCGCGCAGACCGATATCGACGCCGGCCGCTTCACGGCCGCGCAGCTGTTCGAGATCGGCGACTTCCTGTTCGAGCACATCTACACGGTCGACGAGGGCCTCGGCAACGGGCTCACGAGCGCGCCCGGCGGTCACAAGCCGCGGCCCAACCTCCGTCGCATTCACAACGGCGCCTTTGGCGGGCCCGACGGCAACAACTGCATGGGCTGCCACTTCGTGGGCCACGTGGGCGACAAGCTGTTTGGTCGCGACGGCGGCGGCGACCTGGCCTCCAACATCTTCCAGGCTGGCGACGGCGAGACGCTGTCGTCGTCGGTCGAGCGCCAGCCGCCCGCAATCCTGGGCGACGGTTACCTGCAGCAGCTCGGCATCGAGATGACGAACGACCTGCAGAAGCAGCTCAGCGACGCCAAAACCGCGGCCACCACGACCCACGCCGCGCAGACCGTGAACCTGAGCTCCAAGGGCATCAGCTTCGGCACCATCGTGGTGCAGGCGGACGGGACCACCGTCGACTTCTCGGGGCTCCAGGGCGTGGATCAGGATCTGGCGATCAAGCCCTTTGGCTGGAAGGGCCGCGCGGCCACCCTGCGCCGGTTCGTCGAGGGCGGCTTCCAGGTGCACTTCAACATGGCCTCGCAGCCGCTCATCGCCAAGCACTGCGCGACCCCGATCCCAGCCGTGGTCGGCAACGGACCCGACTGCCACGACCCCGACAACGACGGTGTGGTCGACGAGATCCTGGAAGGCCAGCTGACCGCGATGGCGCTCTACCCGGCCCTGCTCCAGGTGCCGATCCGGGTCAATCCCAGCGACCCGGCCGCCTTCATGCGCACGCAGCAGGGCGAGGGTCTGTTTACCAGCGCCGGCTGCGCGAGCTGCCACACCCCGGCCCTGGTGCTCAACGACCCGACCCATCTCGAGAAGCCGGACCTGACCGGCGGCGCACCGTTTGCGATCGACCTGACGGTCGACGGCCGCGAGCCCCGCCTGGCCCGGGGCGCGGACAGCAAGGTGAAGGTCGAGATCTTCTCGGACCTCAAGCGGCACGACATGGGAGCCTCCCTGGCCGACGTCAAAGCGACCTTCGGCGTGGCGCCCAGCGTATTCATCACGCGGCCGCTGTGGGGAGTCGGAGCCACCCCGCCCTACATGCACGACGGACGGGCGTCCACGCTGCGCGAGGCCATTTTGGCGCACGACGGCGAAGCCGCACAGTCGCGCAGCAGCTTCCAGGGTCTGAGCGCCGACGACCAGGCCAAGCTGATCGAGTTCCTGGGCACCCTGAGCCGCGATCCCGGCCATCTCGACGACTGAAAGACCGTCGGCGACTGACTTCCCCCCGCTCCCCGTGCTAAGATCGAGTCGTGCCTGGCAGGTTTTTGGTGTGCGCGCTTGCGCTCGTGGGGTTGAGCGCATCCGCCCGGGCTGATATCTGGGTACGTGAGGATCCCGACGGCGTGCTCCATTTTACGAACCTGACACCGGTGGGAAAGGGTTGGCGGCGCGTGTTCAAGACCGGCCCCGGCAAGGCGCAGGCGATCTCGGGAACCATCGGCGGCTGCAAGGAGTCGCGCGCCGATGTGGTCCCGGCCACCGATCGCTCGCCCGACCGCTACACGCGCTACGATCGCCACATCCGCGATGCGGCCGCGCTGTACCAACTGCCCGAGGCGCTGGTGCGCGCGGTGATCCGCATCGAGAGCGATTATGATCCGCGCGTGGTGTCGTGCGCGGGCGCGCGCGGGCTCATGCAAATCATGCCCTCGGTCGAGCACGACATGGGCATCGACGACGTGTGGGATCCGCGGCAGAACATCATGGGCGGCACGCGCCTGCTGCGCAAGCTGGCCAATCGGTTCGGGGGCGACCTGACGCTCACCATCGCCGGCTACCACGCCGGCTCGGGCGCGATCGAGAAGTACCATGGGGTGCCGCCGTACGAGACCACGCAGCTGTATCTGGAGCTGGTCCGCAAACAGTACAAGAAATTCCGAGATCGGTACGGTGC
This sequence comes from Polyangia bacterium, assembly GCA_035258845.1. GTDB lineage: Bacteria > Myxococcota_A > Polyangia > JAHFDS01 > DATFWX01 > DATFWX01. Next base: position 467 of record DATFWX010000261.1, on the reverse strand, counting down.
GCTGCCGCCGCCGATCGCGCAGGCGCAGCCGCCCCCGGGAGCGGGCGGGGTCCACGTCCAGTGAGCGCGACCCAGAATCCACCGCCTCCGATCGACTTCGAATCCCTCTTGTGGCGGACCGGCGAGCTTTTGCGCGCGGGCGACGCCGACCGGGCGGCCGTGACCATTCAGGAAGCGCTGCAGCTCAAGCCGCGCGACTCCAAGGCGCGCTCGCTTCTGGGCCTGGTCTACTTCAAGATTGGCAAGCAATCCGAGGCGCGGGCCCTGTATCGCGAGCTGGCGGCCGAGTTTCCCGACGACGCGGGCATCCATCTGAACCTGGGCCTGGTGGAGCTCAAGGTGGGCGCGTGGGAGGCCGCCATCGAGGCGCTGGAGGCGGCGCTACGCCTGGATCCGCAGAACGAGCGGGCCAAGCAGTACCTGGACCTGGCGCGGCGTGTGCGCGCGCAGGCGGGCGCGGCCATGCA
>DATFWX010000260.1:0-9834 GCA_035258845.1 Polyangia bacterium | reverse complement strand
CCGCCGGCGCGGAGGCTACCGCAGCGGCCGCCTTTCGAGCGTGCGCGGCCGTCGCCTGCCGCACCGATGGATCGAGCGCGCTGCCATCGTGAGGACACAGCCGATAGCCTTCGGGCCAGGTTTTTCCGCACGAGCGACAGCGCGCCACGAGCTCCCTCTTCCTATCGGAGCGTGAGCAGGCCGAGCACCCGCCCCCGCTTCATTTTCGCAGATGCGGGTCCGGGCTGGCAACTGCTCCGCGGCTCCATTCGACCCACGGTACGCCTCGCCAAGCGCTACCTTCCCGCGCCACCGACTGGCCTACACTGGGGATTCTGTCGGTCTCTGTGCAGCCAACGCTGAGCATGTGGCCGCAGGTGGCAGCGCGGCCCTGCACCACCCTTACCGCCGCGCGCGAAGCTCCTTCAAGAACGTGTCGGCGCCCTCCCCCTGTACAATCTCCCAGGCCTTGGCAAAAGTCGCGGCTCCCTGCACTGTCTGCAGCTGGACCCTGATGGCGGCCAGATCGTCCTCGCGTCCCAGCTTGCGGTACACCGCATCCAGGATGGCAAACACATGCAGATGAGACTGCACCATCGCGGGCTGAGAGCCGTACTTGGCCAGCAACGGCGTTGCCGCCGCTGACTCTCCGCCCAGCGCATCTGAGACATAGCGATGCAGCAGCTCGTGAAAGACGGTGGCCGAGAAGATCCGCATCGGCCTCACTTTCTCGCCCTGCAGTGCGACCAGGTAAGGCCGCATATTGACCAGAAGCGGCAGGCTCATGGAGGGAACGTTGCACACGACCAGAGCCGCCTGCGTCTCGCGAAACCGAAACGGTACCCCGGTCAGCTTGACGGTCGTGCCCAGCAGGGCGGGCGCTTCCTTGCGCCAGTGGTCTCGGAAGTCTGCCAGCCGGCTGGCCAGCTCGCTGACTGCGCGCGGCTCGGGCCGCTCTTCTTCGTCGCGCAGGGCACATGCTCGATCGAACAAATCGCTGTACTCGAGGCTGACCTCGGGCACTGGTGGTCGCGCGCAGGACACCATCAGTAGCGCGGCCGCGACCTGCGGCCGCTTCATGCCCCCGCGCGACGGCTCATTGCGAACCGCTCCACCACCCCATTCAACGCGACCTTGGGCCGCGCTTCAAGTGTGCGCGGATGCCTCTGGTTGCCGCGGGGGTCTCGGTCTGGGCCACGAAGTCGGCGATCAGCCGCGCGAGCACGGCGGGCTGATCGAGCGGGATGAAGCATAAGTCGTCGAAACGCGAAATTGGGCAAGGGTAGGGTAGGTGGGACGCATGCTAGCGCGAGCGGTGGGCCGCCGTTTCGCCGGGCGTTGGGACGTCGCCTCGGCCTCGTGGTGGAGCGCCCATACAGTCGCGAGATCCTGCACCATGTGACCGATGGATTTGTAGATCGTGATCTCGTCGCGGTTGGTGCGCCGCAGCGGCTTTCCGTCGAGCACCTGGCCGATTTCCGCGACCACATGATCGTCGCCAATCGGTCCCGCGGTCGGACAAGTGCCAGCAGTGCGTTTCAGAGTCCCGCGACGGTTCGCGGCGAGTCGCTCCACGCGGTGCCGGTGCCGAGCTGACCCTCGATGTTCGCGCCCCAGCAGAACAGCTGGCCGGAGTTGCGGATGCCGCACGTGAAGTCGCTCCCGAGCCCGATTGCCGTCCAATCGACGGCGGTTCCGATTTGGACCGGTGACAATCGATCGGTGGTGGTGCCATCGCCGAGCGCCCCGGTCGTATTCTTACCCCAGCACCACAGCGAGTTGTCGCTGCGGATTCCGCAACCGCGATCGCCCCCGGACACGATCTGCGCCCAATCGGTGGCAACGCCGATCTGGACGGGCGAATTGCGCTGCATGCTGGTGCCGTCGCCGACGACTCCTCCGCCGCCCCAACACCACAACGAGTTGTCGCTCCGGGTCGCGCACGTGCTCAACGCCCCCGCGGTGATCCGCGAGCTGATGGTCCCGCTCGCGATCGTCTGCGGGCTCGGGCGTTGGGTGGTCGTGCCATCGCCGACCTGGCCAAACAGGTTCTCGCCCCAGCACGCGAGTGCCGCGGACGCCCGGATGGCGCAGGTGTGATAGTTGCCGGGAGCGACCCCTACGAAGTCCGCGGCGATCAGCGTCGGCGACCAACGATCGGTGGTCGTGCCATCGCCAATCTGGCCGTCGACATTGCGCCCCCAGCAGTACAGCCCCAGACCGCTGCGCAGGCCGCAGGAGTGATCCGCGCCCGCCTGCACGGTGGTCCAGTCGATCGCAGTGCCGACCCGGAAGGGCGCGGCGTGGTGGGTCTGGGTTCCGTCGCCGAGCTCGCCGTAGTAATTGGCACCCCAGCACCAGAGCGAGCCATCGCTCTGCAGGCCACAGCGATGCGCTCCGCCCTCGCCAATGGTCGTCCACGTGGTCGCGCTCCCGAGCTGCGCCACCGTCTGGTGGCCGATCACGTCGCCGGCATTTCCCGGACCCACCGGCGCGCCCCAACACCACAAGCTCCCGTCGCTGCGAATGGCGCAGGCGTGGCGGCTTCCCGCGTCGAGCTTCTGCCAGGTCATGCCGGCTGCGATCGGAGTCGGCGTCGATTGCGGCGCACCCGCCAGATCGCCGAGCTGGGCATAGCCGTCGCTGCCCCAACACACGACGCTGCCAGCGCGGATGCCGCAAGCGGCATTGCCACCCACCGCAATCTCCGTCCACGTGCCGGTGCCCATCACCAGCGCCGGCGTGTCCTGCTCGACTCCGGAACCATCGCCGAGACGGCCGTACCCCGGCGCCCCCCAACAGTACACCGCGCCGCCGTGGATTCCGCACGTGAACGCGTTGCCCGCGTCGGCACCGATCCAGTCGGTGGCGGTTCCGACCGGTGTGGGGGTCGTCGTCATGAAGGCAGAACCGACGCCGAGGCGTCCGTTGTTGTGGAGACCCCAGCACGCGAGCGCTCCCGCGGCGATTCCGCAGGTGTGGTATTGGTCGGCCGTTACGCGGGTCCAACCCGCCCCTGCGCCGATGGGAACGGGTGCGAGCCGGCCCATGGTCGTGCCATCACCGAGTTGGCCGAAGAAGTTGTCGCCCCAGCAATAGAGGTCGCCGGCCGCACGCACGCCACAAGCGTGCCCGTAACCGACCGCGATCGCGATCCAGTCAGCGTCTGTCCCGACCGGAACGGGGATGCTGGACCCCATCGTCGTCCCCGTGCCGAGCTCGCCGTCGCCGCCAAAGCCCCAGCAAAACAGGTGCCCGCCGCGGATGCCACATGAGCTCGATGCCCCCGCGGCCACGCGCGTCCAGTCGGTCGCGGAGCCGACCTGCGTCGGCGTCGGTCGAGTGGAGGTGTCGCCGGTACCGAGCTCGCCGTCCGCGTTCCCACCCCAGCAGAACAGCTGACCCGCGCGGATGCCACAGGTGTGATAGTTGCCCGCCGAGATCGTGGTCCAGTCGGCATCGCTGCCGATGCGAACCGGCAGCGTCAACCCGGTCACCCCGTTGCCGATCTGGCCCGAGTCGCCGCGGCCCCAGCACCACAGTTGACCGTTCCGGATCGCGCAGGCGTGCACATCACCGACCGCGAGGGTTGGCGGTGGTGCTGGCGTGACGAGCATCGCGTCAGCCTGGCTATCGATCGATGCATCGGTCAATGCATCACTCGGCGCATCGCGAGAAGCATCGACCGGAGCGTCAATCGCACTCGAGTCGATAGGGGCATCGCTTCCGGCTCCGTTATCCGAGCCGCATGCGGCGACGAACGCCACCAGTCCCACCCAGACCCGCATCCCACCATGGTACATCCGTGGCGGGCCTGCTCGAAGCCTCTAGCAGCGTCAGGACGTCGCTCGACATCGCAGTCGGCTCGGCACGCGGGCTGGCGCTGACGCAAAGCGGCGGCTTCTATGTGGTCGACGCCTCGAGCAACCTGATCGTCGAGCTCGATGCCACCGGCGCCGTGCTGCGCTCGCTGCCGGCGCCGGGACCCATGCCGGCCAGGCTTGCCTACGTGCCGGCGGGCCCCGGAATTCCCTAGCCGAGCGGCTCAGGCCTTGCGTTTGGACCAGGCCTCGAGCAGGGCGGTCTCGCGTTCGGCCGAAAGACCGGCCCGCAGCTTGGCCTGGCGCGATTCGGGCTGTGCCCGCCACCAGGCCAGGGTGTCGCGCACCGTGTCGTCCAGGTTGCGGAAGCGCAGACCCTTGGCGATGCCCCGCCGGCAGTCGATCTGCGCGAACGCGGAATCGGCGCCCGAGCCGGTCCAGACCGGAAGATCGCTCCAGGGCGAGACCTTCTCCTCGTCCAGGAACTTGGCGTCGACCCACACCAAGCGCGCATCGCTATTGGAAACGCGCTTGCAGGACGCCAGCACATCGCGAATTGCGAGCCGCTGGGCGGGACCGGTCGCATTGTAAAGGCCCGTGATCTTCTGCTCGACCACCTGGACCAGGAACAGCGCCAGGTCGCGCGCATCGATGAACTGCACCGGATCGTCGCCGCTGCCGGGCGCCAGCACGTCGCCGCCCCGCGCCACGCGCACCGGCCAGTAGGTGAACCGATCGGTCGGATCGCCGGGCCCGACGATCAGGCCGGGACGGACGCTGGTCGCGCGGCCGGGCACCACCTCGGCGACGGTTTTCTCGCAGGCCGCCTTGAGCGCGCCGTAGTACTTGGGCACGTTCTCGCTCTTCTCCTCGCCCGCGGGCAGCTGCGCGACCGGATGGTCCTCGTTCATCCCGGGTACGCGCGCGTCGTCGGGGTAGACCGAGATGGACGAAATGAACACGTAGTGGCCCACGTTGGGCGCCAGCAGCTCGGCCGAGGCACGCACCAGGCGCGGCACGAAACCCGACGGGTCGATGACCGTGTCCCACTTGCGCCCCGCCAGCGCCTCCAGGTGGCCGTCGCGGTCGCCGCGCAGCTTCTCGAGCTGCGGAAACAGCTCGGCATGCGTCTTGCCGCGGTTGAACAGGGTCACGGTGTGGCCGCGCGCGAGCAGCGCCTCCACGATGTGCGGGCCGATGAAGTTGGTGCCGCCCAGGATCAGGACCTTTCGCCGGGGGGGCGAGGCCGCTTCCGGCCGGGTGCCGCGCGCGGCACAGGCCGCTGCCAGCGTGGCGCCGGTGGCGAACAAGAATCTGCGCCGGCTCATCCCAGATTCAGCCATTCGATCATCTTTCTCCGTTGCGCCTCGGCGGGAAGCCTGCCCAGGGCAGCGCCCAGATTGTCGACCGCGTGCTCCGGCTTATTGGTGGCGGGGATGGCGCAGGTCACCGCCGGGTGGGCGAGGATGAATTTCAGGAAAAATTGCGCCCAGCTGCGTGCGTCCAGCTCGGCGGCCCAGGGCGGCAGCGGCGTCGATCGGATCTTGCCGAACAGCGCGCCCGCCTCGAACGGGCGCATCACGATCACGGCCGTCCCGGTCTCGGCTGCGGCCGGGAGCAGGCGCCGCTCGGCTTCGCGCACGCCGATCGAATAGGGCAGCTGCACGAAGTCGAGCTTCTCGGTGCGCAGCAGGCGCTCTATCTCACCGAACGCACTCAGCTGGTAATGCGTGATGCCGATGTAGCGGAAGCGGCCCTGCTCCTTCCAGCGGCGCAGCACGGGCAGGTGCGTCTGCCAGTCGAGCAGATTGTGGATCTGCATCAGGTCGAGCCGATCGCCGGCGTGCAGGCGGCGCATCGACTCCTGCATCTGCGCCTCCCCGGCGGCGCGGCCGGTGGTCCAGACCTTGGTGGCCAGAAACAGGCGGTCGCGCAGCGCGGCGGCGGAGGCGAGATCACCCACCACCGACTCGGCGCGGCCGTACATGGGAGAGGAGTCGACCAGCTTGCCGCCGCCGGCGGCCAGGCGGCGCAGCACCTCGCTCAGTGGGGCGCGCTCGGCGGCGCCTTCGCCCACGTCGAAGGTCTGCCAGGTGCCGAGGCCGACCGCGGGCAGGGGCTCGCCGCTGCGCGGAATCTTGCGGGTCAAGATCGGGGCCGCGGGTGCCGCCATGCTACGCCACGGGAGCAGCGGGCTCGCGGCCACCAGCGCCGCGGTCCGGAGAAACGCCCGGCGCCTCATGGGCGGAGAGGGTAGCACGCCGCGCCAGGAAAAGGACCAGCACCAGCCAGGCGGCACTGAGCGGAATCGCCGCCAGCGCGGTGCCGCGAATCGCGAGCCCGAGCGCGCCGAGGCCGCGGAACGCCCAGCTGCCGAGCAGATCCCCACCGCGGTACACGAAGGTGTCCAGGAACGACTTGGCCTTGTACTTGTCCTCGTCGGGAACGACCGTGAACAGCACTTCGCGCGAGGGCCGCTCGACCGCGTAGTGGGCGGCGCGCCGCACGGCTTGCACGGCCATCAGCACGCCGAACCGCGGTGCGAGCGCCAGCGCGGCGCAGCCCAGCGCGTTGCAAAGCGGCGTTACGGACAGCCCGACCGCGAGGCCGGCGCGCGCGAGCAGCCGACCGGTGCCGGCCGCCTGCACCAAAAGCGCAACCAGATTGACACACAGATCGATGCGCGCAAACAGCATGGTGCGCGTGGCCGGATCGAGCGCGGCCGCTTGCACGATGCGCGCCTGCTGCAGATAGAGGAAGGTCGCGGTCACGGTCGTGGCCAGCGTCTGTCCTGCGATGCCCTGCAGAAAGCGCGAGCGCGCCACGCCCACGAAGCCGGCCCAGATCCCGCCCCCGATCGGAGCCTGGGCATGCCGTTGCGTGCGGGGATGCGCGAGCTGAGACACGCAGACCACGGCCAGCTCCACCAGGGTCGCCGCCAGCAACAGGAGCTGCGCCTGCCCGATGCGCCGGGTCAGAAAGGCCGCCACCAGCGGGCCCAGAAGCCCGCCCGCGCTGCCGCCCGCGGCGATGAACCCGAACAGCCGCTTGCCCTGTTCGGGCGTGAACAGATCGGCCATCAGGCTCCAGAACACCGACACCACGAACAGGTTGAACACCGACAGCCAAACGAAGAAAACCGGCGCCAGCGCGGGGCGCGGGACCAGGCCGAAGCGCAGCAGCACCCAGAACAGCAAGAGGTTCGCGGCCGCGAAATGATAGACCACCGGCACGATGCGGCGCCGCGGCTTGCGCGCCACCACCCACGAGTACAGCGGCACCGCGGCGAGCGTGGCCACGAAGGTGCCCAGGAAAAACCACGGTAGCTGCTCGGCCCCGCGCGCGATCCCCATCTCCTCGCGCACCGGCCGGAGCACGTAGTAGCCGCAAAGCAGCGCGAAGGCGTACAGGAACGCCCACAGCAGGCTTCTGACCTCGTGGTCACGGACCTGGACCAGGCTTCGAAGCAGCGCGCCGGGACGGATGCATGAGCGTACGTTGCCGTCCGGCCGCCGACAAGCGCGGCTCGCACGCTGTCGTGCGGGCAAAAATGTTGCCGGGAGCGCAAATGCTCTGCAACCGGGTGGCCAAGGGGCGAAAAAATGACGTCTTGGCTGGCCCGAGGTATGCAAACTCAATCCCCATGCGGAAACCAATCGGATTTGCGTTTCTTATGGCTGGGTTGCTGGTGGCATGGATGGGACGGCCAAACACGAAATTGGCAAGGGTAGGGTAGGTGGGAGGGGATGGGAGCGAGCTCGAGCGGGGGGAGGGCAGCGACGAGCGGGGGCCATTCATGGCCTGGGCCGCGAAGCGGCCCGAATTTATGGGTGTGAAGGGCGAGGGAGTTCACGACGGGCTATTGAGCAGCCGTTCATCCGTCCAAGGCTCTCCGCAGCGCACTGGACCTTCCGCTGACCACCTCCGCCTTGCTCCTTGCTTCCAGGCCTGCCGCCGCCACGCCGCCCTCCGCACTGGAGGCCAAGCTCGTCGAGATCCCGCCAACCCAAGCCGCACGCGAGAACCAGAGACCTCGACTTGCATTTCAAGAGTTCAGCGGTTAGCGCGCGCTCTGGGCCCACTCCTTTATCGCCGCGATCATTTGCCGTCGCTGATCAGGCGAGCCGCGAAACCGCTGACCAGCATCCGAAGCAGGTGGCGGCATCAACACGTGGTCGTCGGAGGCCTCGAGACGCTTGAGAATCGATGCGGACATCACCCGAAAGCGCTCTGCGCTTTCCTTCGACGTGCCGGAGAGGAAATAGAATGGATTCCGACTCGCGTTGCTAGCGTGGCACGGAGCGCAGTTCTTTCGCAAAAGTTTCGCGGCGGGCACAGGATATGCGGGGTCGAGCGGCGCGACGGCGCCCGACGACGCAAGCACAGGCTTCGGCAGGCCGGCGATGCCCTCATGCGTCACATCCGGGATTTTGGACGTGTCCAACCCGAGCTCCTCGAGCAGCGCCCGGAAGAGAGCAGGACGGGCGAAGACTTCGTCCTGGAGAATCGGCCGAACCCGCCTACTGGCCAGCGCGGCGGAAAGCCGCTTCGGATCCCCACCCGCAACCTCCAGCAGATAGCGAGCTTCATGGGTTCCGATGACGGTTGAATAATTTGCGATCTCGCCTAAATGGTACGTCGCCAGGCGCGGCTCGCGAACGGCGATCGGATCGAGCCCAGGGGGCAGAGCCGAATTCGGCGGGTAGTCTTCTAGGTGGCGGTCGTTGAGGTGCACACGCTGCTGTGGAAGGCCCTCTTCAGGCCAACTCTTCGCGAGCAGCTGGTCGAGGCGCGCGGCGTTCGCGGCCTGTGCGGGGCTCGGGCCCAGCCTCCGGTTGACCGCTGCGTCGAAGAGAAAATCGAGCATCCTGCGGCGGTATTCAACCTGGTCGGGGCCGGGCGGACAGGCTCTTGTCCAAAGGGTGTGGAAATTCGCGCCAATCTCCTCCGCCACGCCGGTCGCTATCGCGTCGAACGCGGGAACGGCCGACTCGAAGTGCTGGGAATTGGAGCGTGGAAAGCGTTCGATGCGATGGCTCGGGTCCTTCCAATAAGCGCCCTGCTTGAGACGCTCCTCGTTCGCGAACGGGTTGCTGCTCTCTTGCCATGGGCCGAGCGGGAAAATCGGACCCCGATTCTGATGGCAGCTCAAGCAGAATTGCCGCGGCGCATAGCGCACCTTTGGCGTCATATTGGGACCGTAGTCTTCGACCAACTGGAATTCGTAGCGGCCGAGAGAGGGGTTGAAACTGATGACCTCGAGCGTGTTCGCGCGCGGCGAATAGGCAATGAAGACCCCGCTCGAGGGGAACCCCAGGAGCTGCCGCGGGCTTGTGATCGGGCGCCTCGGATCCCTCGGGCGAATGGTGATCAAGTCACGCGGGGCATCGAAATCGGTCAAATGCCGCTGCAGGGAGCGGCCATGTGGAAACTGCGCGCGCACGACTTCAATGCCGGGCTGCGAATCCAGATGGTCGATCACCCGCTCGAACGGGAAGCGCACGCCCCCCATGTCCGCTACCACGCGGTCGAAGAGCGAGCGGCCGGCAGAGGGAAGATCGCGGTCGAAGCTCGAGAGCGGCGGGCTCGCCTGGCCTGGCGAGTCCGGCGCCGAGTAAGAGCCTATGCGCGAACTCGGCGAGCGAACCGCCCGCGTGTGTTCGGTCAAGGGATGGTCACCGACCAAAGTTGAGCACACCGGGATCGCCAGCTTGGGCGAGCCGTCGCTCGGCGCGGAGGCTTCGCGCGAGCGAGCGAGCGACGGATGATCGCCTTCGGCCTTCGGGCGCGCCGCTGCCACCTGCCTGCTCGCGCTTTGACACGGGACCGTGCCCGCGAGCGAGCCCAACGGGATCGCGAAACAACACACGAGCGCGGCCGAAACGAGCATTCGGGGATGACGCATGCCGTGGCGAAATCAAGCAATCCGTGTTCCAGTCACGTACACCAATAAAATGAACGCGTTATGATTGAGCTACCATTTCGCGCGTCACCAGACGGTGGCAATGGCGATAGCCGGCTACCTCGGATGTAT
>DATFWX010000259.1:0-25021 GCA_035258845.1 Polyangia bacterium | reverse complement strand
AGGCGCGGGCGGCCCGCCCCGAGGTCCGCGTCAAGCAGGCGGAAGCGAAAAAATGGCATGGCGAAGCCAGGGTCGCGTGGCGGCGGGTCGTCGAGCTGGACCTGGGCGTCGGCTACAGCCGCGGCACCACCGGCACACTCGACGAGCTGAGCGGGTTTTCGGCGCTCATCGAGCTCAGCGCACCGCTCGATCAACCCTGGCGCGTCGCGCGCGAAAGGGAGCGCGACCGGGCGCTGGCGCGCACGGCCGAGCTCGATGCCGCCGACGCTGCCGAGCAGGTCAGCGCCGAGGCGCGGGCCGCCTTCGACGCGTACCGCCGCGCGCAAGGACTGGTATCGGTTGCGCACGCGCGTCTTGAGGCCGCTCGTGCCGAGCATGCGCGATTGGCTGGTCGCCGCGGGCTGGCCCTGCCGCACGGCAGCGTCGCCACGATGCCGCAAGTGCTGGCCGCGGAAGCCGCCGAAAAGGAGGCCGAGGTGCAGCTGGTGGAAGCGAGCGGGCAGACCGAGCTGACCTACGTGGCGCTGGCGGCCGCCATCGGTGCGGATCCGGCGGCTCCGGCAAGCCACGAGCCGCCGCCACCTACCCCTGCGCCCCCGCGCTCCGAAGCGCCGCCGGTCCGGCTGGCCGGTCCGGTCGTTGAAGGGGAACGCCTGATCGCGCACGGCCTCTGGGTGTGGCACACCGCCGACCTACTGCCTAAGCCGGCCGCGGCCGGCTCGCTGCGTGCCTTCTGCGCAGCCACCGGCGTCACGGAAGTGTATCTGTCGGTTCCTAAGACGATCCTGTCCGACCCGCGCTTGCCGGCGCTGGTCGCCACGCTGCGCCGCGGTGGCCTGCGCGTCGAGGCGCTCATGGGCGAGCCCGGTTGGTACCGCGCGTCCGCGCGGGCCGCGCTGGAGGCGCGCATCGCCGCCATCGGCAGTTTCGACGCCGCCCACCCGGAAGCGCGCTTCGCTGCCATCCATCTCGATATCGAGCCGCATCAGCTCGCGCAGAACAAGGGCGCCGAGAACCTGGGCTACCTGCCGGAATTCATCGAAACCCTCGCAGTCGCGCACCTGGCCGCCACCCGCGCCGGCATGGATCTCGCCGCCGATCTCCCGCGCAAGCTCCTGCGCGCATCGCTCGCGAGCGGGCAGGCACTGGTGCGGGCCTGCCCGCGCATCGTCTTCATGCTCTACGATCTGCCGCCGGGCGTGGATCCGGCCGGGCTCGTCAAGTCGGCGCTGGGCTGGCATGGGGAGATCCTGGTCGGCATCCGGCATGCCGATCACGGTGACGGCACGCGCGCGGCGGGCGAGCGCATCGAGAACGCGCTCGCGCGCACGCCGGGCTTCGCCGGCTGGGCCGTGCACGACTACGACTCCTGGCGCGGCCTGGGCAGACCAGCCCGGCCAGCGGGGCCGACTCGGGAGGAGGCCCGCTGATGGCGGTGCGCCTGCATGGCATCCCCGGGGGGCGCGCACAGGCCGCGCCGGCGCCGGCGCCTCGTCCGCGCTTCCGCTCGCCGCTCACCGTCGGCCGCGTGATCTACTTTTCGGCGCTTCTGGTCGGCGCTGGGTTCCTGCTGCACTGGCTGATCGTGACCGCGATCTTCGTCAGCGCGACCGGCGTCGTCGAACGCGATGTCGATCGGCTGGCGGCGCGCGAGCGCGGCCGCATCACCCGCATCGCGGTCCAAGTCGGCGACCGCGTGCGTGAGGATCAGCCGCTCGCCTGGCTCGACTACGCGCCCGGTTCGAGCGGCGCCTTCGTGTCCGAAGCGGCGGCGCGCGCGGCTACCCAGAACGCCCAGGTGCGCGATCTGCGCGAACGCCGGCTCGATGTCGATCGGCAGCTTGCCATGCTGCGCTCGACCATCGGGGGCCTGCATGCGCAGGCGAAGGGCTTGGCCGCGGAGCGGCGGACACTCGCGCACACACGCGACACCGCGCGACGGCTGGTTCGCTCCGGCGCGGCCACCGAAGGCGAAGCCGAGCAGCTCGCGCTCAAGCTGGCCGAGGTCGACAAGGATCTCGCCACCGCACAACGCCAGGCCAGCGAGCAGGAGCGAGCCGTCGAGACGCTGCGCGCGCAGGCGGCCGACCTCGACCGCGCGCTCGCCCAGGCTGGGCCGCTGGCGCCACCGGTAGCCGATCCGGGCGTGGTCCGCGCATCGCGCGATGGCATCGTGGCCTGGATCGGGCATCACGCCGGCGAGGTGGTCGGCCCGGGCGAGGTCGTTCTCGTGTTGGCTGACGAACGAAAGATCCGCGTGCGCGCATTTGTGGCGCCCAAGGACGCGCTCGCGTTCGCCCCCCGACGCGCCGTCACCATCCGCGTGCCGACCGGCGAGTCGCTTCGCGGCGCGGTCGGGCAGTTGCACCTGCTGGCGTCGGTCGCGAGCGAGCCGCAGGCGCCCCAGCTCGGTCACCCACAGAGCCCCGGCCTGCCGCTGGGCTCGGCGCCCCCGCCGGTCGATCCTAACGCCGCCTTCCTGCTCGCCGACGTCACGTTGGTCGATCCGCCGCCGGCGATTGTCGCGCACCTGGTCGCTGGCGCGCCCTGCGAGGTACGCGTGCGCCGCCCATTCTGGGGGGCCCGATGATGGACGGCGGCATAGCGATTCCGTTCCTTTTGTTCTGGCTCACGGATTTTCTGCGCTACATGGTCACCGACCTGGTGGTGGCCGCCTTCGAGCTTCGCCGAAGGTGGCATGGCCGCACCGCCGGTTCGACAGCCATACCGGCGCAGGCTCCGCTGGTCTCGGTGGTGATGGCGGGCTTCAACGAAGCCGATACCATGCCACTCACGCTGGCGTCGCTCGCCGAGCAAAGCTGGCCGAATCTGGAGGTCATCGTCATCGACGACGGCTCGGAGGACGGCACCTCCGACCAGGTGCGCGCCTTCCTTGCGCGACACGCCGGCGGCTGCGGCCCCGCCCCCTGGTGCCGCCTGGTCACGCTGCGCCGCAGAAACGGCAAAGCCGCGGCCCTCAACCTCGGCCTCGCGCTCGCCCGCGGCGAGTACATCGTCTACGTCGATGCCGACACGACCTTCACGTCGAATGCGATCTTCGAAATCATCCGCCCTATGCTCGAGGATCCTGATTGCGGCGCGGTCGGCGGCAACGTTGTCGCTCGCAACGCCGCGCAAAACCTGCTCACGCAGCTCGTCGCCCTCGAATATCTGTTTTCAATCAGCGTCGGCCGGCGGTTCCGCTCTCTGGTGAACATGCTGCATATCATCTCGGGCGCCTTCGGCGCTTTCCGGCGCGACGTGATCGACTCCGTCGGTGGACACACCCCGACCTCGGGAAATGATGGCGACCTGACGCTCAAGGTGCGCCGGGTTGCGAAGCGGCTGGTGTTCGCCGAACGGGCGCTCTGCGAGACCAAGACGCCGGCCACGCTGCACGCCCTGGTGAAGCAGCGCCGCCGCTGGGATCGCAACCTGGTCAAGAACAAGTTGCGTCGCCACCGCGATCTGCTCGATCCGCGCTCGACCCGCTTCCGGCTGGCCAACGCGCTCATGATCATCGACGCGCTCGTGTTCAACCTGGTCCTCGGGATGCGCTGGATCATCGTGTTCACTGCGGTCCTCTGGCTGGCGCCCGAGCACCTGCCCCGCCTCCTTCTGCTTTCCTATTTGATCTACGTCACCGCGGACGTGTTCCAGCTTGCGCTCGCGCAGTGGATCCAGCCGACGCCGGCCAGCCAGCGCATCGCGCAATGGCTCCATCTGCCGCTCTACCCGCTCTACAAATCGTTCTTCCGCCTGGTCCGGCTGTATTCATACATCGAAGAGTTCGGCCGCCAGGCCTCGTATGCCGACGTGTTCGCGCCCACCGCGGTGTCGCGCGCCGCCCTGGCCTACGACAACGCCGGCCGCATGCACCTGCGTCAGCTGCTGCGCGCACTGCTCTGGCCGTGGCGCCGCAGCGCCGAGGAGACGCCGCCATGATCGTCGCCGCGCACCAGCCGCACTATCTGCCCTGGCTGGGCTATCTGGCCAAGATGGCCGCGTGCGACCTGTTCGTGGTCATGGACGATCTGCAGTACGAGCCACAGAACTTCCAGAACCGCAACCGCGTCAAGGTCAGCAACCGTGCGGTCTGGCTGACGGTGCCGCTTGTCCGCGGCTCGCAGGGCGAGCGAATCCGCGACAAGCTCATCGACGAGGGGCACAACGAAAAGGAGCAATGGCAGCGCCGCACCTGGGAAACGCTGCGCGTTCACTACGGCGCCTGCCCGTGGTTCGGGCATTACGCAGCCGATCTCGAGCAGGTCTATACGCGCCGGTGGTGGACGCTGCTCGAGCTGGACGTGCACATGCTGGAGCTGCATCGGACGTGGTTCGGCCTGCGGACGCCAGTCGTGTTGGCGTCGACACTCGGTGTGACTGGGGCCCGCAGCGCGCGCATCCTCGACATCTGCCGCGCGCTCGGCGCCGACACTTACCTGTCCGGCAGCGGCGCGTCGGTGGCTTATCTCGATACCGAGCTGCTCGCGCGCGCCGGCGTCCGCGTGGCGTGGCAGAACTTCCGTCACCCAGTCTATCCGCAGCGTTATGCGCGTCAGGGCTTCGTGCCGCGCTTGGCGGCCATTGACCTGCTCTTCAATTGCGGGCCCCGCAGCCGCGAGATCCTGCAATCGGGAATCGAAAGCCGGCCGGAGGTGCATCATGAGAAAGCTGTTTGAAGACGTGGCCTCGGCAAGCGTGCTCGCCATCGGCGCGCATCCCGATGACGTCGAGCTCGGCGCTGGCGGCCTGGTCGCGCGGTTGGCGGCTCAGGGCGCCCGCGTCACGCTCGCGGTGGTGTCGATTCCGACGCTCAAGAACGACCGGCTGGCCGAAGCAGCGACGAGCGCCCAGATCCTCGGGGCCCGGCTGTGCGTGCTCTATCAGGAGCGCGCCTGTCGGGTCGAGGACGTACCGATGCACGAGCTTGTGCGCCGCTTCGACAACCTGTTGGGCGATGTGCAACCGGATCTGGTCATCACACACAGCGCGAGCGATTTACACTGGGACCACGGTCTGGTGCACCGCGCGACCATCTCTTCACTGCGGCGCACGCCGTGCGATCTGCTGGCTTTCACATCGAGCTACGAGCTGAACGCTCACTCGCACGTCATCGGCGAGTGCTTCGCCGACGTGACCCCGACCATCGAGACCAAGCTGGCCGCCGTGGCGGCGCACGCGACCCAGCTGCCCAAGCTCAACCTCGAGTCGACGCGCGACCTGGCGCGCGCGATGGGCCGCATCTGCGGTGTTCCCTTCGCCGAAGCGTTTCAGGTCCTGCGGATCCGGATCTGATCGGACCCGACGCGGCTGGGTGCTGGTATATTGGGCCCCATGCGCGTTGCCATCATCCTCGCCGGCTTGCTTGGCGCCGCGCAGCCGGTGCAGGGAGACGAGCGATCGCCCAATCCGCCGCCGGCTCCTCGGTTGCCGGAGGGGATCGAGTGGCCGACGCCGGCCGGCTGGCGGCGCGAGGTGATCCCGTTCCCGCTCGACTTCGCTCCGTCGCTCAAGCACAAAGGCGTCGAGGAGATACGCTTCGCGCCCAAGTTCTCCGATCCCAAGGCACCCGGATACTGGTCCTACGCGTTCGCCTGGATTCTGGAAGACGCGCCGCCGCTCGCTGCCAAGCAGCTCGGCGACGAGTTGCAGCGCTACTTTGCCGGGCTCTGCGCCGCCGTGGGCAAGGAAAAGCGGTTCGCAATGGAACCCGCGCATTTTCGCGCCGCCCTCACCGCGCAAGCGGGCGGAGGGCTGCACGGAAGCGTTTCCTTGTACGACGTATTCGTCACCGGCAAGGAGCTCACGCTCCATATCGAGGCAGAACCGGTCGAATGCGTGGCCGCCAAGCGGCATGCCCTCCTCATCCTGGCATCGCCCCGGCCGGTCGACGATCCGATGTGGAAGGACCTGCGAGCCCGCCGCGCCGCCTTTCGCTGCCGGTGAGGTCGGCGGTTGACCGTTCCATCCGCGCTGCCGAGCGTTGATCAGGGCCGTCCCAGCGCGCGTAGGAGCAGCGCGCGAGCGGTCGCCACCGCATAGTCGGCCTGCACGAGCTGAGCCGCTGCGTTGGTGAGCGCGACCTGAGCGTCCCCCTGCTCGATCACGCTCCCGATACCGGCGCGATAGCGCCCCTCGGCCAGCTTGAGTCGCTCGCGCGCGTTGGCGAGGGCGTCCTTGGCGGCCGCACCGGCGGCCTTGGCCGCCCGCACACGCAATCGCGCGGTTTCCACCTCCACGTAGATCTGCTGGCGCAGCGTGTCGCGCCGCCCACCCAGTGTGGTCAGCGTGGCCTCGGTCTGGTCGACCTGCGCGCGCGTCGCGAACCCCTGGAAGAGCGGCCAGGTCATCGAGATGAGCAGGTTCCAGTTGGGCGTGAGGTCGTCGATCTGCACCCCGGCGGCGCTGACGGCTGAGGACACCGCGACCTGCGGGCCGTACGCCGCCCGTGCCTGACCCACCAGGAGCTCCTGCGCTTGCAGCTGCTTCTCGAGCGCGACCAGGTCCGGCCGCGCTCGGATCGCCTCGGCGAAGAGGCTCCCAACCTGTCCGTCCTCGCCTTCCACCGGCGGCAGCGTATCGTCGGCGATCTCGAAGCGGGCGGGGCCTTCCTCGCCCATCGCCTGGGCCAGCTGGGCCTTGGCGACCTCGAACGCGTTCTCGGCGTTGATGAGCTGCACCGCGGCATTCGCGCGATCGGCGCGCGCCTGCGCGAGATCGATGGCCGGCCGATTCCCCGCCTTCACGAAACCCTGGATCTGCGCCAGATGGCGATCCTGGTTCTCGGCGGTCTCACGGGCCACTTCGACCAGCGCCTTGGTGGCGCGGGCATTGAAAAAGGCCGTCTGCACGCCCAGCCGGATGTCCGCCCGGCTCAGCCGCTCGAGGTCCCCCTGCGAGCCGGCGAGCGCACGCGCGGCCCGATAGCCCTGGAAGGTCCCGCCAAAGTCGAAGATCAGCAGGCTTGCGGTCGCGTTCAGATTGAAAAAGTTGTAAGTGTCGAAGCTGGCGCTGGCCGAGCTGGCGATGGTAGGCGGCACGCTGCCCGGCTTGGCGACGAAGTTGGCAGTCGTGCGCTGATAGCTGCCGTTGCCGACCAGCTGGGGCAGGAGCGGCGCTCGCGCCAGGTCCGCTTGCGCCTGAGCGGCCTCGGTTGCGCCGCGCGCCTGCCGGAGCTGTGGATGGTGCCGCTCGGCCCGCTGCACGGCCTCCTGCAACGACAACGTCGCACCGAGCAGGGCAAGCAGCAGGACCGCCATCTACTCGTACCGGAGCGCGTCGATGGGATCGAGCTGCGCTGCCTTGCGCGCGGGGTAGACGCCGAACACGATGCCCACCAGCGCACTGAAGCCGACAGCCACGACGAGGAGCTCCGGCTGCACCTTGACTGGCCACTGGAAACGTGCGGCCAGGCGCTGGGCGGCGCCCAATCCGACCGCGATCCCCAGGACTCCGCCGAGCGCCGACAGGCTCACCGCCTCGACGAGGAATTGCAGCAGGATGTCGCGCGGCTGCGCCCCGACTGCCATGCGCAGCCCGATCTCGCGCGTCCGCTCGGTCACACTGACCAGCATGATGTTCATGATTCCGATGCCGCCGACCAGCAGCGAGACGGCGGCGATGCCAGCGAGGAACGTGGTCAGCGTCTCCGTGGACTCTTGCTTCGCCTTCGCGATCTCGTCGAGGTTCTTGATCAAGAAGTCGGGCTCGGCGTCGGCGGCCAGGTGGTGACGCTCGCGCAGGAGGCTCTCGATGTCCGCCTGTGCACGCGTGGTGCCGAACGAGGGATTGGCGGCCACGTAGATGGCGCCCTTGTTGATGTAGTTATGCAAGCCGCCCGCGATCTGGCGCTGGAAGGTGGAGATCGGAATGAACACCTGATCGTCGAAGTCGTAGCCGCTCGGCGATTGTCCCTTGCGCTCGAGGATTCCCAGCACCTGAAAGGGGACGTTCTTGATGCGAATCTTGCGTCCCACCGCCTTGGCATCGGCCGAGCCGAAGAGCTTCTCGGCGACGGTCTGTCCAATCATCGCCACCTTGGTCGCGTGCTCCACGTCGGGCACATCGAAGGTGCTGCCCGCGGACGCCGCCCAGACTCGAATCTGGAAATACTCGGGGGTGGTGCCGTTGACGGTCGTGGTCCAGTTCTGATCCTCGGCAATCAATGGACAGGTCGCTTTGAGAAGGGCGGCCGTGAGGTGGATCGAAGGCAGCTCCTCCTGCATCGCCCGCAAGTCGTCGAACGTGAGGGTGGAGATCGTGCCCGCGCCTGCCTTGGCGCCGCCGGTCACCACGCTGCCCGGATTGATGATGATGACGTTGGTGCCCATGGAGGTGAACGTCTCCTCCACCTTGGCCTTGGCTCCCTGACCGATCACCACCATGGCGATGACCGCGCCGACCCCGATCGTCATCCCGAGCGAGGTCAGAAACGTTCGCATCTTGTTGCGTAGCAGGGCGCGCAGGGCCGCTCGGATCATTTCATCGAGCTTCATGGGCCGCTCCCCGCGCCGCTGGCCGCCGCGAACGGCCGTGCCCGTGCCGTCACGGGCTCGTCCGAGCACAGCGTGCCGTCCTTGATGACGACGAGCCGGGAGGCATAGGCCGCAATCTCGGGCTCGTGGGTCACCAGCACGACCGTGACGCCCTGGCGGTGGATGCTCTCGAACAGCTCCATGATCTCGATGCCGGTGCGGGAATCGAGGTTCCCGGTGGGCTCGTCGGCCAGGACCAGCCGGGGGTCGCAAACCAGCGCCCGCGCAATGGCGACTCGCTGCTGCTGCCCGCCCGACAGCTGATTCGGGTGGTGGAACAGACGACTGGCCAGGCCCACGCGCTCGAGCGCCGCCGCCGCCAGCTTCCGGCGCTCGCGGCGCGGACGGCCGGCATAGACGAGCGGGAGCTCTACGTTCTCGAGCGCGTTCGTACGCGGCAGGAGATTGAAGCTCTGGAACACGAAGCCGAGCATCCGATTCCGAACCTGGGCGAGCGCGCGTCGATCGAGCCGGGCCACGTCATGGCCGGCCAGCCGGTAGCGGCCGCTCGAGGGTCGATCGAGGCAGCCCAGGATGTGGAGGAGCGTCGACTTGCCGGAGCCGGACGTGCCCATGATCGCCACGAACTCGCCCGGAGTGATGCGCAGGTTGAGGCCGTGTAACGCCTCGACGCACACCTCCCCGGTCCGATAGACCTTCGAGACCTGCTCGAGCGCAACCACGGCGGTGCTCATCAGAAGACCTTGAGCTTGGGCTCTTTCTCCTTCTCCTTGTCTTTCCTGGCGTGCGTGCTCTCGGTCCGGCCGTCGGGTCCAGCGACGTCGATCACCAGGGCGTCGCCTGCTGCGAGCTCTCCCTCCGCGACCTCGGTCGTGGCCCCTTCCGACAGGCCGGTCCGCACCCGCAAGGGCGTCAAGGCTCCCTTCCGGAGCGCCCAGACCAGGCGCTCGCCGTCGCCCAGCAGGGGCTTGGGCTGGGCACTCACCAGCGCGGTCGGCGGGTGAAACCGCAGCGCCGCCGTCGGAATCTTGAGCGCGTCATCCTTTTCCGCGACCACGAACGTCACGTTGGCGGTCATCCCCGGCTTGAGCCTGAGATCCGAGTTGTCGACGTCGATCACGGCGTCATAGGTCACGACGTTTTGCAGAACTTGGGCCGCGCTGCGGATCTGCCGCACCCGGCCGCGGAACTTCTCGCCCGGAAAGGCATCCACCTTGAAGGAGGCCTTCATCTGGGCGCGCAGCTTGCCCACGTCGGCTTCGGCGACGTTGGTGTCGACCTGCATCTTGCGTGGATCCTCCGCGATCGTGAACAGGGTCGGCGCCTGCAGCGACGCGGCCACGGTCTGGCCGACATCGACGCTCCGCGAGATGACGACGCCGTCGATGGGGGAGAGGATCTTCGTGTAGCCCAGGTTGACGCGGGCCTGACGGAGGTTGGCTGCCGACTGCGCCAGGCTCCCGTGGGCGGCCGCCAGCTGACCACGCGCAGCGCCCGCGCTGGCCTCCGCGCCCTCCAGCTCCGCCCGTGCGATAAGGTTGTCCCGCCACAGCGAGCGCGAACGGCGCAGCTCGCGGCTGGCATGCGCCGCCTCGACGGTGGCTTTGGCCAAGGCGCCCCGGGCGGCCACAAAGTTGGCTTGCGCCTGGTCCACGGCTGCCTGCAGGAGCTGGGGGTCCAGGGTGGCCAGGAGCTGGCCCTTCTTGACCGGCGTGTTGAAGTCCACAAACAGCTCGTTGACGCGGCCCGAGACCTGGCTGCCCACCTGAACCGTCGTCACGGCCGAGAGCGTGCCGGTGGCGGTCACGCGCGCCGTGATGCGACCGCGTTCCACGCGGACGGTCTCGAACTGAGGCGGGTGTGGGCGCAGCGACAGAAACGCGTAAGCAGCGCCAGCTGCCAGGACGCCCCCCAGAACCATCACCAGGGGCCACCGCCTGCGGCCCCTGGGCTGGGGGAACGGCTCCGGGAACGGGTCGGGGGCCTCCTGCGCCTCCTCCGCCATCTCCTGCGAGCCGAGCGTGACCGTGACCGGGGGCTCACCCCAGCGCATCCTCAACCGGCCTGGCACCGTCCGCATCCGTGCAGCTCCTCCTTCCATCGAGCCGTCTTCACCTTGGATACGCGTGCACCACTACTCTCGGAGCGAGCTTCAAGAACGGTGCCGACCGTGAGTGTCAGCAATGTTTGTGATCGCGGTGTCGCTCGGTGGGGAAGTCACTCCCACTGTGGGAAGTAATCCCTCAGCGGCAAGGTGGGAGTGCGCGCGCACAAGAGCGCTATTGTCCTTGCTCACCTCACCGTCGGAGCGTCGACGAGAGGGAGCACGCAGTTTGCAGTCGCGCGCCTTCTGGAGATCAGCGGAATGTTCGCAAAAAATACTGTATCGGCAACAATCCCTCGCTCGTATACAAGACGAGATAACATCCCGCACGCTCGGTTGCGCGACCGTACGATCCTTGCGCAACTGACGGCCCTGCCGATCGCTCGTCCGACGACGAAGCACCGTCTGATCTTTTACTCTCACGACACATACGGGCTCGGTCACATCCGACGGACCCTGTGCATCGTCCAGGCGTTCCTCGAGGAGGAACCGTCGGCGGATGTGCTGCTGGCCACCGGATCGCCGGTCCTCGAGCAACTTGCCATTCCGTCACGTGTGCAGATCCTGGCCCTCAAGCCGGTGGTCAAGACGGGAGTCGAGCGCTACGAGGCGCGGGACGGCAGCATGGATCGGCGACGAGTCCTGGCCTACCGGTCGGCGCAGCTTCTGGGTGCCATGCGCTTCTTTCGGCCCGACCTGCTGGTCGTCGATCATGCACCGCTGGGGATGAAGGGCGAGCTTGTGCGCGCGCTCGAGTTCCTGCGCCATCAACTTCCCGACGCGCGGACGATGCTTGGCTTGCGCGACATCCTCGACGAGCCCGAGGTTGTGCGCCGGACTTGGCGGGAGCAGGGCGTCTACGGGGCGCTCGAACGCTACTACGATCGCATCCTCGTTTACGGCGAGCAGCGACACTTCGCGGTCGACCGAGAGTACGCGCTGCCCCCGAGCGTCCGCAGCAAGCTCGAGTTCACGGGCTACATTCGCAAGAACGACCCGGTGCGGCCCGCCGAGGCCATGCGCCGGGAGCTCGGGGTTTCGCTCGGCGCGCCGCTTTTGCTGGCAACCATCGGAGGCGGGGGCGATGGCTGCGAGCTGCTCCTTGCCACGGTGGCGGCGATTCCGCTCTTGCGCCGCCAAAGGCCGGATCTGCAGGCGGTCCTCGTGACGGGGCCGCTCATGGACGAAGGCCAGCAGCGCGAGATCGCCTCCCGCGTCGCGAACGTCCCCGGGGTGCGGCTCACCAAGTTTGTCCCCTACCTCACCAGCCTCATGGCCACCGCCGACGTGGTCGTGAGCATGGCTGGTTACAACACGGTGAGCGAGGTCCTCGCCCTGGGGCGCTCGGCTGTGCTGGTCCCGCGGGTGGCTCCGCGTCGGGAGCAGTGGATTCGCGCGCGTCTTCTCGCGCGTCACGGGCTCGTGCGCATGCTCGAGCCTGATCAGGCGACGCCGCAGCGGCTGGCGACGGCGGTCGAGCGCTGCCTGTGTGAGCGTAAGCGGCGACCGACCGCCGAGGTCATCGCCTTCAGCGGCACCCAGCATGCGGTGGCTGCGATCCGTTCGTTGCTCCCAAGCCACGACCAGCGGTCGCTGCGGACCGTCTACACGCGCAAATGAGCGGGCGTCCCCAGGCGCGGCTCGCCAGTCCGGTTCTGGCGCTGCTTTTGCGCTTCGGGCGCCGCTACCGAGCCCCGCTGGTCCTATCGATGCTGTTGCTGCTGGCCCAGGTCGCGCTCGACGTGGCGGAGCCCTTGCCACTCAAGATCGTGATCGACAACGTGCTGCGGCATCGACCGCTGGGGGGACGACTCCAATCGCTGTTAGGCTGGCTTGGAACCGGGAGCTCGCTCGGTGTGCTCGCTCTCGCCTGCGCGGCGTTGCTCGCGCTGGCGGGCGGCAGTGCGCTGCTCGAGTACGTCTGGTCGGCCCGCATCGCCGGCATCGGCCAGTCGCTGGCGTTTGACCTGCGGGGAGCACTGTTTCGACACGTCCAGCGCCTATCGATTTCGTTCCACGCGTCGCGCTCCTCGGGCGAGACGGTCCACCGCCTCACCTCCGACATCGCGAGCGTGCAGGAGATGCTCGTGTCCCTGCTCAGCGTCTTCTGCGTGAACATCCTCATGCTGTGCGGGGTGTCCTACGTCCTCTTGCGACTCGACCCACTCCTTGGCGCCGCCACGCTCGCCATCTGCGGCCCGCTTTTCTTCTTGACCCGCTCGCACGGGCGCCGAATCAAGGCGGCCTCGCGGCGAGCCCGCGCCCAGGAGGGGGAGGTCGCCGCGCTGGTGCAGGAGACGATCGGGCAGGTCCGCATCACGAAGGCGTTCGCCCGTGAGGGCCACCAGGCCGCCTGCTTCGATTCGCGCAACCGCCAAAGCCTGGCGGCAGCGACCGCGCAGGTGCAGATCCAATCGCGCCTCAAGCCCCTCGTCGATGCCCTGACGGCGGTCGGGGTCTGCGTCGTGGTCTACGTCGGTGTGCGCAGGGGCCTGTCCGGGCAGCTCTCGGTCGGCGGGCTGGTGGTCTTTCTCACCTACCAGAAGTCGCTCTATGGGCCCATCCGGCAGCTATCGAAGCTGGCGGGCGTGCTGGCGAAGGGATCGGTAGGGCTCGAGCGAATCGCGCAGCTGCTCGCCGAAACGCCCGAAGTGGAGGAAGCTGCGCGCGGGATCCGCCCGCGACTCCGGGGCGCAGTGCAGTTCGAGCGGGTCAGCTTCTCGTACCAGGCGCGCCGCGGCACCGTCATCGATCGAAGCGTGGTGCTGTCCGACGTGAGCTTCTCGGTTCCGGCCGGCAGCACGGTCGCTATCGTGGGCTCGACCGGCGCCGGGAAGTCCACCCTAGCGAGCCTCATTCCCCGCTTCTACGATCCCACCTCCGGCCTCATTCGCATCGACGGCCACGACGTGCGCGAGCTGGCGCTCGACCACCTGCGCCAGCAGATCGCTCTCGTGCTTCAGGAGGCGGTTCTCTTTCACACCACGATCTGGGAAAACATCGCCTACGGGCTCCCGGAAGCTCCGGCGGGATTCGGCCCGGGCTGGCTGGCATCACTCACCGAGCAGCAGCGCGCGCGATTTTTCGAACGTATCGCCCAGGCGGCCGCGCAGGCCAATGCGCTCGAGTTCATCGAACGGCTGCCGCAGGGCTTCGCGACCGTTCTCGGCGAGCGCGGCGCCGATTTGTCGGGCGGCCAGCGCCAGCGGATCGCGATTGCACGCGCCATGATCCGCGATGCGCCCATCCTCATCCTCGACGAGCCTACAACCGGTCTCGACGCGCAGTCGGAGGCTCTGGTGCTGCAGGCGCTCGAGCGCCTGATGGCCGGCCGAACCAGCTTCGTGATCGCCCACCGGCTGGCGACCGTGCGGCGGGCGGATCTCATCCTGGTGGTCGAAGGCGGACGGATCGTCGAGCTGGGATCGCATACCGAGCTCTACGGGCGCGGCGGTCGCTACCGCGAGCTGGCCGAGCTGCAGCTCGTCGACGTAGTGGCCCATCGGCCGCCCGGGCCGCCCTTCACGCCCAGAGTTCGAGGGAGGGTCATGCGATGACGGGAACCCGCCCCACCTCGGGCCCGATCACGTTCCTGCTCAAGCGCTTTCCTCGACTTTCTGAAACCTTCATCCTCAACGAGCTCCTTGCGCTCGAGCGCCAGGGCGTGCAGCTGCGCATCTATTCCATCCTCGATCCCGAGGAAAAGGTCGTACACGCGGACGTGGCGCGGCTGCGCACGCGGGTCGAGTATTTCCCACACGGTCTGACCGGCGCGTGGGGCATTGCGCGGGCGCACTTTTCGCTGCTCGTAGCGACGCCGCGTTCCTACCTGCGAACGCTTGGAGAGGCAGTCTCTCGGCGGCGCCGCACCGCGATCAAGCATTTCTTCCGTGCCGGCTGGCTGGCGGCTCAGCTGCGGCATGCCGGCGCGGCCCACCTGCACGCCCATTTTGCCCACGGCCCGGCCTCGGTCGCACAGTTCGCATCCAGCCTGGCCGGCGTGCCCTTCAGCTTCACGGCGCATGCGAAGGACATCTACACCTCGCCGCCCGAGCTGCTGCAGGCCAAGCTGCGGGCTGCGCAATTCGTCGTCACCTGCACGGAGTACAACGCCAGCCACCTGGCCGGGCTGGCCGGCGAACCATGGGCCCGGCGGATCCACCGCATCTACCACGGCATCGACTTCGACCGCTTTCGATCGAACGGAAAGACGAGCGGGCAGCATGCCTCCCCGCCCGTGCTGCTCTCGATTGGGCGGTTCGTGGAGAAGAAGGGCTTCCTCTATCTGATCGAGGCAGCCCGCATCCTGGCCGCCCACGGCCGCTCGTTCCAGGTTCGGTTGGTTGGCGGTGGAGAGCAGCGCAGGGCCCTGGAAGCACAAATCGCGCGCGCGGGCCTGCAGAGGACCGTCGAGCTGTGCGGACCCCTGCCCCAGGAGAAGCTGCTCGCACTGTACGAGAATGCCGCGGTTTGCGTGCTGCCGTGCGTGGTGACCGACAACGGCGACCGCGATGGCATCCCCAACGTGCTCGTGGAGGCCATGCGAATGGGCGTCCCGGTGGTTTCCACCGCGATCTCCGGGATCCCCGAGCTCGTGATCGACGGCCAGACGGGCGTGCTGGTGCCGCCGCGCGACCCGCAGGCGCTGGCCGCTGCGATTATCGCGCTGCTCGACGACCCGGAGCGCGCCCACCGGCTGGCAGTGCAGGCTGCCCGCCACGTAGCCGAACGGTTCGACCTGCATCGGAACGCCGAGCGGCTGCGTCAGCTGTTGGAGGCCGGCGCCGCATGAGGATCGCTTATCTGTGTGCCGATTTCGGGATTCCCATCCGGGGATACAAGGGCGCGTCGGTGCACGTCCGCGAGCTGGTGGCGGCCTTGCGCACCCAGGGCCACGAGGTGGCCGTGGTGTCGCCGAACCTCGGCGAGGGCAACCCGATTGCGGGCGGAACCTGCTTGCGCCCGGTCGGGCTCGACCGGTTCTCGAGGGGTGCAGCTGCGCTCGGGCGCAGACTGAAGCCAGGCTCGCGGCTCCCGAATGAGCTGCGCGAGCTGGCCTACAACGGTGCGCTCCTTCGCGCCGGCTTGGATCTCGTACGCGAGCTCCGTCCCGACGTGGTGTACGAGCGCTACAGCCTGCTCAACCTGGCCGGCCTGCTGCTCGCGCGCCTTACGGGCTTGCCGCACCTGCTCGAGGTCAACGCCCCCCTGCGGCTCGAGCGCGCCCGCACCAAGGGCCTGGCGCTCGCCCGTGCGGCCGCGATGGCGGAGCGGCTTCTCTTTGGCGGAAGCGATGCGGTCCTGACCGTATCGAGCTCGCTTCGTCGCTATGTGATTGCCCACGGCGGCCGGCCCGAACGCACGCTCGTGCAGCCAAACGGCGTCGATACCGAGCGGTTTCATCCGGATGGCGATCGCAGCCGGGCGCGCGCGGGCCTGGGAATTCGCGACGATGCCCTGGTGGTCGGCTTTTCCGGCTCGCTCAAGCCCTGGCACGGCATGGACGTGCTGCTGGAGGCGTTCGCCACCTTGCGAGCGCGGCATCCCGCCGCACGGCTGCTGGTGATCGGCGAAGGGCCGCAAGCGGGCGCTTTGCGCGCGCAGGCCGCGCGGCTCGAGCTCGAGTCGGCCGCTCTCTTTACGGGGCGAGTGAATCACGACCAGATCCCGGACCTCCTGTGCGCCCTGGACATCGCCGTTGCGCCGTATCGGCAGGTTCCCGATTTCTATTTTTCGCCCCTGAAAATCTATGAATACATGGCTTCAGGGCGCGCGGTGGTGGCCAGCGCCGCCGGGGAGATCCCCGAGCTGGTACGGGAAGGGGAGACGGGGCTTCTGTGCGCGCCCGACGATCCGCGTGCGCTCGCGGACACTCTGCTGCGCCTGGCCGAGAGCGCCGCGCTTCGGTATCGTCTCGGTCAGGCGGCCCGCCGGGAAGCGCTCAGGCACGATTGGCGCGAGCATGCGGCCAAGGTCGCGCGGCTGGCCCATCAGCTGCGGGCGCTTGCGAAGGCCGAAAGCAAGCGCTCGGTGTTGCGCAAGCATCACCTGCGACGGCGGCTCGGGCGTGATCAGATCCGACAGTGGATGCGGATCATTGCGCTGTCGTCGGGGCGGTAGCGCGGGTCATCCGGACGGAACTCTTCGCTCATCACGCTGAGCTTTTCCATCTTCGCGACCGTCCATAGCTTGCCGAAGCCGAAGCCGCGGGACCGGCTGGGCCCGCGGACCTGGATGGCGCGCACCACCTCGTGCCCGGTCTTGCTGAATCCGTGACAATAGGGCTGGGCGACCCGGCCGTGGCCGTCGTAGTCGAAGGCCAGCAAGCGGCGGGCGCGGATGGCATGGCAGATTGCTGACTCGGCGCGCGGCGTGGCGCCGCCGGCCGGCTCCTCCGAGATGATGTCTCCCGGCTCGATCGGGATCGTGATGTCGTGCTTGGACTGGCTGCGCGCCGCCCTGGCCGATTTTTTGAGGGCTTCCGGCAGCGGGGGCGGGCTCGGGGTTTTCTGCCGCACCGCGGGCCGGCTTCCTCGATCGGGGCGCTGGCTCATCCGCCCGAATGCAGCGCGCGCGCGGGTCGCCCACGAGCTCACTCCAGTCTTGAGCCGCGCGAGCACACCGGCGGCCTGAGACGGCTTGGGCTGGGTTGCCCCTCGAGCCTCGGGCGGCGGGGTGGGGTGGCGGCGCGGGGCGGCTGGTCGAGCGGCCTTTGGCCGCGCCTCGTCGGCCGCCCGCTTGCGCTTGCTGCCCGCCGGTTGGCGGCTCTTCTTGGCCGCTCCAGCTCGCTTCCTGCTCGTACCTGCAGAGCGCGATTTCGAGGCGCGTTTCGAGCCCATGCTCGACCTCCGGCGCCCCGGATGTTACCCGATCGCGAAGCGAACGAGAGCGGCTATGATTGCGGCCATGTGTCGCAACATCCGAGTTCTGTACAACTTCGAGCCGCCGACCACGCCGGAAGAAATCCGCGATGCGGCTCTGCAGTTCGTGCGCAAGGTCAGCGGCATCCACAAGCCGTCGCACGCCGACGAAGTCGCCTTCACGCGCGCCATCGACGACGTCGCGGCCAGCACGGAGCGCCTGCTCGGTACGCTGGTCGCGGGCGGACGCGTACGGACCCGCGAGCAGGAGCGGGCCCAAGCGCGCGCGCGGTGGCAGCGTCGCGCGGCCCATCTGCAGCGGTAAGCGGCCCGCTCACGTCGCGGCAAGCGAGCGTTCGCGCCCCTATCCCATGGGGGCGATCACCCCGTTGACGCAAAGAGCGAGCGCATGTAGGTTCGACTCCTACCCGCCGGGATGTTGGAGGAAGGACGCATGACGCGCGCAATTCTCATTCTCGTCGCCGCGACCGCATTGGCCTGCGACGGACAGGTGGCCAGCAACGGACCGGAGGACGATCTGAACTCGCTGTCGAGCCAGAACGAGCCGCCGATGGCGGGCATCCATTGGGCGCGCGATCAGGCGCGACCCTCCTCCGGGGGCTCACCGGATCTCATCTACCACGGCGGGCCGGTGATGACGACGGGCGCTTATGTAGAGGCCATTTACTGGGGCACCAGATGGGGCGACTCCAGCTTCGTCGGCGACAAAATGAGCGGGCTGCAGACCTTCTACAGCACCATGGGCGGCACGACCTACGAGGCCACCGATACCGAGTACACCGACGCCAGCGGAACCCACGTCGGGACCACCGTGACCTATGCCGCCACGCACGTCGACCTGTCGACGGCGCCGCAGCACGGCAACCGCACCGCACCGATCCTCGCCGAGGCGTGCAGCCAGGCCACCGTCCTGCGGACAGACGGGTACTACCCGGTCTATGTCGATTCGCCGCGCGGCCATGCCGGCTTCTGCGCCTGGCACAGCACGGGTACCTGCCCCAACGGGACCCAGATTCAGTTCGCCTTCTTTTTCAACCTCGACGGCGATCCCGGTTGCGATCCCCAGGACACCTCGGGTCTGCACTCGCAGGGGCTGGCGGCGCTGGCCAACGTCAGCGGCCACGAGCTTTCGGAGACCCTGACCGACCAGCACATCGACGCCTGGTTCGACTCGACCGGCGGCGAGAACTCGGACAAGTGCGCCTGGGCCTTCGGGACCCCGCTGCTCAGCTTCTCGAACAAGTCGCAGTGGAAGATCCAGGGCAACTGGTCGAACCGCGCCTTCGACACGAACACCGGCTATCCCAACCGGAGCGGCCAGAACGGCTGCATCGACGGCGGCAACTTCCGGTAGAACCCCGGTTCCGTACGGTCAGCTTTTCGCCAGCCGATCGAGCTGCATGCGGATGTGCGCCGCTTCCGCCGGCGTGTTGGCGAGCGCAATGGCGCGATCGAACGCGTTCCGTGCTTCCTCGTCGCGCCCCAGCTTTTGCAGCAGGGCGCCCCTCAAGCCGAAGAAATAAAAATAGCCAGACAGCTGTCGCGCGAGCGGCTCGATCATCGCCAGAGCCGCCTCGGCCCCCCGCACCTTCGACACCGCGACCGCGCGGTTGAGCGTGACCACCGGCGACGGCTGCAGCCGCTCGAGGGTGGCGTAGAGTGTGTCGATCTCGTTCCAGTCGGTGTCCTCGGGCCGGGCGGCGCGCCCGTGCAGCGCCGCAATCGCCGCCTGCACTTGAAAGGGCCCCGGCTGTCGGTGGCGCATCGCTTTGTCCAGGAGCGCGAGACCTTCGCTGATCAGGTCGCGCTTCCAGAGCCGGCGATCCTGATCTTCGAGCAGCACGATCGCGCCGTCGGTGTCGAGCCGCGCGGGCGTGCGCGAGTGCTGGAACAGGAGGAGCGCGGTGAGCCCCATGATCTCGGGCTCGCCCGGAAACAGGCGCAGGAGTAGCCGCGCCAACCGGATGGCCTCGTCGCACAAAGGCGCGCGAACGTGGGCCGTGCCGCCGGTCGCCGAGTAGCCCTCGTTGAAAAGGAGGTAGATCACGGTCGCCACCGCGGACAGGCGCGTGGCCCGTGCGGCCGCGTCGGGTGGCTCGAAGGGGACGTCCGCATCGGCGACGCGATGCTTGGCCCGCGTGATCCGCTGCTCCATGGCCGCCTCGCTGACCAGGAAGGCGCGCGCGATCTCGGCCACCGAGAGGCCGCTCACGATCCGGAGCGCGAGCGCAATCTGCTGCGTCGCCGGAAGGTCGGGATGGCAACAGATGAAGAGCAGCCGCAGGATGTCGTCGCGATAATGGACATCGTCGAGCTGGGTGGCCATGCGCGCCTCGGCGTCGTCCAGATCCGAAAGCGCGTCGTCGGCGGGGAGCGGCTGCTGCTTCTGGCTGCGCCGGAGACGATCGAGCGTCGCATTCTTGCCCACGAAGATGAGCCAGGCCGCCGGGTCGCGCGGCGGACCCTTGGCCGGCCAGCTCTGGAGCGCACGCAGGCACGCCTCCTGAAACGCCTCCTCCGCGGTGTCGAGGTCGCGGAAGTGACGCAACAGCGCACCCATTGCCTGGGGACGCGCGCCCACGAGCGCGGCATCGAGGGAGGCGACCTCATTCACGTGGCGAGGCTCCCGGGATGAAACAGGCGGAGCGGCCGGATCTCGTACGAGCCCAGCGAGCTCGACGCGCGCCCCAGATCCTTTGCGGTCTCGATCGCCTGCTCCAGCGACGCGCAGTCGACGATGTAGAAGCCCAGCAGCTGCTCCTTGGTCTCGGCGAACGGTCCGTCGAGCACGATCGGCTCCCTGCCTTTCCGAACGGTGGTCGCGGTGGTGGTCGGCATCAGGCGGACGGTCGGCCCCAAGCGGCCGGCCTGGGCCAGCTTCTGCTTGACGACGCCGAGCTTGGCGATTGCTGCGTCGTCCTGCTCCTTTGTCCAGGCGCCTACTATATCTTCGGAATCGTAACAAAAGATGGCGTAGAGCATCGGGCCCTCTCTTCCTAGGACGAATGAGTATGGCCGCCCCCGACAGGTAAACAAAGTGCGTTCGATGGTCGGCCCGGCCCGGGCTGGTTCGTCCTTGGGGCATGGAAAACCGCGCGTACAGGCACGGGAAGGAGGAGACCATGGAAATCGAGAAAGCTCTGCGGAACGTCGTTTCGTCGTCGGTGGCAAGGGGGGTGCGCAAGCCGGGCGAGTTCTGCTGGTTCAACATGATCACGCCGCGTCCGGCGGAGGCGTGCGAGTTCTTCGGTGCGCTCCTGGGCTGGACCTTCACCGAGGTGCCCAGCCTGCACGGCTATATCGCGCAGGTCGGTGGGCGCAACATCGGTGCGCTGTGGGATCAGAACGGGCCCGACACGCCCAAGGGGACGCCCGCGTTCATCGGCGTGACCGTGAAGGTCGAGAGCGCGGACGCGGCGTGCGAGCAGGTGCGGAAGCTCGGCGGCACCGCGCGGCCGCCGTTCGACGTGATGGACGCGGGCCGCATGGCCGTCTGCACCGACCCCAACGGCGCGCAGTTCGACGTGTGGGAGCCCAAGAACCAGCCCGGCACCGACGTGGACAACCGGCTGCCCGGTGCGCCCAGCTGGTTCGAGTCGCGCACCACCGACGTCGCGCGCGCGACAGCGTTCTACTCGAGCCTGTTCGGTTGGAAGCCGGAGGTGGTGACGCCGCCCGGCATGAGCTACACGACCTTCAAGCGCGCCGGGACTTACGTGGGCGGCCTGCTGCAGTGCCCACCCGAGATGAAGGACATGAGCCCGCACTGGGCGACCTTTTTCAACGCCGCGGACGTCGACGCGAGCGCCCGCAAGGCCGCCGAGCTGGGCGCCACGGTCTGCATGCCGCCCACCGACATCCCCGGCATCGGCCGCTTCTGCGTCCTCACGTCTCCCCAGGGCGTCACGTTCCAGCTCATCAAGTATGTGACGGTGTAGCAGCTTGGATCCGGGCGTTCAGCTTCATTCCGACTGGGCCACAATCCCTTGAATCGCCCCCCGAGGATGGTCTAGATTCCCCTCGCTGAATGGCGGTCATGCTTGCGCCCGAAACATTCGAGATTGGTGAAGAGCTCGGTGTGGGCGCTCTCGGGCGCGTGGTCCGTGTCCTCGATCAACGAACCGGAGCCTCCTACGCCGGCAAGATCCTTCATCCGTCCGCCCATGCCGACGAGAGAGCACGCGAGCGGTTCACTCAGGAAGCCAGACTCGCCCATCAACTGAACCATCCGAACATCGTCCGCGTGCATGGGCTGGTCCAACAGGGCAGCCACTCGATGCTCCTCATGGAGCTGGTCGAAGGAACCAGCCTGGCGACGCTCCTGGCAACAGAAGGCCCTTTGCCTGAACGTCGCATCCTTCATCTGGCCGAGGGAATCGCCGCGGGTCTCGCCGCCGCCCACAGCGCAGGCGTGATTCACCGCGACCTGAAGCCCGCCAACATCCTGCTGGCGCCGGGTGATGTGCCCAAAATCGCCGACTTCGGCCTCGCACGCGCGACCTCGCTCGCGGGCGCCGCGTCGGACGCGTTCAAGATGGTGGGCACTCCGCACTACCTGCCTCCCGAGTCGATCGACCCGTGCGCGGTCGATCCGCGCAGCGACCTGTATTCGCTCGGCTGCATCCTGTTCGAGATGGCGTCCGGCCACCCTCCGTTCGCCGGGGCGAGCGCACTCGCAATTCTGGAAGCACACGCACGAGAACCGGCCCCGCCCCTCCCTGATACCCTGTCGCCCGACCTGCGGAAGCTCATTGCTTCGCTGTTGTCCAAATCGCCGTCTGACCGACCTCAGTCGGCAGAGGCGGTCCAGGTGGCAGCGGCCGCGATCGCGAGAGGTGGAATCATCAAGGTCCAGCAACCGGAAATCGTGCGCTGCTGCGCTCATTGCAGCGAGCCTCTCGTCGATGGAGTGCCAATCTGCTTCGCTTGTGGAAGCGCCCTGCCCTGGGCTCGTGTCGGACCGTACACGATCATCGTGACCGGTCCTGGCAGCACGGGGCACAAGCTCGACCAGGGTGTGCGACGAAAGCTGCTCGAATGGATTCGAGCGGTTCCAACACTGGATGCATCACGACTGGAGCGACGGCTGCCCAGGTTGCCGTTCGTGCTCGTAAGCCGGATCGACGAGGAGTCCGCTCACCAGATCCGCGACGCGCTTGAGCGACTGGGGCTGTCGGCCGAAATTCAGCTCGGCGCGCTCGATTCTCCGAAAATGGGGAAAAAGGCGCGCCGACTCGCCTTGCGAATGGGTGCTGTCGCGGCTTTTACCGCGACCGGGTGCTGGCAGTTTGCCAATTTTTGGAATCCGGCAAAGGCTCTCTGGGCTCTCTGGGCCCTCCTGGGCGGGGCTCTGGCGATTCCGTTCTTGGGCGGTCTCGCAGTGGGCTGGCGGGCGGCTCTGCGTCCGGCCGCGCGACGCCGACCGAGTGACAGCGCGGGCATGCCCCCGCTGCTGACCACACGGATAACCGCGCTCGTGGAGCTCGTGCCACGGCTGGAAACGCCGCGACATCGCCGCAGCCTGCGCGCGGTTGCCGAGCGGCTGTTCGCGCTCTTCGCCGCCCTCCCCGTGAGCGCGCGCGACCACATCATCGACGAGAGCGGTCGCATCCTGGATCTCGCGATGCTCGCGGCAGTGCGCCTCGACGAGCTCGAACATCGGCTCGGACCCGCGGACTTGCAAAACCCCACGGCAGAGCTGCGAGCGTTACTGCACGAACGAGATCAGTGGGCAGCGCGCCTCCTGCACACCCTGGGTCTGCTCGACGCATTGCGAAGCCGTGTGCTGTGCGGACGCGTAACCCGTGAAACCGAAGCCCTGGGACAGATCCTGGACGACTTACGTGCCGAGGTGGCTGGCCTCGAGGAGGTGCAAGCGCTTTGATCGCTCCCCCCAACGACGTTCCGATCGCCGAGATCCTGGACGGTCCGGCGCGGATCGGTGTGGAAATCAGGTGGCGTGTGCGTCTGCGCGACCATGGGCGTTGCGTCCTCGCGCAGCTCGCCCCTGAGATCGCCCGCGACGAGTCGACCCGACGTCGGTACGTGCGCGACGTCGAACGATTGGTCACGTTGGGGAAAGATACGCCCGTCCTGCCGATCCTGGCGCTCGGCCCGGCTCCCGATCCGCGCGTCCCGACCGCCAGCCCGCCCTGGCGACTTCGACCCCATGTCCACGGCGAGACGCTGGAGTCATGGCTCGAGGCCCGCGCGCCTGCCCCGATCGACGAGGTGCTGGAGCTGGGGGCCCGACTCTCAGAAGCGGTGGGTGCGCTGCACGCGCGGAGGTTCATCCTGGGCGATCTGCAACCGTCGGACATCCTCCTTGCAGCCAACGGGCAACTCCGTTTCCTGGACGTAGGGCTTCGTCGGGTCCACACGTTATCGACTCTGACGGCTTCGAGCATCCTGCTCGAGGGCTCGTGCTACTCGGCCCCCGAGCTGGTCCATAGTCAGGCCGGCGATCCACGCTCGGATTTCTTCAGCATCGCCGTCATGCTGTGGCGCGCACTCACCGGATCCCTGCCCTTCGGGACCGAGCCGGCCTTTTTGCGCGAGCACCAGCGACTGCCCCGCCTGCAGGAGCTGCGCCCTGGCCTGCCGCCGGAGATTGCCAGCGGGCTGGAGCGCTGCCTTTCTTCACGCCTCGAGGAGAGACCGCAGTGTGCGCGCGAGCTCGTGGAGATCCTGCGAGGCCAGCGCTCAGGGCGGGGCGAGCCCCTCGAACGCGTGCGCTGTCAGGCTTGTGGCGCGGTCGTGCGGACCGGATTGCAGCTCTGCCTGGCCTGTGGCAACGCAGTGGTGCAGTTCTCGTTGCGCCCCACGAACCTGCAAGAGTGGGCGGGAGATCTGGCGGGGCTCGAGCTCATTACGATCCGCGAAAGCGAAGAGGAGCTGGGCCGGCTGCGTGACCAGCTCGAATTGCTGGCTGCCCGTCCCCTTCCGTCGCTGAACTTCATCGTCGAGCACGAGCAGCTCTATGGCAAGGACGAACGCAAGCGGGGGATCGCACTGCCCGTGCGCCTGTTTGAAGGTCTACCGCTCAAGACCGCGGAAGCCCTTCAGGATCACCTGGCCGAGCAGGGATTCAGCGTGCGCGTACGGTCGAAGAGGCACGATCGCCGACGCACGGCAGTGCTCTGGTCGACCTTTGCAGGGCTGTTGGGCCTACCGATCGCCGCACTCTTTCTCTTCCACACACATCACGCCGAATTTCTTTTCTTGCCATCGGTAATCTTCATCGCAGCGGGTCCAATCCTCCGCCTGGTAGCCCCGGGGACCTATCGCGGGTGGTTCGGCTCACCCTGGGGGCTCTTCGAGAAGCCTAACGCAGGGCCAGCGCTCGCGCAGCTCCGCGAAGCACCGGTCGCGCTGCCGGCCGCCGATCCGCTGCTCAAGCGCCTGGCGGCGCTGCTGACAGCGGATGCAGCGCCGGATGTTCGCGAACAGGTCGGCGAGCTCGCGCTGCTGGTCCAGCGTCTTGTTGAGCACCGGCGGGCCGCGGTCAGGGAGCAGGTCGAAATCGACCTGGTGACCGA
>DATFWX010000258.1:0-4329 GCA_035258845.1 Polyangia bacterium | reverse complement strand
GAGAAAGAGAGAGAGAGGAATTTCCTCTGCGTTCTCCGCGTTCTCTGCGGTGAACCGTCCGGTTTCAGGGCTACTTGCTGGGCTCCTGCGGGGCCGGGCTGGGCTGCGCGGGCGCGGGTGCGTTGGGTGCTGGTGCGGGCGGGGCGGGCGTGGGGGCGGGCGCGGGCGCAGGCGGCGCCGGCTCATCCTTGGGCAGGTGCGCCTGCGGCTTGGGCTCGACCGGCGCCGCTGGCCGCGTGGGCGTGGGCGGGGGCGCGTGCGGGTGAGCGGCTGGCTTGGGCTTTCCGGCCAGCGGGCGTGGCCGCGTGGGGTCGGGCCGCCGACGCTTGAGGCCGCCGTCGCCCGCCGCCGCCCCACCGTCGCGGACGGCCGGTCCCCCGGCGTCGGGCAGGGCCGTGCTCGGCTGCGGAACGTTGGCTGCGGCGTCGGGCCCGGTGGCGGCCGACTGCGGCAGCGTTTCCCCGCGCACTGCCATCCGGTTGCGCCAGTAATAGTAGCCGCCGCCGCCCGCGGCCGCGAGCAGGAGCAGCCACATCAGCGCGCGTCCGGGTCCGCGGCGCAGATTGCGCATCGACTGCTGGAGCGCCGCGTTGTCGGCGTCGACCGGTAGCGTGTCCCCGCGAAACCGCGGATCGATGATCGTGGGATCCTCGTCGGTGTCGCCCCGTCTGCGACGCAGCCGCTTCTTGCCGGTTCCAACCGCCGCCGTCTCGTCGAAGGCCAGACGGGGCGCGCTCTTGACGTGCGGCGTCTCGGCCCGTGTGGCCTCGGCGGGTCGCGGGGTGTCGCCGGGGGTGGGCATGGGCCGCACGCCCGACGACGCGGTCCGGCGCGCAGATTCTGGAAACAGCTCGCGCATGTAGGCGCCGAGGTGCATGGTCGTGCACTGCTGGCCGGAGTCGGTCAAGAACCGCTCCAGCTCCAGCTGCATGTCGCCCGCCGACGGGTAGCGGTCCTCGGGCGTCTTGGCGAGCGCGCGCTGCAGGATCTTCCACAGCCCGGCCGGATACTGGGGCACGTACTGGACCGGCGAGCGTGGGGGCTCGTTGACGATCTGCATGCACAGCTGCGCCACGTTGTCGCCCGGAAACGGCTTCTCGCCCGTGGTCAGCTCGTACAGCAGCACACCCATCGAGAAGATGTCCGAGCGCCCGTCGAGCTGGTAGCCCTGCACCTGCTCGGGGGACATGTAGGGCACCTTGCCCTTGATGACCCCGACCTCGGTGTGCGAGTGCTTGACCACCGCCTTGGCCACGCCGAAATCGACCAGCTTGACCGAGCCCGAGTAGGCCACGATCACGTTGGGCGGCGAGACGTCGCGGTGCACGATGTGGAGCGGCTGGTCGTCCTCGTCGACGGCGTTGTGCGCGTAGTGCAGCCCCTCGGCCACCTGCGACAGGATCTTGACCGCCAGCGGCACCGGCACCGCCTGCCGGCCCCGCGCGCGCTCGGCCTCCAGGATGCGCGCCAGATCCTCGCCGTGGATATGCTCCATGGCCAGGTAATAGCTGCCCCCCTCCTTGCCCAGGTCGAAGATCTGCACCACGTTCGGGTGCGAGAGCATGGCGGCGATGCGCGCCTCGTCCAGGAACATGGTCACAAACTGCGCGTCCTCCGCCAGCTGGGGCAGGATGCGCTTGATGACGCAGGCTTTCTGGAAGCCCTCGACGCCCGACTGGCGGGCCAGATAAATATCGGCCATGCCGCCGGTCGCGATGCGCCGCACCAGCAGATACTTGCCGAACGTCTCGCCGGGCTCCATGACAGGGGACCCGACGCGATTCTATCAGATGATCAGGGGAAGGTCAGGTTGGGCTTGTCGGTGGCGTCCGGGGGGCTCGACGCCATGGCGCGCACCACCCCGGCAGTATCCATGACCACGACCCCGGTCGCGCCCAGGGACTGCGCGTGCTCGAGCGTCTCTACGAGGGTCCGCCGCCGCTCGTCGAGGGGCCGCCCCAGCCAGCTCGAATCCTTGAGAATGATGCCAACCACATCGCCCGACAGATGGGCTTCGGCAATCGGGATGCTGTCGCCCAAGCTGGCCGGCGCAACCGTGCTCGGACCCCCGGAAAAGGTCAAAAAGAGCGAAAACGCAAGCACGAGCAGTGACAGCCCGGCCGCCAGCAGCACGCGCCGATTGCGCTTCTGCTCGGTCGGCGTGACCACCTCCACCACCTGCAGCTTGGTGGTGGTGGCAGCGGCGGCAGCGCGCGCCAGCGCGCGCGGGGTCGGGCGCGGGACGTCGAGCCGCGGCGGCGTCTGCGCGGCCGGGCGCAGCGCCCGCTCGAGCTTGCCCTCGGGCACCGGGCAGCGCGCAGCCAGTCGCTCGCGCTCGACCGCGCCCAGCTGCTCGAGCGGGCCCGGCAGCGTGACCGTGCGCTTGAGCGCGCGTTCCCAGCTCTTGAGCCGATACAGGGGCGGCAGCGCGTGGTCGGCCTGGAATCCGGGTTGCCGATTGAGCAGCGCCCACAGCGGCGCCAGATCGAGCGTGCCGGGCTGCTGGACCATGTCCACGTACTGCCCGTCGAGCACCATGCGCAGAGCGTCGGTGCCCACCAGCTCGCTGGCCTCCGAGTGCGTAAACGCCAGCACGATGGCTTCGATGATCTCGCGCTTACCAGGGGCACCCGGGCGGTCGGGCAGGATGCGCTGCAAGACCGCATGCCGCTTCACTGCCTGCTGATCTTCGGCCCGTTCGAGCAGGGCGGCCGCTTCCAGGCAGCTCGGATCCTCGGCCAGAGCGGCCTCGAGCTCGGCCCGCGCGAAATCGGGCCGTCCGCTCGCCGACAGCGCCGCCACCACGTGCATGAGCGCGCGTGCGGGCTTGCAATCGGGAGCTTGCGCGAGCAGCTCGCCCAGCGCGACGCCGGCCTCGGCGGCGCGGCCCGCGCGCACCAGCTGCTCGGCCTCCTGGAAGCGCGGATCCGCATCCTCGGGCGGCGGCGGCAGCTCCACGTCGTCGAACAGGTGTGCCCGCAAATCGGGCGGCGCATCCACCAGCGCGAACCCAGGGGCCTCGGAAGGCAGCGCGGGCGGTGCGGCCAGCGCGGACGCAGGCGTTGCGGGCGGTGGGGCCGGTGCGGCTGCTGCAGGCGGCGGGGCCGGTGCGGGTGCTGCGGGCGGTGCGGCCGGTGCGGGTGCTGCGGGCGGCACTGGTGGCGCGGGCGGCTCGGAGTGGGGCGCCAATGTAGGCGGCCGGGTGCCGCCCTTGCGCGGCACCAGGGAGCGCGCGGGCCGATACTGGGCCCGCCGCTTCGGATCGATGAGCACCTCGAGCGCGGTCCGGCCCAGGTCGTAAATTTCGGCCGCCACCGCGCGCATGTCGGGCGAAGCCTGCGGCGCCAGGTGATCGGGGTGCCAGGTCTGGGCGAATCGCGCGAACGCGTCGGCCACCTCGTCGGCGGCGGCGTCGGGCGAGAGCCCGAGCACGCGGTAGTAGTTGGCGCCGCGCAGGTAGGTCAGCTCCTCGCGCAGCGTGCTGATGAGCCCTTCCTCGGGGGCCGACACCTGCGGCGCCTGGCGCGTGGCCGCGTCGCCGGGCAACGGCTGCGGCTCCGCCATCGGGCGCGGCGGAGTGGGCACGGGCTTGCGCCCCGAGCCCGGCAGGGGAGGGGGCTTGGGGCCGGAGCGGCCGCCGGCGGGGCGCGCCGGCGGAATCGGCGGCGGTCCCTTGCGCGTGGTCAGCCTGCGCACGGCCGGTACGAGATCGTCCGCGACGGCGCGGCGATCGACTGCTTCGCGGGGGCCCTCGGCCAGCACGCGGGCCGCGGCCGCCGAGCCCGGCTGCGCGGTCAGGAGCACCACCACGGGAACTGTGAGCCCCGAGACCAGGTCGGCCGCCGTGCCATCGGGCAGCCGGTCGGCCACGACCACGATCTCATGGGGAGCCTTCAGGAGCGGGCGCGCCTGCGCCAGCGAGGCCGCCTCAAGGGGCCGAAAGCCGGCGGCGCGCAAGGCCTTGATCGCCTGCGCCCGGGTCGTCGAGTTGTCGTCCACCACGAGCATGGTCCGGTCATCGGCGGTTTTTTGCGACACTTGACCACCTTGTAAAAGGGAATTGACACGAATGTCAGTTCGTACTATTAGAACTGACATGTCAGTTCCGAGCCGGGAGGGCCAACGAGGAGGCGAGTCGGAGCGAACGGGAGACCGAAGCAGCGGTTCGGGCGGCGGCCGAAGCGGGGACGCGAGCCGCGACCGGACTCGAGGCGCCGGCCGTGACCGAAGCCGGGACCGGAACCGCGAGCGAGCCCAGGCCGGCCGGAGCGGCGGCGCGGGCAGGCCCGCAAGCCCCGTGCGCGCCCGTGCGGGCGCCGTGCGGGCCGC
>DATFWX010000257.1:0-24215 GCA_035258845.1 Polyangia bacterium | reverse complement strand
CCCAAGCAGGCGGCCGGAAGCTGCCCGCGTCGG
Source organism: Polyangia bacterium (assembly GCA_035258845.1). Lineage (GTDB taxonomy): Bacteria > Myxococcota_A > Polyangia > JAHFDS01 > DATFWX01 > DATFWX01. Next base: position 24,182 of record DATFWX010000257.1, on the reverse strand, counting down.
GCCCGCATGGCCGCAAACGGCGGCGTGCGCACGAGCTCGGCCAAAGGCTGCGTGAGCAGATCGCCCACCGCCAGATCGTGCAAAAACACGCACGGCGACACCGGCACGCGCCCGTCAGCGGTGATGGAATGAATGCGCAGCGAGCTGGAGCCGCATGGGCAGCCTTCCGACGGCAGCCCCCACAGCGCGGCCAGGATGGACTCGCCCACCACCAGCGGCTCCGAGCGCCGGGCGAGCGTCCCGAAGAAACGCAGCACCTCGCCGCGCGAAGGCATGAGCGCACCGTGGTGCGGATCGGTCGGCTTGAGGGTGTTCACGCGCAGCTCGGCCTGCTCGCGCAGCGCCAGGTCGAGAAGGCCGCTCGCGTGGGCGTCCGAGAGGTTGCCCTTCATGAGGCAGTAGACCAGCGACACCCGCGCGCCGCGTGCCCGTGCGGCCGCAAGCGCGCGCAGCACCAGGTCGAAGTAGTTGCCGCCGCGGTTGCGGTCGTGCTCGGCCGGAAGCGGCGAATCGATCGACAGGTGCCACTCCGCGACGTCGTCGAAGGCGTCGGGCCGGTGGCGTGCCAGCCACAGCGCCGTGGTGCCGTTGGTGGTCACGCCGACCGCGATGCCGGCCGCGCGCAGCCGCTCGACGATATAGGGCAGCAGCGTCTTTCGCGGATCGGGCCCGTTCGTGAACAGCGGCTCGTTGCCGCCCAGGTTGGCCGTGCGCACCCCGACCGCCACCAGCTGGCCCAGGATGCGGTCTACGTCCGCGTGCGTGAGCGCGCGCGGGCTCTGCCGCACCTTCCACGAGTAGCAGTGTGCGCACCGTGCGTTGCAGTAGTTGCCCAGAGACCAGCCGATGTGCCGGATGTCCATGCTCCTCCCGCGACCGCGTTCTGCAACCGTCGGGCCGCGCGCCGGCACGCGCAACTCCGCGAGATCGGATGACCGCCCGCGCTAAAGCGGAGCGCTCCGCGATCCATCTCGGATCTGGTATGGTGTGGGCATGTCGACGGACATCACGCTCTATGGCGACCGTTTCTGGATCAGCCCCTACGTGTACTCCTGCTTCGTCGCGCTGCGCGAGAAGGAGCTTGCGTTCGACGTGTCCGAAATCGCGCTCGACAAGAAGGAGCAGCACCACCCGGAGTACCGCGATCGCACGATCACGGCCAAGGTGCCCGCGCTCAGGCATGGCGACTTCTGGCTGGCCGAGTCGAGCGCCATCATCGAGTACCTCGAGGAGGCGTTTCCGGCGCCCAAGCATCGGGCTCTGCTGCCGACGGGAGTGCGCGAGCGCGCGCGGGCCCGTCAGATCATCTCGTGGCTGCGCAGCGACCTTCTGGTGCTGCGCGAGGAGCGTCCCACCACGACCATGTTCTACCAGCGCGCGAGCCGGCCGCTTTCCGAGGCTGGCCAGACCGCGGCCGACAAGCTCCTACGGGCGGCCAATCTGCTGATCGCAGAGGGCGCGACCGCGCTGTTCGGCGGATTCTCGATCGCGGACGCCGACCTCGCCTTCATGCTGCAGAGGCTGGCCCTGAACGGCCATCCGGTCCCGGACAAGGTCCGCGCGTTCGTGAACGCGCAGTGGGCGCGGCCGTCGGTGCGTGCATTCGTGGAGCGCGTCCGCCCGGCCTACGAGCATTACTGATCCTCTCCGCGGTGAATTTTCTGGAGCCTGCTGTAGCGTCTCTCACTTTTCGCGTTGGGCGAGCAGGTGCTTGAGCTCGTCCATGAACTCGCCGAGATCGCGGAACGAGCGATACACCGATGCAAAGCGCACGTAGGCCACCGGGTCGAGCTTGCGCAGCGCCGCCATCACCCGCTCGCCGATGAAGGAGGCCGGCACCTCCTTCTCGCCGCTCTCCTGGAGCTCCCGCTCCACCTCGGCCGCGATGCGCTCGATCGCGTCCATAGACACGGGCCGCTTCTGGCAGGCCTTCTTGAGGCCGGCGGTCAGCTTTTCGCGATCGAAGGCCTCGCGGCGGCCGTCTTTCTTCACCACCAGCGGCACCACCTCCTCGACCCGCTCGCGGGTGGTGAAGCGGCGCCCGCAGCCGAGGCATTCGCGCCGCCGCCGAATCACCTCGCCGTCCTGGGCGTCGCGCGAGTCGATGACCTTGTTGTCGGGGTGTTTGCAGTACGGGCAGATCATTGGAGAGCTGCCGGGCTGTCAGCTCATTTGCGCTTCGCGTCGAGCGCGTTGATCTTGTCGACCCGCCGCTGATGGCGCCCACCCTCGAACGGCGTGTCCAGCCACACCTTCAGGATCAAGTCGGCCAGCCCCTCGCCGACCACTCGCCCGCCCAGGCACAAGACGTTGGCGTCGTTGTGCGCCCGCGACATGCGCGCCGAGTAGCAGTCGCTCACGTGCGCCGATCGCACGCCCTGGATCTTGTTGGCCGCCATGTCGACGCCAATGCCGGTGCCGCAAACCAAGAGCCCCACCCCCTCGCCCCGCGCCACGTGCTCACCGACCGCCACCGCGTAGTCGGGATAATCCACCGACTCGTGGCCGCTCGTGCCCAGATCGACCACCTCATGGCCCCATTCGGTCAGCGTCTGCTTGAGATGGGCCCTTAAATCGGTGCCCGCATGATCGCCGCCCATGAAAATGCGCGCCATGTCAGCCCTTGAATCGGCTCAGCAGCAAGCACGCGTTGGTGCCGCCGAAGCCGAACGAGTTGGACAGTGCCGCCTCCACCCGCAGCTCACGCGCCGTGTTGGGCACGTAGTCGAGGTCGCACTCGGGATCGGGCGTCTCGTAGTTGATGGTCGGTGGCAGCACGCCGCGTGCGATGGCGAGCGCCGTGATGCCGGCCTCGATGCCGCCGGCGGCGCCCAGCGTATGACCGGTCATCGACTTGGTCGACGAAACTGCGAGCTTGCTTGCGTGCGCGCCGAACACTTTCTTGATCGCGACCGTCTCGGTGGCGTCGTTTTGCTTGGTCGAGGTGCCGTGCGCGTTGATGTACCCGACCGCCTCCGGCGCCAGACCCGCATCCTTGAGCGCCATGCGCATGCATCGTTGGGCGCCTTCGCCCTCGGGAGCCGGCGCAGTGATGTGGTGGGCGTCGCTGGTGAGGCCGTAGCCCCGAAGCTCGGCGTAGATGCGGGCGCCGCGGCGCTGGGCCAGCTCGAGCTCCTCCAAGATCAAGATGCCGGCACCCTCGGCGACCACGAAACCGTCGCGGTCGGCGTCGAACGGGCGCGAGGCCTTCTGGGGGGCGTCGTTTCGGGTCGACAGCGCGCGTGCCGAGTTGAAGCCACCCACGCCCAGCGGCGAGATGGTGGCCTCACAGCCGCCCGCGATCATCGCGTCCGCGTCACCGCGCTCGATGGCCCGAGCGGCCTCGCCGATCGCGTGCGCGCCGGTCGAGCACGCGCTGACGTGCGACACGTTGGGCCCCTTGGCCCCGGTCCGGATCGAGATCACGCCCGGCGCCATGTTGACGATGATCGCCGGCACGAAGTAAGGCGAGATGCCGTGGCGCGGTCCTTTCTCGGCCAGCGCCGCGCATGTGCGCTCGATGGTCAGCACGCCGCCCAGCCCGGCGCCTACGAAGCAGCCCACGCGCTCGGCGTTCTGGTCGGTCACTTTGAGCCCGGAGTCATCCATGGCCATGCTGGCGGCCGCCACCGCGTAATGGATGAAGAGGTCGAACTGCCGGGCCTCGCGCTTCTCCATCCACCGGGTGACGTCGAAACCCTTGACCTCGCCCGCGAACCGGGTCGCGAAGTGCGAGCAGTCGAAGCGCGTGATGGGCCCGATGCCGCTCTCGCCGCGCACGAGCGCCTGCCAGGTGTCCTCGGTCCCCACGCCGCACGGCGTCACCAGACCGATGCCAGTTATGACCACTCTTCGAGTCACGGGATCACCTTCGAGTCGAGAGTCTAAAGTCTAAAGTTGAAAGTCCAAACCGGCCACTTTCGACTTTTGACTTTCGACTTTCGCCTGCTTTTCAGTGCGCGTGCGCCTTGATGTAGTCAATCGCGTCCTGGACCGTCTTGATCTGCTCGGTGTCCTCGTCCGGGATCTCGATCTTGAAGGCCTCCTCGAGCGCCAGCACCAGCTCGACCACGGCCAGCGAGTCGGCCTTGAGGTCGTCGGTGAACGAGGCTTCCGGCCGCACCTGTTCGGGATTGACCTCAAGCTGCTGCGCGATGATCTCCTTGACTCGGGCTTCGATATTCTCAGCCATGGCCCTTCGCTCCTCCCTTATGCGGGAACCTTACATCAAAAGTCCGCCGTTGATGCGGATGACCTGCCCGGTGATGTAGGACGCGCCGGGCGCGGCCAGAAAAGCCACCGCCTCCGCCACGTCCTCGGGCGTCCCGATGCGGCCCAGCGGCACCTGGCTGAGCAGCTGCTCGCGGTACTCGCCCGTCACGTGCGCAGCCGTCATGTCGGTCTCGACGAAACCGGGCGAGACCGCATTGACCGTCACTCCGCGCGGCGCCAGCTCGCGCGCGAGCGTCTTGGTGAGCCCGATGATGCCGGCCTTGGCGGCCACGTAGCTGACCTGGCCCGCGTTGCCCTGCTCGCCCACCACCGACGTGATGTTGATGATGCGGCCGCCCTCTTTGGCGCGCAGAAGGTAGCGCGCGGCCGCGCGGCAGCAGTAAAACGCGCCCGATAGATTGACCTCGAGCGTGCGCCGCCAGTCCTCGTCCTTGGTGCGCAGGATCAGGCCATCGATGGCGATGCCGGCATTATTGACCAGGATGTCGAGCCGCCCCGCCTGCTCCGCGATCGCCTTGACCGCCGCGTCGACGGCCTTGGGGTCGGCCACGTCGAAGCGCTTCAAGTGTCCGACGCCGCCCGCCGCCCGTACGGCTTCCAGCGCCTGCGTAGCAGCGTGCTCGTTTTGCGTGTAATTGAGAAACACCTGCGCCCCGCGGCGCGAAAGCGCGATCGCGATCGCGCGCCCGATGCCGCGCGAAGCCCCGGTGACCAGCGCGACCTTTTCCCTCAATTCCATGGTGTCACGTCCTTGCTCTCGAACACCGACCGCATCTCGATCTCGGGCGCGATCCGTTTGACCATCCCGGCCACGACCGTGCCGGTCCCGAACTCGAGCCCGCGCCGGCAGCCCAGCTCGGACAGGCGCCGTACGCAGCTTTCCCAGCGCACGGGCGCGGTTACCTGCTGGACCAGGAGCGCCTTTACCCGATCCGGGTCCAGGTTGGGCGCGGCATCGAAATTGTGCACCACCGGGATGCGGGGAGTTTTCACGCGCACCGGCTCCAGCGCCGCCGCCAACCGCTCCGCAGCCGGCTGCATGAGCGCGCAGTGAAAGGGCGCGCTCACCGCGAGCGCCTTGACCAGCTGGGCGCCTTTCTGCTTGCACAGGGCCATCGCGCGCTCGACGGCCGCCTTATGGCCCGCAATCACGACCTGGCCGCCGCCGTTCCAGTTGGCGGGCGCGCACACCTCGCCCGCGGCTGCCTCCAGGCAGGTGTCCTCGACCGTGCGCGCGTCCAGCCCCACCACCGCCGCCATGGCGCCGGTCCCGGGCGGCGTCGCCTCCTGCATGAACTGGCCGCGCAGATGGACCATGCGCACCGCATCCTGGAGCCCCAGCGCGCCCGCACACACGAGCGCCGAGTACTCGCCCAGCGAGTGGCCGGCGGCCGCGTCTGGATTGACCCCCAGCTCCTTCTCGTACACGCGCATGGCCGCGATGCTGGCGGTCAGGATGGCCGGCTGCTGGTTGGCAGTCAGCACGAGCTCGCTCTCGGGCCCCTCAAAGCACAGCTTTGACAGCTTCCAGCCCAGCGCGTCGTCGGCGGCGGCGAACACCTGCTTGGCCAGGAGGAAATCGTCGGCCAGGTCTTTGCCCATGCCGACCTTCTGGGAGCCCTGGCCGGGAAAGAGAAATGCCAGCATCGGGCCTACCACTTCACCATTGCGCTGCCCCAGCTGAAGCCAGCCCCGAGCGCGCAGAACAGCAGCCGGTCGCCCGTGCGCAGCTTGCCCGCGCGCGCCAGCTCGTCGAGCGCGATCGGGATCGAGGCCGACGACGTGTTGCCGTAGCGCTCGAGGTTCAGATAGAACTTGCTCATGGGCAGGTCGCAGCGCTGCGCCACGCCCTGGATGATGCGCAAGTTGGCCTGGTGCGCGACCACCTGATCGACATCGGCCGCGGTCATCCGGTTGGCGCGCAGGGCGGCCTCGCAGGCGGCAGAAATGTTGCGCACCGCGTGCGCGAACACCTGGCGGCCGTTCATCTTGACCAGGTGCTGTTTGTCCGCGACCGATTGGGTGGTGGTCGGACAGCGCGAGCCTCCGCCCGGGATGAGCAGAAACTCGGCGCCCGCGCCGTCGGCGTAAATGTGCGTCGACAGGATCCCGCGCTCGCCCTCCTCGGGGCCCAGAACGGCCGCGCCGGCGCCGTCGCCAAACAGAACGCAGGTGTTGCGGTCGGTCCAGTCCAAAACCCGCGACAGGATCTCGACCCCGATCACGCACACCCGCTTAAACTGACCGATGCGCACGAACGCGTCCGCGATGGCGAGCCCATAGATGAAGCCAGCGCAGGCGGCCGACAGGTCGAAAGCGGCCGAGCCCAGGCAGTTAAGCTTCTGCTGTACGTAGACGGCGGTCGCGGGCATGGGCATGTCGGGCGTGACCGTGCCCAGGATGATGCAGTCGAGCGTCTTCGGATCCCAGCCCGCCATCTGGCAGGCATTCTGCGCCGCCTCGGCGGCCAGGTCGCTGGTCGTGCGTCCATCCTCGAGGATCCGACGCTCGCGGATCCCGGTGCGCTCGACAATCCAGGCGTCCGAGGTGTCGACCATTTTCTCGAGATCGAAGTTGGTCATCACCTGGTCGGGCACGCCGCGCCCGGTTCCGAAGATGCGCGTTCGAATCATGCCACTGCCTCCCAGATCGGCCGCTGGCGCCCGATCGCTTCCTCGAGCCCGCCCAAAAGGCCGGCGCTCATGAACGTGCGTGCGCTCAGAATCGCATGCTTGATGGCTCGTGCCGGCGAGGCTCCATGGCAAATCATCGCGACGCCTTTGACGCCCAAAAGAGGGGCACCCCCGTACTCAGCCCAGTCGAGCTTCCGCTTCATCTCACGGAACGAGCGCCGGAGCAAGAGGCCGCCCGCCTTGCTCAAGGTTGACTCCGAGATGGCATCGCGCAGCATACGGGCCAGCGCCTCGGCCACGCCCTCGGCGGTCTTGAGCAGCACATTGCCAGTAAAGCCGTCGGTCACCACCACATCGATCCGACCCGAGAAGATGTCGCGTCCCTCGACATAGCCCACGTACTCGAAATCGAGCGGCGCCCGGGGGCGCGAGAGCAGCTTGTGCGCCTCGCGCGTCAGCTCGGTGCCCTTGTGCGCCTCGGCGCCGTTCGAGAGCAGGCCCACGCGCGGCCGCGGCTTGGCGTGCAGGGTCTTGGCATAGACCGCGCCCAGGACCGCGAACTGGGCCAGGTTGGGTGGCTTCAGGTCGACGTTGGCGCCCATGTCGAGCAGCACGCACTGGCCGCCCTGCACCGGAAAGCTGGTCACGATGCCGGGCCGATCGACGCCGCCAATGCGGCCCAGCACGAACAGCCCGCACGCCAACATGGCGCCGGAGTTGCCGGCCGACACCAGCGCCGCCGCCTGCTTGCGCTTGACCAGATCGAAGCACACGCGCATGGAGGAGTCGGGCTTGCGCTTGAAAGCTTGCGATGGATGCTCGCCCATGGCGACGACCTGGGATGCGTGATGCACCGAGATGGGCAGGCGCGCGACCTCGCGATGCTTGAGCTCCTCGCGCAGGCGGGCCTCGTCCCCGACCACAACGATCTCGGCGCCCTCGCGGGCCGCGGCCACCGCTCCGTCCAGCTCGGCGGTGGGCGCGTGATCGCCGCCCATGGCGTCGACCGCGATCCGCATCTACGGATCAGGCTTCCTCGTCGGTGGACACGACCTCTCGGCCAGCGTAATAGCCGCAGTTGCTGCACAGCCGATGCGGCAGCTTGGGTTCCTGACAGCGCGGGCAAGGCACCGTCTGTGGAGCCTTGAAGCCGGCCATCCAGGCCGAGCGGCGCATGGCCGTGCGGCCTTTCCCTTTTCTTCGCTTTGGGACTGCCATCTTTCGCCTTCCTTCGTGTCAGCTCAGTTTGAGCCCTTTGAGCGCCGCGAACCGGGGATCGGGCGGGCGCTGGCAGGAACAGGGGCCTTCGTTCAGATCCTTGCCGCACTGGGAGCACAGCCCCTTGCACTCCGTTCGGCATAGTGGGGTCATCGGGATCGCGAGCAGGATCTGCTCGCGAAACAGCTCTCCGAGGTTGATGGTCTCGCCGTCGTAGACCGCGAAGTCGACGTCGTCGTCGGTGATCTCGACCTCGGCCTCGCGCACCTCGGCCTCGCGGCTATAGGTCATGCGGATGGGCGCGGCCAGATCGATCTCGGCTCGGGCCAGGCAGCGCGCGCAGGGGACGATCACGCTGCCGCGCATCGCGCCCCGCACGAGAACGTTGTCGTCCACTTTCTCGAGCGTGACCTCGGCTCCGCCGCCGCCCGGTGCCAGCTCGAGGTCGACATCAGCCAGCGCGGGGCGGAACCAGGACGGCTCGAAGGGCAAGCGGAGAGCCAGCCCCTCGGGGCCTATCTCATGGATTTTTATCTTCATTTCCGCCATCGGACAGCCCTGGGCCAGCTCGCGAATCCAGTACATTACCTGGCGCCGGCGCGATGTCAAGGCGAGCGGCGCCGCGGGTGGTGGCGCCTGGGCACGGCTGCGCGCCCCGAAGCGGCGATCAGGCCATGGTGATGGAGACGCCTGGGTGACGGCCAACGGCTGCGCCGTGCCGAAAGAGGTCGTCCACAAAGCGCCCGCACCTTAGGAACGGTTGCGAAAGCCCCCTCGAGGTCGAGATGTTGACCGAAGAGCTCACACGGCGTCACCCGAGGCCGGCCGAAGACGCACATGCGGCCAGCACCACGCGCCCGTCGCCGCGCGGCGCGAGCACGACGCCCGCGAACGACCAACCTCACTCCTGGCTCAGGGCGCGCCCAGCCCGGGCGCGATGAGCGCCGCCATGCGCGCCGGATTGCGCACCTTCTGCGTGCTCATCCAGGCATCGGCCGCCGCGACCAGCTCGGCGCCGCTCGTGCCTTCCGAAAGCTCGCCCAGCCGCCGGCGCGCCACCGCCGCGTGCAGGGCCATGTCGGCGGCGTCGAAGCCGGCGGCCGCGCGCACGAGCAGCGCGGAGGCGGCCTCAGCCTTTTCGTCGAGCGCGGCCGCGCCCGCACGCAGAAGGAGCGCCAGCGGGTCGGCCCAGGGCATGCGCTCGCGCTCGAGAGCGTGTGCGTCGCGCAGGGCGGCCCCGAGCAGGCGCTTCTTGTCGGCTGCGCCACCGCCTCCGGCTGCGGCCAGGAGCGCCCGGCCACGCAGGGCCCGCGCCTCCAACCGCGTGAGCTGAATGCGCAGGCACAGAGAGCCGGCCAGAGCGGGCCAGCGCTCGCGCAGCCGCGCCAGCGCAGCCGCGCCCGCGCCCACATACAGGTCGGCATTGCAGAGCGCGTAGAGCTCGTAGTAGTGCTGCAGGTGGAAGCCCTGCTGCGACCATTTTTCCATGGCGGCCGCAACCTCGCGCCGCGCGCCCTCGGGATCGTCGGCGGCCAGCCAGGCCAGGCTGGGCCGACCGATGCGCAGGTTGGTGTCGGCGTTCAGGTCGGCCCGCTCGCGCGCCTCCTTCAGGCAGGCCGGCACCTGGCGCGACAGCTCCTCGAGCTCGCCCAGGTAGCCCAGCGCCCAGAGCGCGAACTGCTGGATGCTCGCCACTTCCCAGGCGATGCCGACATAGTGGTCGCGGAACTTCTGCTCGGCTTCCTGGCAGCGCGCGCGGCCGTACTTCCAGCGGCCCTCGAGCACGGCGGCCAGCCCATCGGCGATGGTGACCAGCGCCAGCGCCAGCGGATGGCCGACTTTCTGAGCCAGCACACGCGCGGTCTCCACCAGCGCCGCCGTGCGCTCGCGGCTGCGCCCGCCCGCGGTGGCCGAGTATCCGGCCTCGGCCGCCAGCGCGCGCGCGACCCGGAAAGGCTCCCCGGCCTCGAGCGCGAGCAGGAGGTTCTTGGTCTGGAAATCCGCGCCCCGGATGGTGTCGACCTTGGACAGCACCGAGGCCATCGAGAAGCAGATGTCGATGCGACGCAGCTCGCGCGGCGAGATCTGGGTCGAGTCGTGCTCGCGGAAGCGGAGCCCGCGCAGCTTGAGGCGCAGGCGGCGCGAAAGCAGCGACATGAGCGCGCGCCGCGGCGTGCGTGGCAGCTCCAGGTCGGCCGCCGCAACCACCCGGCGCAGCGTTTCCATCCCACGATCGATGTGGCCGCACCGCATCAGATGCTCGGCCGCCCGGCGTTGGTACTCGAGCGCATCGGCCTCCTTGGCCCCGACCGCAGCTTCCAGGTAGGCCTCGGCGGCTTCGGTGCCATGGCCGGCGTTGGCCAGCGCCTGCGCCATGGCCGCGCGTAGCTCGCGCCGCTCGGGGTAGTCGGGCGGGCGCAGCTCGAGCGCCAGCGCGTACAAGCGTGCCGCCCGGTCGAAGGCCAGGGCCTGCTCGGCCTTGGCCGCCGCCACTTCCGCGTATTCGGCCGCCCGCTCGGTCTCGCCGGCGCCGCGCCAGTGCAGCGCCATCGCCTCCGGATCGGCTCGCTCCGAGCCTTCGAGCGCCACCGCGAGCCGGCGATGGCAGTCGCGCTGGTCGGAAGCGGCCAGCAGCGCGACCGCGGCCTCGCGGATCCGATCGTGGTAGGCCTCGATCTCGTCGCGGTCGCGGACGCCACGCGTGCGCACCAGGTGGCCCGCGCGCAGGACCGAGAGCGCCTGCCGATCCTCGGCGCCCAGCTCGGCTGCCCGCGCCGCCACGGCCTGGGCGAGCGGACGGCCTGCAATCGCAACCACGTCGAGCAGGCGGCGCGCCTCCGGCGGCAGCCGATGCAGCCGCGCCTGCAGCATCTTGCCCAGCGAGACCCGGCCCTCGAGCAGAGCGCCCGCCTGCAGGTGGCGCACCAGCTCGTCGACGAAAAAGGGGCTGCCGCCCGACTCGGTCGCAATCCGCTCGGCATCCTCGCGTGCGCGCGCGTCCTCGAGGCTGGCACCGAGAAGCGACAGCGCCTGCGCGCGCGCTTCCGCCCACAAGAGCGGGCCCACCTCGATGTCGTGCACCTCCAGGTCGGCGGCCGCCAGCACCTTGGGCCGCTCGAGCTCGCGCAGAAACGGGCTCGACTGCGCGTCCTCGCTCCGGTAGCTCAAGAGCAGCAGGAGCGGCGGCGGCTCGGGGGGCCGCAGAAGCTCGGCCAGAAGGGCCGCGCTGTCGACGTCGCCCCACTGCACGTCGTCGATGAACAGCACGACCGGGCCCTTCGCGGCCAGGCCGGCCAGAAGCTCGCGCAAGGCGGCAAAGGCGCGCCGCCGCAGCTCCTGCGGATCGGCCGCTTCCACGCCCCGGCGCGGGGCATCGGCAATCACGCCCACGCGGCGCAGAACCGGGAACAGGCGCGCCAGCGCGGGCGCATCGCGCGGCACCAGCGGCGCCGCCTCCCGGTCGGCCAGGCGCGAAAGATGCCGGCTCAGCGAATCGACCAGGCTGTCGAGGGCCTTGTAGGGCACCGACTCGCGCTCGTAGCAGCGACCACTCAGAACCACCGGGCCCGCGCTCTCCTCGATCTGATCGATGAAGCTCTGGACCAGCGCGCTCTTGCCCATGCCGGAGGGGCCGTGCACATGCACGGCCACTGCACGCCCCTCCTGCGTGCGCGCAAACGCCTGGGAAAGCGTCTGCAAATGGCGCTCGCGCCCCACCAGCAGCCCGGACTGGGAGCGCCACGAGCGCGACAGGGCGGGCAGCTCGAGCGCCGAGGTGCGCGCCCCCAGCCGCCGCAGCACGTCGCGCCCGCTCGGCCGCGCCTCGGGCAGTCGGCGCAGAAGCTCCACGCACAGCGCGTTCAGATCCTCGGGCACCTCGGGCGAAAGCTCGCGCGGGGCGGGCGGCTCGAACTTCTGCTTGTCGACCAGCACCTCGACCACCCCACCGACGAACGGCAGCCGCCCGGTCAGCGCCTCATACAGGATCACGCCCACCGCGTACCAGTCGGTGGCCTCGCTGACCTGGAGATTGGCGCCCTGCTCGGGTGCCATGTAGGCGGCGGTGCCCACCACGTCGCGCTCGGTGTTTTGCGAGCGGCCGTGCGGTGCCAGATCGGTCACCAGCCCGAAGTCGAGCAGCACCACGCGGCCGGAGCGGGTGACCAGGACGTTCGACGGCTTGATGTCGCGGTGGAGCTTGCCGGCCTGGTGCAGCGCATACACGCCCTCGGCCAGCTGCAGAAGCGCCGCCCGCAGCCGACCCATGTGCGCGCCCGGCAGGGGCAGCGCCACGCCGGTGCGCGCCGGGATCAGCGGGCGCGGCTCCACCTTGACCAGCGCGCCCGAAAAATCGGTGATGGTCTCGGCCAGCGCGACCTCGGCGCCTTCGCGCACGAAGGCCAGGAAATCCACACCCTCGACCAGCTCCATGGTGAAAAACCACTGCTCGCCCAGCGACACCAGCTCGTGCAGCGCCACGAGGTTGGGATGGGTGACGTCGGTGAGCGCGCGGAATTCCTGCTTGAACCGGTAAATTGCGGCCGCGTCGACGTTGCGGATGGTCTTGAGCGCAATGGTCTCTGAACGCTCGCGATCGAAAGCCTGGTAGACCACGCCCATCGCGCCCGCGCCCAGTCGGCGCTGCACCACGAACCGATCGGTGCCGCGGAAGTCGCCGAAGCGGTGATCGCGCAGACCCGAGCCCACGGGCGGATTTTTTCACGGGCGCGCGGCTAAGGGAAGCCAGGAAATCTTCCCGGAGGCCCCGGTGCTACTTGGCCGAGGTTGCGCCGGCGATGAATCCGCCGCCGAACAGGAGCAGGCCGCGCAGATCCTCGTCGTTGAAGCGCAGCTGCGCGCCCACGAAGTAGTCGCGCCCGCCGCCGGCGCCCACCTGCGCGCGCCCGTTGAGCAGGTCATCGATGCCGCCCACCAGGTACAGGCCCCGGAAGAACTCGAGCGCGGCGATGACCTTGAGCCGCGGGTAGACGTTCGACCGAAAGTCGAACAGGTCGACCGACAGCTGGAGCGGCTTGGTCAGAAAGTGCAGGTCGAAATCGGCGCCGATGCCGCCAGTCGACTCCTTGATGCCGAACCGGAAGGTGGTGTAGGGCAGCGCGCGCTTGGCAAACTGGAAGCTGAAGCGGAACGAGTCGGTCACCGTGACCGTGGTGGTCGACACCGACGGGGGCTTGGTCGGATCGTTGGTGTTCGAGACCTCGATGCGCTCGTGCCGGAGGCCGCGCGGGTCGTCGATGAGCTCGATGAGGTAGTACTTGTCCGGACGCGGCTGGACCTGGATGGCGACGTAGGTCTTGAGCGTATTTGCCAAAATATTGTACTCCGAGCGCAGGCCGACGATGGTCTGCAGCCGGGTCAGCGAGCGGATGAAGCCGCCCGCGTCCTCGGTGATCTGCTGGACGTTCTCCGCGATGGACTCGTCCTTGGTCAGGCGCCCGATGGTGCCGTGGCCGGCGTTGGTGCGGGTCGCGATCTCGTCGAGCTGCGAGAGCGCATGGTCGAGCTTTTCGCTGGCATTGCTGATCTTCTCGAGCGTCTTCTCGGTCTTTTCCTTGGTCGGCGACTGCGTGCCCACCAGCTGCTTGACGCCCTCGCTGATGTCACGCACGTTTTTGAGCGTCGCGATCATGTCCTCTTTTTCCTTGGACGTGATCTGGCCGACGTCGGCAGCGGCCCGGTCGGCGTCCTCGAGCAGCCGGTGCAGGACCTCGGAGTTCTCCGTGATCGATCGATTCAGGTTCTCGGCCATCTCCTTGATCGGGCCCGCGGTCAGCTCGCGCACATCCTTCAAGATGTCCTGCAGGATGGGAAGCGTCTCCGAGATCTGGCGCTGGATGTCGCCGAACGAGGCCGGCTCGGGCGCGACCTTGATCTGGTCGCCGTCTTTGAGCCGGCGGAATTTGATCTCGACGCCATTTTTCCAGTGCGCTGGGTGGCCGGGATCGATCTCCAGATAAAACTCGCCGAGCAGCGACGCACTCTTCTTGAAGACGAACGTATGGTCGGGGTCGTCCCAGATCGCGAGGTTCTTGTCGGCAATCTGGATGACGATCTTGGCACGGTTCGGGAACTCGGGCGGGAGCGAGCGGTCGACGATGTTCCCGACGTTCAGGCCCGCGATCTGAACGCGCGACTTGTCGACCAGACCGGTGGCGTCACGGAACAGGCCCCACAGCTTGTAGCCCTGCGCGCTCCCGCCGCCCTTGGAGATGGCCTTGATGGCCCAGTAGGTGCCGGCCAGAACCGCCAGCACCAGGATGCCAACCTTGATGGCATCGTCCCTCTTCACGGGCTGGTGTCCTCGAATCGCACCGCGCCCGAAGTTTCCACGAACTCGCGCAGATAGTGGCTGCGCGAGTGCAGGATCTCGGAGCGCGTGCCGGTGGCAACGATGACGCCGTCGGCCAGCATCGAGATGCGGTCGCCGATTCGGAACACCGATGCCATGTCATGCGAAATCACCACGCTGGTCACGCCGAAGCTGTCGGCGGTCTCCTTGATCATGTCGTCGGCGACTTTGGTCTGGATGGGATCGAGGCCGGTGGTGGGCTCGTCGTAGAGCAGGATCTCGGGCTTCAAAACCAGCGCCCGTGCTAGCGCCACGCGCTTGCGCTGGCCGCCCGAAAGCTGGGCCGGGAACTTGCGGCCGTGCTCGGGCACGTTGAGCTTGCCGAGCATGTCGTATGCGAGTTCCAGCATCTCCTGCCGCCCAAGCTTCGTGTGCTCGACGAGCGGGAAGATGACGTTCTCTTCCACGCTCATCGAGTCGAAGAGCGCAGCATATTGGAACACGAGTCCGAACTTCTTGCGAATTTCGTTGAGCTCGTACTCGTTCATGGGGACTACATCGATGCCGTCCACATAGATGTGGCCGCTGTCGGGCTTGAGCAGGCCCATCAGGTGCTTCATGAGCACCGACTTGCCCTGGCCCGAGCCCCCGATGATCATGTTGATGCGGCCGCGCTCGATGTCGAGATCGACCCCGCGTAGCACCTGATGGTCGTCGAAGCTCTTGTGCAGCCTCACGACCCGCACCTGCCAGCGCTCGTGGCGCTGCGTCGGGTCCTCTGCGCCCAGCCGCCGCTCCGGGTCGTACTCGCCCGTGGTGATCTCGATCTCGTCGCTTTCCAACGTCATTTGGAAAGCACCGCGAGCAAGATGTCGCCCAGAAAGTAGTCCAAACATAGGATCAACACTGAAGAAATTACGACCGCGCGTGTGGTCGCGATACCGACGCCCTTGGCGCCCCCACTCGCGAAAAAGCCCTGAAAACAACCAACTAGCGTCAGTGTGAGCCCGAACACCATGGCCTTGAACAGGCCCTGGAACACGTCGGTGGGGTCGGTGTACCAGCGCAGCGTGTAAAAGAATTGCGCGGGGTCGACGTTCTCGATCACAACCGCCGCCATGTAGCCGCCGAAGATGCCAGTCAGGTTGAAGACCATGGTCAGAAGCGGCGCCATGATGGTGCCGGCGAGCAGGCGCGGCGTGACCAAATACTGGACCGGGTTGACCGCAAACGCGGTGATGGCGTCGATCTGCTCGGTGATGCGCATCGAGCCCAGCTCGGTCGCCATGCCGCTGGCCGCACGCGCCGTGATCATCAGGCAGGTAAAAACCGGGCCCAGCTCGCGGGTCAGCGTCAGGCCCAGCGCAGTTCCGACGAAGCGCTCGGCCTGCACCAGGCGAAACGCGTACACGCCCTGCAGCGCAATCACGGCGCCCGAGAAGAAGCCGGTCAGCGCGATGATCGGGACCGACTCGACGCCGATGAACTCGGCCTGCTCGATGAGCAGGCGCACGCGGTAGGGCGGCCGCACCGCCCAGGCGGCGGCCTGGAACAGGAGGCGCGCATGCTGGCCCACGCCGCGCACAAAGCCCATCGGCAGCCCGACCACGAAGTCCGCGAGCCTGACGATCGGATGCTTCGGCGGAGCCTCGGCCTGGGTCGTCATGGCGCTCAGCCTGAATACACCCGCGGCACTCGCTTCGAGATGCCGCAGTAAATCTCGTAATTGACCGAGCCCACCCAGCTCGCCCAGTCGCGCGCGCTGATGCGCTCGCCCTGCTGCTGGCCCAGCAGCACCACCTCCGAGCCCACCTGGGCGGTCGGAACATCGGTCACGTCGACCATGAACATATCCATGCACACCGCGCCCACCACGGGCACGCGCTGGCCCGCAATCAGGACCTCGCCGGTCCCGGTCATGCGGCGCGGATAGCCGTCGGCGTAGCCGAGCGGCAGGGTCGCGATGCGGGAGCGCCGGGGTGCGCGCCAGAGCCCTCCGTAGCTGACGGGCGCACCGGTCGGGACCTCGCGCAGCGCGATGACGCGCGTGACCAGGCGCAGAACCGGTTGCGCGCCCGGCAGCTCGGCGATCGGAGCCGCAGAATCGCCCAGCAGCGCAATGCCGGGCCGTACCAGGTCGTACCGGCTGGCCGCAAACCGCACCGCACCCGCGCTGTTGGCCGCGTGCAGGAGCGTGGGCTTGAGCCCCGCGCGCTGAGCGCTGGCGCGGGCGGTTTCGAAGCAGGTGAGCTGCTCGGTGGTCGGCTCGGGGTCGTCGGCATCGGCCGAAGCCAGATGCGTGCACAGCCCCTGCACCTCGAGATTGTCGAACTTGCGCAAGTGCGCGAAAAAGTCGTCGAGCGCGGCCAGCGGCACCCCGAGACGCGCCATTCCGGTGTCGACCTTTACGTGCATCGGCACCCGCCGTCCGGGCCGGGCCGCGCGCGCGAGCTTTTCCAGGTCACCCGGGTCGAACACGATGGGGGTGAGGTCGTGATCGAGCAGCGCGCGGTGGGCGCTGCCGTAATAGCCGCCCAGGACCAAGACCGGGGCCCGGGTGGCGCGCCGGAGCTCGATACCCTCCTCCAGCAGCGAAACCGCAAACCCGTCCACGCCTGCCCGCTCAAGCGCGGCGGCCACCGATACCGCGCCATGCCCATAGGCATCGGCCTTGACCACCGCGTAGATGGCCGGCCGGGGCGTGCCCCCCAGATGTGCGCGCAGGGCGCCCAGGTTATGACGAAGCGCCGCCAGGTCGACCTCGGCCCGGGTGGGCCGGATGGCGGTCTGGATGATGCGGGCTTGTTCCGTGACGGTGGCCCCAAGTAAAGCGTGTGGTTACGCCTTTTTACCCCACGCCGGCCGTCCTGTCAAGAAACCCCTACGCGTGGCCGTCGGGATGCGGCCGCGCCATCTCCACCAGCTTGGGGGTGAGCAGAAGCCCCCGGCCACGTGGCTCCATCACGCCGCGGCGGACCAGCATCGCGAAGGTCCGCGACACGGTCTCCCGGCACGAGCCCACCATGTTGGCCAGGTCCTGCTGGGTGGGACGGCGGCGCAGGAGGAGACCTTCCTCGCGCTGCTCGCCGTCTTCATGGGCCAAACGGATCAAGGTCCGAACCAGTCGGGCCTCGACGTCGTGGAGCGCCAGATTGGCGATGATGTCGTCGGCCTTGCGCAACCGGCCCGACATCTCGGCCAGCAGCCTGAGCGCGGTTTGCGGGCGCGCCTTGATGTGCGCAAGGAAAGCCTCGCGGGGCAGGCACAGCAGCGTGGTTGCGCTCATGGCCACCACATTGGCCGAACGCGGCCGGCCGTCGAACAGTGCCATCTCGCCGAAGAAGTCGCCGGGCCGCAGCACCGACAGCGTGATCTCGCGGCCGTTCTCGCCGAACAGCGCGACCTTGGCCTGCCCTTCGGCAATGACGTACATGGCGTCCCCCGCCTCGTCCTCGGCCACCAGGATCGCGCCCGCCGGACGCGCCCGCACCTGCAGGCGCCCGCACAGGTCGTCGATGGCATCGGGGGTCAGCCCCTGAAAAATGGACACGCGGGCGAGGAGCCCTCGGAAGCGCGCGAGATCTTCGGGCGGTCCAGCGAGGGCGGGTGCGAGTGTCGACATGGGATAAGGCCTCCTATCTGCTTTCCTTTGCCCTGGAAGTAGCAAGGGTGGTGCCAGGGGTCTGTGTCTAGGCAAGTATACGGAAGGACATTTGTCACTCTTCCAGGAGCGACGAATATTCACGGTCGGTGTCGAAAGCCAACCACACCAACACTGGGGCATCCTGACACCCTTGTCAGACTGCTCGCCACGCGGTATGTACTCCGCCGGATGGAAGACATCAGCGTCACGGTAAACGGAGAAACCCGAACGTTGCCGCGCAATTGCACGGTAAGCCAGCTTTTGCAATTGCTGGGGCTCGATCCCCGTAGGGTCGCAGTCGAGCGCAATCTCGACGTAATCCCGCGCCGCACATACGGAGATGCCCAGCTGGCTGCAGGCGACTCCGTCGAGATCGTTACGTTTGTCGGGGGAGGCTAAGCCATGCACCCGGATCCGCTGGTCCTGGCCGGTCGATCGTATGGGTCGCGACTGATCATTGGCACCGGCAAGTATCGCGACACTGCGCAAACCCGATTGGCCATCGAGCGCTCGGGCGCCGAGATCGTCACGGTCGCGCTGCGCCGAATCGATCCCAGCAAGCCGAGCGTGCTCGATGCGATCGATCGATCGCGGGTGACGCTTCTGCCCAACACCGCCGGCTGCTACAGCGCCGACGAAGCCGTGCGCACGTGCCGCCTCGCGCGCGAGCTGGCAATGGGCGACATGGTCAAGCTTGAGGTGATTGGCGATCGCAAGACCTTGTTTCCCGACAACGAGCAGACGCTGGCGGCAGCCAAGATCCTGGTGGCCGAGGGCTTCGTCGTGCTGCCCTACACGACCGATGATCCGATCCTGGCCAAAAAGCTCGAGGAGGTCGGCTGCGCGGCCGTGATGCCGCTGGCGGCGCCCATCGGCAGTGGCCTCGGCATCCGCAACCCCTACAACATCCGGATCATCCTGGAGACGGTGAAGGTGCCGGTGATCGTGGACGCGGGCGTCGGAACGGCGAGCGATGCCGCGATCGCGATGGAGCTGGGCTGTCACGGTGTGCTCATGAACACCGGGATCGCGGGTGCCAAGGATCCGCTTCTGATGGCCGAGGCCATGCGTGAGGCGGTCGCGGCCGGACGCAAGGCGTTTCTGGCCGGGCGCATCGAAAAGAAACTGTACGGAAGCGCGAGCTCGCCGGTGGGCGGCTTGATTGAATAAGGCACCGTTTCTGGTCTACGTGATCACGGAGCTGGAAGGAGCGGACGCGGCGGGCGCGCTCGCACCGTCGGAGCAATGGGCCATCCAGCTGCGCGATCGGGAGGCCAGTGGCGCTGCCCTCCTGGCGGCCGCCGAGCGGCTGGCGCGCGCCGGCCACCGTGTCTACGTCAACGACCGGGTGGACGTCGCGCTGGCGGCGGGTTGCGAGGGCGTTCAGCTGGGCGGGAGCTCGGTCGAGGTGGCCGATGCGCGCGCGCTGGGCGGCCCGGAGCTTGGAGTCGGCGTGTCGATCCACGCACCCGCTGAAGCGGCCGCCGCGCGCGCAGCGGGCGCCGACTTCTGCGTGCTTGCGCCCATCTTTGCCAGCCCCGGAAAAGGGCCGCCGCTGGGCCTGGGTGCGCTGGCGGAAGCCGCGCGTGCGGGGCTGCCGGTGTACGCGCTGGGCGGAGTCGACGAATCGAACGCCGCCGCGTGCCTGCATGCGGGCGCGGCCGGAGTGGCCGCCATTCGCGCCGGGCTCGTGCTGGCGCGCCTGTTCGCAGCATGAAAAAGGCTCTGGGCTGGGGCCTTCTGGCCCTGCTGGCGGCCCTGGTGGTGTTGCGCGGCCTACTGTTCGACACGCTGCACGTGACCGGGCCCGACATGGTGCCGACCATGGCAACCGGCGATTGGTTCCTGGTCTATCGCTGGGCGCGCGATCCGGCGCGCGGCGATCTGATCGTCTTCGAGGTGCCGGGCTCGGGCGGCAAGCACTCGGTGCGGCGCGTGATCGGTCTGCCCGGCGACAAGGTCGAGTACAAGGATCAAAACGTGCTGGTCAATGGTCAGCCCGCGCATCTGGCCGCGGAGGGCACGGTGCCGATGGAAGTGGGTCCGCTCGCACGCGTGCTCGATCGGTTTCGCGAAACCGTGCCCGGCGGCGCCCACTCCTACTCGATCGCGCACGATCCGCAAAGGCACTCCAAGGATCAACCGGTGGTGACGGTGCCGGCGGGCGCCTACTACGTGCTGGCCGACAACCGCAACCATGGCCGCGACGCGCGCGAGTATGGCCCGGTGCCGGCCGCCAGCGTGCGCGGCACGGTGGTCCGGCGCATGCTGTCGCTGGTCCGCTATCAGCGCGTGGACTGAAGCTCGGTGGCCTGCGTCGCGATTTGTCCACCCATGCACGAAGGACATCAGGTATAAGACGTGTTTGCGAAGCTCGTGGACCAGAATGGAACAGTGATGCTCAAAAACGGAATCGTTGTTGCTTTGGCAGTTTTCGCCTCGAGCGCCGCCCGCGCAGACCAGGAGCAGCTGCGTGCGGGGTGTGATCGGGGGATCGCTCTTTCTTGCTCGGTCCTCGCCAACGAGCTCATGTCCACGGGAACGCCTGCGGACAAGGCTGCGGCTGCAAAACTCTATGCGCGGGCCTGCGATGCCGGCTTCATCCCCGCCTGCGGACTTTTGGCCAACATGTACAAGTATGGCAACGGCGTGCCGGATTCTCCCTCACGAGCAGCTGAGATTCTCAAGCGGGCATGCGATGCCGGCAAGGCGGGCAGCGCGATCGCATGCTCAGATCTCGGAGAGCTTCTGATGTTTGGAGTTGGTGTCGCCAAGGATGAGAAACGCGCGCTCGGACTGAACAGGAAGGGTTGCGACGCCGGATTCGCGATCGGCTGCTACCGTCTCGGAACCCAGTATCTTCGAGGTCTGGGCGTTGACCGAGACGAGGCCAAAGCGGCGACCCTCTTCGAGCGAGCCTGTCGTGATGGGGAGGTCTGGTCGTGCGGAGCGCTGGGCAATCTCTACGCTGTTGGAAAGGGCGTGCACAAGGACGAAAAGCACGCAGTCGAGCTGTTCAAGCGCGCTTGCGATGCCGGCTATGCAGCAAGCTGTCTCCGTTTGGGCGTCGCCCTGATCGAAGGAAACGGCATCGCCATCGATAAGCCCCGTGGGCTCGCCCTTATTGACCATGCCTGCGACCGCGGCGAGGAACCGGCCTGCTTCGTCGCCAAGCGAAACGATGCTGTTCCGGTGCAGCAAGCGAGGGGCCTGGGGGCGCGGCCGCGTAAGGAGCAAATCCGGGCCACGATCCGAGACCATCTCGATGCGGTAACGCACTGTTACGAGGCCTTTCGTCGCCCGGGAACGCCTTGGTCGTACGGTGTGGTGATGGAGTTTGCGATCGCGCCGGAGGGACAGGTGCAGTCTTCGAACGCAACCTCGTCGACGTCGTCCCAGCCCGACGTCGAACGCTGCATTGTGACGGTTTCGAAGGACTGGGTTTTCCCACCGTCTGGCGAGAAGACCCTCACCATCGTGCAGTATCCGTTCCGATTCGAGACCGCGCCAGCTTCGCCGGAGAGGGGACGGGAGTAAACGCAGCTGGTCTTTCGGCCGGACGACTCGGCTTCCTCGGTCAACGGGGTTTCTCCGACTCAAGCGCGCGCGCCTCCGCCAGCAGCGGATCGACCTTTTCACGCAAACCCGGGTTCCGGGCCAGCGCCTGCCCGAGCGCGGCCTGCGCGCGCTGGGCGGCCTGGCTGCGGCTGCCGCCCGCGGGCTCCAGGCGCCCGGCCAGAAGCTCGAGCCGGCCGGCCAAGAGCAGCGATTCGACATGCTCGGGGTTGATCGCGCGCGCGCGGCCGATCGCGACCAGGCCGCGCTGAGCGACCTCGCGGGCTCGGGCCGCCTGCTTTTCGCGCAGCAGCCACTCGGCTCGCCGGTACAAGAGCTCGGCCCGCACCCTGTGGATCTCGGACGCCTCGGCGTTGCGGCGCAGCCCCTCCCCGACCGCGCGCTCCCCGGCGTCGAGCGCCGCCACCGGCGAGCTTGAACGCGCGAGCGCCCAGCGCGCCGCCACCAGCGCCTGCTCGGCCTGCTCGACGTACTGCTCGAAATCCTCGGCATTGATGGCGCCCGCGTGTGCGAGCGCGGCCCGGGCGGCCGAAAGTGCGGGGCCCGGTTCGACGCCCTGGTCGGCCAGGTAGGCCGCCTCCTTGCGGTGGGTGGCACCGAGGTTGTGCCAGCCGTTCGCGTAGCTGGGGTTCTGCGCGACCGCCCGCTCGAAGCTATTGATTGCGCGCTCGAGCGACGGACGCGGGTCCTCGCCGCGCGCGACCTCGTAGTCGGCCCTTTCCTGCCAGCACAGGCCCAGGTTGTTGTGCGCGACCGTCAGGTTGGGATTTTTCTGCACCGCCTGCTGGTAGCTCTCGATTGCGCGCGCGAGCGAGGGTCGCGGATCCTCGCCCCGATCGGTCTCGGCAGCCGCGCGCATCAGGTAGACGTTGGCGATGTTGTTGTAGCCGGCCGCGTAATCGGGGTTGAGCGCGACTGCTTTCTGGTAGGCCGCGACGGCCGCGCCCTGGGGCGGCCTGGGATCGCGGCCATGCTGCTCTTCCCACTCGGCGCGCGACAGGTGCGCGTTGCCGAGGCTGGACCAGGCCTGGGCGAAATTGGGATCCAGATCGAGAACCGTTCGATACCCATGGATGGCTTGGGAGAGCGAGGCGTTGGGGTCCTGTCCGTGCGCGATCTCGTAGTCGGCGCGGGTCTCGTGCGCGTAGCCCCAGCTCAGCCAGGCCTCCAGCTCGCGCGGGCTGCGCCGCGTCGCCTGCTCGGCCAGCGAAATCGCCCTCGCCAAAGCAGCTGTCGGATCCTGACCGTGACCAGCCTGATGCAGGCCCCACATCGCGTGCAGCGCGGCCTTTCGGCCCAGCGCGTCGGCGTCCTCGGGGTCCGCGGTGAGCGCTTGATCGCACGCGAGAAGGCCGCCCTGATAGACCGTCAGCGGCGACTGCCCGCGCTTTTCAGTCGCCGCCAGCGCTAGCGTGAAGCGAGCGCACTCGGCTGTGTGCACCGCCGGATCGCTGCGCGCCAGATCAATGGCTGTCCGGTAGGCCTGCCCCCCGTGATCGTAGTCATCGAGCGCGCCCGCGTAGTCGCCGCGCTCGGCGCGCTCGCGGCCCCGCGCCAGCCAGACGTCGCCCTCGAGCCGGCGCGCCTCGTAGAGCCAGGGCACGGCCGCAAAGGCCTGGCGCGCTTTGGCCTGCGCTTCGTCGTAGCGCTTCTCGATGAAGGCGAGCAGGCCCTCGGCATAGTCGACGGTCTCGCCAACCGAGGAGCCGGCGGCTTTGAGGTAGCCCAGCGCGGGCTCGCGCAGCTCGCGCTCGATCTCCTTGTGGCGCGCCGCCCGCATCTCGGGGCTGCCGATCCGCTGCGCTTCCTCCATCGCGTGCTCGTAGAGGGCGCTCAGAGTCTGACCGAGCGCGAAGCCGACCTCGGGTGTGCGAAAGCCCCGGCGCCACGCCGTCTCCAGCTCGCGCCGCGCCTGCGCCAGCTCACGCAGCGCCAGGTGGCCGCGTCCGAGCGCATAGTGGCCGGGCGCCTGGCTGGCGTCGCCGAGGGCGCGCATCTGCGCGCTGATGGCCTGCATGCGCTCTCGGATGAGCGACTTCTGGGGGCGGGTGTCGTGCAGTGGCAGCAAGTAGGCGTAGCGCGAGAGCGCCTCCATCTTCTCGACTTCCTGCCCGAAGTGCTGAGCCAGCTGCGCCTTTTCGGCGGCCGTTCGGCGCGCCTCGAGCGCGGTCGCGCCCAGGATCAAAAGGCCGACCGAGGCCACCGCCGCCACCGCCACGACCGCCTTGTGCTTGCGCGCGCGCGTGCGCACGCGATAGACCAGGCTGGCGCGCCGGGCCAGCACCGGCTCGCCGTCGAGATAGCGGGCCAGATCTTGGGCCAGCGCCTTGGCGGTCTCGTAGCGTCGCTGCGGCTCTTTCTCGAGGCACTTCATCACGATGGTCTCGAGATCGACCGGGATGCGGGCGTCGAGCTTGCGCGGGGGCGTGGGGTCGCTGTCGAGCACCTTGACCAGCACGTTGAGGCTGGTCGACGAGTGGAAGGGCGGCTGCCCCGAGAGCAGCTCGTACAGGGTCGCGCCCAGGCTGTACACATCGGTGCGGCGATCGAGGCGATGGGTTTCACCGCG
>DATFWX010000256.1:0-9062 GCA_035258845.1 Polyangia bacterium | reverse complement strand
ACCAGCGGCGCCTGCAGCACCAGCGCGCCGCCCGATCCACCGCCCCCGCCGCCGCCATCGTTGCTGCAGTCGGCGCCGCCGCTTCCGCCGCCCCCGCCGACGTGAATGGCCCCGTTTACGCCGGTCTGGATGGTGGTCAGCGAGAACAGCTCGAGCGCGCCGCCGCCGGCTCCGCCCTCCGATCCGGGCGAACATGCGCCGGGCGAGCCATTGCCGCCCCCAGAGCCGCCCTGCAGCACGTTGACCTCGGGCGCGTCGTATTCGGCGCCGCCGCCGCCGCCGCGGGCGCGGCTGCTGGGCATGGTGGCGTCGCCCCCGGCGGCACCGACCTGACCGAACCCGGCGCCGCCGCCGCCGGCGTCGTTGGTGCCGTTGCTCTGGCCGGCGCCGCCCGCGCCCGGACCGGCACCCGCCGCCGCGCCGCCAGGACCGGGCGCGGTCAGGTGGCCGCCTGCGTCGAGCAGGCCATCAACCAGGACGTTGGAGCTGGCAATCACGACCAGCGGCCGGCTCCCCGTCACGCGCACGGTTGCGCCCGCGTTGACCACGAACTGTTGCGTGTGAATGACCGCCAGCTCGGGGCAGCTCGGGCTGCCGCACGGACACTCTTGCGGCCACACGTCGAAGCGGACCCCGCTGGGAATGCCGCTCGAGATCGTGGGCGTGCCGGGCCCAGTGGTGATGGTCACGGTGCCCGAGAAGATCAGATCGCCCGAGCCCGTGAACTGGCCGTCGTGCGGAACATGCACCACGCCCAGGCCCGCGATCACGTCTCCGGTCGGCCGGTCGCCTCCGCCCAGGCCGTCGGCTCGGTCGGCCGGTGGTGCGCCATCGCCAGGCGACGCGCTCCCCGAGGCATCGAAGGAGCAGCCCGCCATCAGCAGCCCGGCCAGCACCGTGCGCCGCAGGGGCATGACCCGATCCTACCGCCGAGACCAGGCCTAGTACATGCCCACGGTCTGGTTGGGGCTGATGGTCCCGCTGTTCGTGAAGTTGCTGGCCGGGGCCCGGGTGATCACGCGAACCCGGCCGAAGGCCCCGCCCGCGCCGCCCCCGTTGCCGCCCGCCGCCAGGTCGACCGAATAGCCCTTGGTGGGCATCAGGTTGCCGGCGCCGCCGTTGCCTCCGCCGCCGCTGAAGGTGCCGGGCGGGCCGCCCAGGGCCGCCGTCGCGCCCAGCGCGGACACGCCATCCTGGCCCGGCTGGCCGCCGCCGCCGCCGCCGCCCCCGGCTCCATTGGCGGTGAGCCGGCCGGCGTTGTCCACCACGGGTGCTTGCAGAAAGATGGCACCGCCCGAGCCGCCGCCTGCACCGCCGCCCGCGTTGCCGCCGGGACCGCAGTCGATGCCGCCCGCGCCGCCGCCGCCGCCGGTGTTGACGGCGCCGCCCGCGCCCACGTGAATCGCGGTTGCCGAGTAAAGCTGGATCGCGCCACCGCCCGCGCCGCCGGGGTTGTTGCCGCATGAGCCCGCGCTGCCGGGCGCACCGCCCGAGCCGCCGAGCAGAACCATCTGCATGGCGTCGCCGTACATGGGCCCGCCCCGGCCGCCGTTGGCCGGCCCGCCGGGCCCGCCGGTGACGTTGCCGCCGTCGGCGCCCGCGCTGCCGAAGCCGCCGCCGCCACCGCCGGAGTCGCTGTAGATACCCGAGTGCACACCGGGCTGGCCCGCACCCAGCCCGGCCGCCGAGCCCGCGCCGCCTGCTCCCGGCTGGGCGCCCTTGCCGCCGCCGTCGAGCAGGCCGTCGACGTGCACGTCCCCGGCCGCCAGGATGACCAGCGGTCGTGTCCCCACCACGGTCACGTTCGCCCCCGCGGCGACCACGAAGCTGCGGGTGTGCAGCAGGGCCAGATCGGGACACGCTGGGGCAGTGGGTGCGCAGTCCTGCCGCGATACGTCGAAAACCACCCCCTGCACCGACGGGGCCGGGGTGATGCTCGGCTGGTCTCCACTGGTATTGATGGTGACCGTGCCGCTCAGGGTCAGGTCGCCCACGCCTCCCCACGAGCCCGCGGGCGGAACGTGCATGACCCCGGGCAACCCGGGATAGACGATTGCATCCGAACCCGTCGGACCATCGGGAACCTGCAGGCCCGCATCGCCGGCATCGCCCGGCGCCGCGTCGGGCCGGTCGCTGGTGGCACCTGACGCATCGAAGTGACAAGCCGCCATAAGCAAGAGCAGGCAGGCTAATCGCACGGCCCCATTTTATCAGAAGCTGCCGGCTCTGGGATCGGGGCTCGTCACAGCGACTGCCGGGCGCCGCCTCCGCCGCTTCCGCCCACCGGAGCACGCGTTGATTCTCCGGCGATGCTCCGGTAACGTACGCGGACCATGCCGGATCTCGCACAGCACATCGACCAGAACCGACAGCGCTATCTCGACGAGCTCATCGAGTATCTCAAGGTGCCTTCCATCAGCTCCTCGAGCGCGCACAAGCAGGAGGTACGCCGCGCCGGCGAGCAGCTGGCCGCGCACATGCTGCGGGTCGGGCTCAGCCGTTCACAGATGTTCCCGACCCCGCTTCATCCCATCGTGTACGGCGAGTGGCTGGGCGCGCCCGGCAAGCCGACCGTGCTCATCTACGGCCACTACGACGTGCAGCCGGTCGATCCGCTCGAGCTCTGGAAATCGCCCCCGTTCGAGCCCGAGATCCGCGACGGTGAGCTGTACGCGCGCGGCTCGGTCGACGACAAAGGGCAGATCTACGTCCACCTGAAAGCGATCGAGGCCCACCTCAAGGTGCACGGCAAGCTGCCGCTCAACGTCAAGTTCATCGCCGAGGGCGAGGAGGAGATTGGCTCGGAGCATCTGGAGCCGTTCATGCAGGAGCAGGCCCAGCTCTTGACCGCCGACTTCGTCGTGGTTTCGGACACGCCCATGTACGGGCGCGGCATCCCGTCGATCTGCTACGGGTTGCGTGGGCTGGCTTATTCGCAAATCGATTTCGAGGGCCCCACCGTCGACCTGCACTCGGGCTCGCTGGGCGGCATCGTGGCCAACCCGGTCAACGAGATGAGCCGCCTGATTGCCGCGCTCAAGGACGCCGACGGCGTGGTCCAGGTGCCCGGCTTTTACGACGACGTGCGGGCGCTGACCGAGCGCGAGCGCAAGATGTTCGCCGACCTGCCGCAAAACGACGAGGGCTGGCGCAAGACCACCGGCTCGCCCCGCCTGCACGGCGAAAAGGGCTACACCACGCTCGAGCGACTGTGGGCCCGCCCGACCCTGGACGTCAACGGCATCTGGGGCGGCTTTTCGGGCGAGGGCTCGAAGACCATCATTCCATCGCGCTGCGGCTGCAAGGTATCGATGCGCCTGGTGCCCGACCAGAGCTCGGCCAAGGCGCTCGATCTACTCGAGAAGTTCATCAAGAAGCTGTGCCCGCCGACCGTGAAGATGACCTTCACCCGCATGCACGGCGGCGAGCCCTGGCTGGCCGACATCTCGCATCCCTGCTTCGACGCGGCCGTGCGTGCGCTCGAGCGTGCGTTCGGCGCGCGCGCAGTCTACATTCGCGAGGGCGGCTCGATCCCGTTCCTGCGCGCGATCACCGAGTCGACCGGCAAGCCGTGCCTTCTGCTCGGGTTCGGGCTGCCCGACGAGAACTCGCACGCGCCCAACGAGAAGCTCAACCTCGAGAACTATCAGAAGGGGATCCTGGCGGCGGCCTATTTGTACGAGGAGCTGGCCCGGTAGCTGGCCCGGCTGTCAGAACTGGCCGATCGTGCCCAGATGGGCACCGGTCGAGGCGTCGAACACGTCGAGCCAGGTCCAGTGCGGCACGTACACGCGGCGCTCGGTGATGGCCAGCGTCTCGGGCGCGGTGCCGGTCTCGGACTGCGGCACGATCACGTCCCAGCGCGTGGCCCCGGTCGCCGCGTCGATCTTGACCAGGCGCCCGCCGCGCAGGCTCTTCAGCTTGTAAAACGAGTACACGCCGCCGTGCGAGAGCTCGGTCAGATAGGGAACCCCGGTCTCGGCCTGGGTTGGATCCTGCGGCAGCACCCGGTTCCACTGCACCGCATTGCGCTCGGGATCGAAGCCCACCACCATCGGCACCTCGGTGCCGGGCCGCTTGGAGCCCACCGCCACCCCCAGCGCGCCCTCGCGCAGCGCGAAGCGGGCCTCGAAGCCGGGCACGCGCGGCGCCTCGCGCGCGGGCAGGCAGTGCGAGCGCAACCTGGCATGCAGCCCGACCTCCCAGCATTCGCTCTGCCCGGGCCGGAGCTGGAAAGGCCCCGGGCCGCACCAATCGGGACGGGCCCCGGGCCGTGACTGCACCGGCTGGGCTTCGATGAGGAGCCGCTGCTTGTCGACCGTCTCCACGTAAAAGCGCGGCGCGCCCTCGGGAGCGCCGCAGACGAGCGCCGCCTGGTCATTGAGCGGGACCATGCCCAGCTCCTTGCCGGTCGCCAGGTCGAGCACGCGCGCGCTCTGTCGCGAGTCGGTGACCAGCACGCGCGAGCCCGAGAGCGCGACCAGGATCGACTTGCGCGTATCCCAGGCGCCGTAGGGTCCGGCTCGCCAGATCGGTTTGAAATGGATGCCTGCAAACGCGGCCACCCACAACTGGTCGGGGTTGACAACGCGCACCCGACCGATCAGGTCCTCGACCCCGTCGCCGTCGACGTTGGCAATCAGCGGCGCGCCCGCGACCGCGTCCCACTGCAGAGGCGGGCCCAGGCCGGGCAGATTGGACAGCCCCACCTGCTGGCCCACCATGTGAAGGACTCCCGAGCGCCACAGCACGAAGCCGACCACGGCCAACGTGATCAACGTGGAGAAGGAGCCGATCGCGAGCCGCGGCCGGCGGGTGGGCGACGGGACGTGGGCAGGCATGGGCGCGGGCGGTGAGGGCGCGGTGGGTGGCGGTGCCGGTGCCGGTCGTGCGTGCCGGACCTGGAACGTGTGCCCGCAATAGGTGCAGGTGACCTCGTCCCGCGCCGCATCGATTTTGAGCGGGGCCGCACAGTTGGGACAGATGTAGGGCCGCAGGATGGTGGCGCCCATGGCGCCCGGCGATTATGTCACAGCGCGGCTTTTGCGGTGTCCCCGGTCCCCGCGCTGCGCTTCGTGGCCCTTGCCACCCTCCCGGTCCCCCACATTTGACTGACTAGTTGGTTAATTTTATTTCTGTTTTGTTACAGAGCCTTGTAGGCTTGACGGGATTTCCGCACCAGATACACTCAGGGCTTTCGCGGCAGGGGTGGTGTCCAGTGCACAAGCCGTCAGCAAGCGAGTTTCGCGATCCTCGACCGGACCAACCATTTAAATCCGGCGCCGAGATTTTCATCGAGGGCCTGCTGCGCGAGGGCGTAGACACCATCTTCGGCTATCCGGGCGGGGCCTGCATTCACATCTATGACGCGCTGTACGCGGCCCGCGATCACATCCGCCACATCCTGGTGCGACACGAGCAGGGCGCGGTGCACATGGCCGAAGGCTACGCACGCTCGACCGGCAAGGTGGGCGTGGTGCTGGTCACCAGCGGGCCGGGCGCGACCAACACCGTCACCGGGATCGCCGACGCCTACATGGACTCGTGCCCGATCGTCGTGTTCTCGGGCCAGGTGCCGACCCATCTCATCGGCAACGACGCCTTCCAGGAGGCCGATATCGTCGGCATCACGCGCGCGTGCAGCAAGCACAACTACCTGGTCAAGTCGTTCCACGATCTGCCGCGCATCATGGCCGAAGCCTTTTACATCGCGCGCACCGGGCGGCCGGGACCGGTTCTGGTCGACATTCCCAAGGACATCCAGCAGCAGCGCGGACCCTACGCGTTTCCGGATCGGGTCAACCTGCGCGGCTACAAGCCGCACCTTGCCGGCCACGTGCCGGCGGTGCGCAAGGCGGTCGACCTGATCCTGGGCTCGCAGCGCGTCATTCTCTACACCGGCGGCGGCGTCATCCACTCGATGGCGCACGAAGAGCTGCGGCGGCTGGTCGAGCTTCTCGACGCGCCCTGCACCAACACGCTCATGGGTCTGGGCGGGCTGCCGGGCGAGCATCCCAACTTCGTGGGCATGCTGGGCATGCACGGCAGCTACGCCGCCAACATGGCCATGGATCAGGCCGACCTCATCGTCGCCATCGGCGCGCGCTTCGATGATCGCGTGACCGGCCGGCTCGACAAGTTCTCGCTGGGCTCGCGAAAAATCCACATCGACGTGGACCCGACCTCGATTTCCAAAAACGTGCGGGTCGACGTGCCGATCGTCGGGGACGTCCGAAACGTGCTGCGCAAGCTGTGCGCCGAGCTGGCCGAGCGCACGAAAGAGCTGGCCGTGTTTCACGACCACATGCGTGCGTGGCGCGAGCAGGTTGCGGGCTGGGCGCGCGAGCATCCGTTTTCGTTCAGCCAGGACAGCACCCAGGAGCTCAAGGCGCAGTTCGTGATCGCGCGCCTGTACGAGCACACCAAGGCGCGCGACTGTTTCGTCACCACCGAGGTCGGACAGCACCAGATGTGGACCGCGCAGTTTTACAAGTTCGCGCGACCGCGGCAGTGGCTGACCTCGGGTGGGCTCGGCACCATGGGCTACGGCTTTCCGGCCGCCGTGGGCGCGCAGGTCGCGCATCCCCAGGCGACCGTTCTGTGCGTGGCCGGTGATGGCTCGTTTTTGATGAACGTGCAGGAGCTGGCGACCTGCGTGCAATATCGAATCCCGGTCAAGATCGCCATCATCAACAACGGCTTTCTGGGCATGGTGCGGCAGTGGCAGCAGCTGTTCCACGGCTCGCGCTACAGCGAAACCGAGCAGGTGCAGCCCGACTTCGCGAAGCTGGCCGAGGCGTTCGGCGCCGTCGGCCTGCGCGCCACCCGCGTCGAAGAGGTTGATTCGGTGATCGAGCGCATGCTGGCGATGGGCGGGCCCGTGGTGGCCGACTTCGTGGTGGCCAAGGAAGACAACGTTTATCCGATGGTGCCGGCGGGCGCCGCGCTGTCCGAGATGATCCTGGAGAAGAAGTGATGGCAACGCTTCGCGATAGCTTCAACTATGGCGCCAGCACCGAGGCTCCGCAGCCCGCGCGCCGGCACACGCTCGCGCTCCTGGTCGAAAACGAGTTCGGCGTGCTGGCCCGTATCGCCGGCCTTCTGGCCGGGCGCGGCTACAACATCGAGTCGCTGGCGGTGGCCGAAACCAACGATCCTTCGCTTTCGCGCATGACCATCATGACCAGCGGGACTGATCACGTGATCGAGCAGATCATCAAGCAGCTGCGCCGCCTGATCAATGTCATCAAGGTGTCCGATCTGACCGAGCTGGGCTACGTCGACCGGGAGCTGGCGCTCATCAAGGTCGACGCCTCGGATGGCGCCAAGCGCGACGAGATCCTGAGGGTGTGCGTGATTTTCCGGGCGCGGGTGGTGGATGCCGGCAAGAACGCGTTCGTGCTGGAGGCGACCGGCGACGGGGGCAAGATCCAGAGCCTCATCGACATGCTGGAGCCGCTCGGGATCCGGGAGATCGTTCGCACCGGGAAAATCGCGATCGCACGGGGCGATCGGGTTCTGGAAGCGGTATAGGAGCGACCATGGCCAAGATCCGCATCTTCGACACCACGCTGCGCGACGGTGAGCAGGCTCCGGGCTGGAGCATGAATCTGGACGAGAAGCTGGCCATGGCGCGCATGCTCGAGAAGCTACGCGTGGACGTGATCGAGGCCGGCTTTCCGGCCAGCTCGCCCGGTGATTTCGAGGCCGTGCGACGGGTGGCCGAGGAGATCCGCGACTGCACGGTGGCCGGGCTGGCCCGCACCACCGACGGCGACATTGATCGGTGCTGGCAGGCGGTGAGCGTGGCCGGGCGGGCGCGCATCCACACCTTCATCGCCACCTCGCCCATCCACATGACGCACAAGCTGCGCATGACGGCGGACGAGGTGCTGCGCACCGCCGTGCGCGCGGTCGAGCGCGCGCGCGGCTACACCGCGGACGTCGAGTTCTCGTGCGAGGACGCCACGCGCAGCGAGTGGTCGTTCTTGACCGAGATCGTGCAGGCGGTGGTGGAGGCGGGCGCGACCACGATCAACATCCCCGACACGGTGGGGTACACGGTTCCCGACGAGTATTTTCGGCTGATCCGGCATCTTCACGAGAGCGTGCGCGGGATCGAGCGCGCGCTGCTGAGCGTGCACTGCCACAACGACCTGGGGCTGGCGGTCGCCAACTCGCTGGCCGCGGTGCGCGCGGGTGCGCGCCAGGTCGAGTGCACGGTCAACGGGATTGGCGAGCGCGCGGGCAACGCCTCCCTGGAAGAGCTGGTGATGGCGCTGCGCACACGCAGGGACGTGCTCGAGCACGAGACCGGCATCGACACCACGCACCTGGTCCCGGCGTCGCGGCTCCTGACCCGGCTGACCGGTGTGCCGGTGCAGCCCAACAAGGCCATCGTCGGCGCCAATGCGTTCGCGCACGAGGCGGGCATTCATCAGGATGGGGTGCTCAAGCACCAGCGCACCTACGAGATCATGACGCCCGAGAGCGTGGGCTTGGCGTCGAACAAGCTTGTGCTGGGCAAACATTCGGGGCGCCACGCGTTCCGCGAGCGGCTGGAGCAGCTCGGCTACGCGCTGCGCGATACCGAGCTCGACCAGGCCTTCCGGCGCTTCAAGCGGCTGGCCGACAAGAAGAAGAGCGTCTACGACGAGGATCTGGAGGCGCTGGTGGCCGAGGGCGCGGCCGATCAGGGCGAGCGGCCGTTCGACCTCGTGTACCTGAGCGTGAGCTGCGGCAACCTGACCGTACCGACCGCAACCGTGCAGTTGCGCGTCTACGACGAGCTCGTGCAGGCGGCCGGGTTCGGCGACGGACCGGTCGACGCGGCCTTCCAGACCCTGCGCAAGCTGTGCGGGATCGAGGCGCGCCTTTCCAGCTACAGCGTGACCGCGGTGACCGGCGGCGACGACGCCCAAGGCGGCGCCCACGTGGTGCTCGAGATCGAGGGCGAGGAAGTGTCGGGCCGCGCCACCCACACCGACGTGATCGTGGCCAGCGCGCTGGCCTATCTGCAGGCGCTGTCCAAGTTCGTGACCCGGCGCGCGCGCCGGGCGCAA
>DATFWX010000255.1:0-14553 GCA_035258845.1 Polyangia bacterium | reverse complement strand
AATTTCCGACGAAATCGCTCGATGCGTTCAAGGCGCTGGGGCTGGAGGTGGATTATCGACCCGACCTCGACGCGCAATCGCTCGCCAGCGCGGTGGGAGGCGCGAGCGTGCTGGTCGTGCGCTCGACCGAGGTGCGCGCCGACGTGTTCGAGCGCGGCACGTCATTGAATCTGGTCGTGCGCGCCGGTGCCGGCACCAACACGATTGATCGCAAGGCCGCCTCCGCGCGTGGCGTCTACGTGGCCAACTGCCCGGGGAAGAACTCGATCGCGGTGGCCGAGCTGGTGTTCGCGCTGATGCTGGCGCTCGACCGCCGAATCGTCGAGAACGTCAACGATTTGCGCTCCGGCCGCTGGAACAAGAAAGAGTACTCCAAGGCCGCGGGCCTCTACGGCCGAACCATGGGCGTAGCCGGGCTGGGCTCGATCGGGCGCGAGGTAGCGCTGCGCGCGCGGGCGTTCGGGATGCCGGTGGTCGGGTGGTCGCGCTCGCTGACGCCCGAGCGCGCACGCGAGCTCGAGATCGAGCGCGCGGCCACGCTGGCCGAGCTGGCCGGCCGCTGCGACGTGCTGTCGCTGCACCTGCCGCTTTCGGCCGAGACGCGAGGGCTGGTGGGCGAGGACGTGCTGGCGCGGATGCGCCCGGGCGCGATCCTCATCAACACGGCGCGCGGGGAGCTCGTCGATCCGGAGGCGTTGCGGCGCGCGGTCAGCGAGCGCAAGCTGCGCGTGGGGCTGGATGTCTTCTTGCGCGAGCCGGCGATCGCCGAGGGTGCGTTCCTGGATCCGGTCGTGCAGCTTCCGACGGTTTACGGCAGCCATCACATCGGCGCGTCGACCGAGCAGGCGCAAACTGCCATCGCCGATGAGACCGTGCGCATCATCCAGAGCTTTCTGCAGTCGGGACTGATTCCGAACGTGGTCAACATCTGTCGGCGCTCACCGGCGCGCTGGCAGCTCATTGTGCGCCACCTCGACCGGGTGGGCGTGCTGGCCAGCGTCCTGACCGTGCTCAAGCGCCACCAGATCAACGTGGAAGAGATGGAAAACACTGTGTTCGACGGCGCGACCGCGGCTTGCTGCAAGATCAAGCTCGACAGCCGGCCGGCGCCCGAGGTGGTGGCCGAGATCCGCGCGCCCGACGAGATCATCCACGTCGATCTGGTCGAGTTGCCCTGATCCATTCCCGCCCAAACCGGGTAAACTGGAGGCGACATGGTGTGCGGCGCCTGGATCGCGCTCCTGGGCCTGGTTGCGACCGACCCGGCGGCCGCGCTCAAGCATGCCGAGGCGCTGTACGCCGATGCGCAGTATCCCGAGGCGGTGGCCGCGCTCGACGAGCTGCTGGCACGTCGCGACCTTGCGCCCGCGGCCAGACTCGAAGCGACCCTGTATCTCGGCATGGGCCAGCTTGCGCTCGGCAACGAGCAGGCCGCGCGAGCGCGCTTTCAGGAGCTGCTCGAGGCCAACCCGGCCTACGAGCTGCCCCGCTACACCTCGCCCAAGATCCGCGCCCTCTTCGACCAGATTCGTGCCCAGGTGCAGGGCGGGCCACGCCTGGAGGCGCTGCCACCTTTGGCGGAGGCGGCGGCGAGCGGTCCCGGCCCCGTGCGCTTGCGCTTCCACGCCGAGCGGCTTGCGGGCGGGGGCACACAGCGGGCGCTCGTGTACTGGCGCCGCAGCGGCCAGCGTGACTGGTCCGAGATCGCGCTGGCCGGCCAGACCGAGCTTTCCGCCGAGCCGCCGCTCGCCGCGACGAGCGAGCCCGCGACCGATTTCGATCTCGAGTACTACGCTGAGATCCAGGAAGGCCCGCTCGTGCTCGCGCACGCGGGCACGGCGGCCCAGCCGCTGGTCGTGCACGTCCCGGCCCCGGCCCGCGGGCTGGCGGGCAGCCAGAGCGCAGCCGCACCGTTTTACAAGAGGTGGTGGTTCTGGAGCGCGGTCGGCCTGGTTGCGGTCGGAGGGGCCACCGCCGCCTATCTGGGCACGCGCGGCGGAGGAGCCGAGCCGGGCGCGCTCGACATCCGATTCCAAGTGCAATGAGAACGTGGAAGCTTTTCGGGGTACTTCTGTGCGGCGCCGTCGCCGGCTGCGGCGGCGAGCCCGAGGAAGTGAGCGGGCTGGCCGCCCAGATCCTGCTCGATCCGCGTCTGCCGCCGTCGGACATCAAGTCGGTCGATCTCTACCTGGCGGCCGGGCAGAGCCGGGAGGGCGAGGCTCTGAGCTGCTCGAAGCTCGCCCGCACCCCGTTGGGCGGGCGCACCGATCTCGTGATCCGCTTGCACCGGGTATTGCGGCTCGAGGCAAGCCACCTGGACGGGATCACACCGGAGTCGCAGCTCGTGCTGGCGGCCGACACCTACCCGATGCCGAACGCCACCGGCCCGCGCAATGGGTTCGGCTGTCAGACCGGCATCACGGTGCGCGCGGCGCAGGCGACCGCGGTCACCCTGACCATTGCGCCGCCGCCGTGAGGATCGACCCGCGCACGCGCTTTTCGCCGGTTGCGGATCTGTATGACCGCTTCCGCCCCGACTATCCCGACACGCTGATGCGCTGGCTGCTCGCACGCGCCGCGCTCTCGCCGGGCGCTTGCGTGGCCGACGTGGGCTGTGGCACCGGCATCGCGACCCGCCAGCTGCGCGCGCACGGGCTGCGTGTGATCGGCCTCGATCCCAACGCCGCCATGCTCGGGCACGCGCGCCGCGACGACGGTCCCTACCTGCGCGCGACCTCGACCGCGACCGGGCTGCGCAGCCGTTCGATCGATCTGATCACGGTGGGGCAGGCCTTCCACTGGT
This sequence comes from Polyangia bacterium, assembly GCA_035258845.1. GTDB lineage: Bacteria > Myxococcota_A > Polyangia > JAHFDS01 > DATFWX01 > DATFWX01. The sequence goes on along the minus strand of DATFWX010000255.1, from coordinate 11,750 downwards.
TCGACGTAGCGGCCACGCTGGACGAGTTCGCGCGCGTGCTGAGACCGCACGGCCTCTGTGCGGCCTTCTGGAACTTGCGTGCACACACGCCGTTTCTCGACGGCTACGATGCGCTCCTGCGCGTGCACTGCCGGGGCTACGAGGAGCGTCCGATCGCGAGCGACACCATGCAGGCCATCGAGCGCGTGCCGGTGGTGGCCGATGTCGAGCGGGCCCAGTTTCGGCATGCCCAGTTGCTCGACCGCAGGGCCTTTCTGGGGCGGGTGCATTCCAGCTCCTACGTGGAGCCGGGCGTGCGCGACCCGGTGGCGTTCGATCGCGCGCTGGGTGCGCTTCACGAGCGCCATCAGAAGGAGGGCCGGATCGAGTTTGCCTACCGCACGGTCGCGTTGACCTGGCACCTTGTCGCAACCGGCGCGCCTGCGGTATGATAGAGGCTGGAGAGAGCCTGTGGACCCGCACGAGCCGGCGGCCAACGCTGGGCCTGCGAGCGTGCCGACGAGCCGCGAGCCAGGCCAACGCACCCTGCGTGTGGTCGCACCCTGCTTGTCGGCGGCCGACTTTGTGGCCCGCTTCAAGGGGCTGGCCGATGCGGACTCTCTCTTCGTACCCTCGAGCAAGCTTCTGCCCATGGGCTCGCGCCGCCGGCTCGTGATCGAGCTCAAGACCGGCGACGTCGTCATGCAGTTTCAGGGTGAGGTGAGCGAGCTCCAGCCCGAGAAGACAGCGCGTGCACGCAAGGGCATGCGCTTCCGGATCCTGCACGCGGATCCATCCACGCAGGAGCTCCACAAACAGCTCCTGCCGAGCGGCCAGGTGCGCCCGGCCGCTCCACCGCCCGACTGCGCGCTTTACGAGGAAGCGACCGAGCAGCTGGGCCTGGAAACGCTGGCCCGCGCCAGCAGCGCAGCCGCCACCGATGCCGCCAAAAGCAACCTCGATGCCATCCTGGACGCGGGCGCATTTTCGCAGCCGGTGCCGCTCATCCCGGCGCCGACGCGCTGGACGCGGGCCATGACCGTGGTCGCCGTGGGCGCGGGCGGGCTGGGCCTTTTGCTGGGCTACCTGATCTGGGGTCGCACGCCGCGGATGGCGCAGGCTGAGCACGTGCCTGCAGCTGCGGCCGCACCCGCGCCCAGCCCGCGGTCGGCACCCCCGCCGCCGGCGCCGCCGCCGGCACCGGAATCGCCTTCCCCCGTGGCTGCAGCTGCCGCCGCCAAACCTGCGCCCGCCAGCGGCTGCCTGGCGACCATCGAGTCGGCGCCCCGCGGCGCGACCGTGACCTGGGACGGCCGCTCGCTCGGGGAAACGCCGCTCAGCGAGGTCGCGGTGCCGTGCGGCCGCGCCACCGTGGTGCTCAAAAGACAGCACTACAAGCGCGTCGAGCGCGCGGTGGACGCGTCACCGGGCGCGTCGGTTCGGGTATCGGAGCGACTGGCGCGATCGACCGCGGCTCGCGCTCACCTCGAGCCCATCGGTCCGCCGCATGCCACGCGGGCCCCGGCCGCGGGCACGCGGCGCTACTGATCGCGGCGCCCGAACAGGCTCACCCGCACCGTGGCCTCGCCATCGGCCGGCACCACGACGTGCCGTTTGACCTCACGCCCGAGCTCGGGGTTGCGCAAGACCAGCGTGTGCGCGCCCGCGGGGAGCGCGAGCGGCGAGAGCGGTGTGACGCCGGCCGACCGGCCGTCGACCAGCACCTCGGCCCACGGCTGCACGATCAGGCGCACGCGGCCGCTGCCGGCTGGCGCCGGATCGACCGGTCCGCCCGCACCCGCATGCCGCGCGCTGCTCGCGTGCGGACGTGGGTCTGGGCGGGCGCGCCCGGACGGCGGCGCCGCCGGCTGACGCGTGAGCTGGAGCGGCGGGGGCGCAGAGGTCACCTCCTCCGAGGGCGCGGTCACGCCCGCGATGGCCTGCGGACGCGGTGATCGCTGCTCCGCGGCCACGATCGCCGCGATCACTGTCGCCGCCACCGCCACCCGACCGAGCCACCCGGCCAGCCCGCGCCGCGGCGGAGGCGGCGGACCCGCGACCACCTCCCCACGCCAGCTTCCGGTGGGCGACGGATCCTGGTGTGCGATCTCGTCCGCGAACAGCTCCGCCAGTTGGCGGCGCACGACATCTTCAGGATCCCCGAGGAACGCGCGCACGTGCGACAGATCCTCGACCATCTCTTCGGCGCTCTGGTAGCGATCCTCTCGGTCGTGCGCGAGCGCACGCAGCGCGATGCGATCGAGCTCGGGCGGGCAATCGGGGCGCACCTCGTGCAGCGACGGCACCACACAATTCATCACGCGCGCCAGCGTCTCCGCCTCGCTGGACGCCTTGAACAGTGGCCTGCCGGTGATGGTCTCGTGCAGTACGATGCCGAGCGCAAACACGTCGGTGCGCGCGTCGACCTGGCCGCCCCGAATCTGCTCGGGCGCCACGTAGGCCAGCTTGCCCTTGATGGTCCCGGTTTTGGTGTGATGGAGCTGCGTCGATGCCTTCGCGATGCCGAAGTCGGTCAGCTTGACCGCGCCGTTCCAGCCCAGCAGCAGATTGTGCGGTGACACGTCGCGGTGCACGATGCCAAGCGGCTGGCCCTGGCGGTCGCAGGCGGCGTGCGCGTAGCCGAGCCCGCCCGCGGCCCCGCGCACGACGTCGACCGCGAAACCGAGCGGCAGCCGATGCGCGCGCTTGCCGGCACGCCGCAAGACCTGCAGCAGAGTATCGCCACGCACGTACTCCATGGTCAGAAAGTACTGGTCGTCGATCTGCCCGAGCTCGTAGGTCGCGACGATGTTGGGATGGTGCAGCCGCACCGCAATCGAGCCTTCGTTGAGAAAGAAGGCCACGAACTCGGAGCTCTGCGCGTAATGCGGCAGGATGCGCTTGACCACGATCCAGTCGTTGCGCGGTTGGGTGGAGTCGATCGCGAGCCAGATCTCGGCCATGCCCCCGAGCGCAATGCGGCGCTGCAGGAGGAAACGGCCGAACCTCTGCGCGCGCTCGGGCTGCTTGTCGCTGCTCAACGCGAGAGTCTCCCCAGAATCCCATCTTTCTCTCCGGCCCGTTTCCTGTCAAGCGCTTTCTTATTGAAATTACTGGGGAAGTTTATTGGTAAACGGGCCGACTGTTTTGACCATGAAAGCCTCGCACAGGCGCGGACAGTGCGGACAGTGTGTCAGGTTGAGCTCTGCGCACGCGCTCTCACGTGTCGCAGCGGACACGTGGGACCGCCGCCCGCAGCAAGCTCCGCGAAACGACTGCGACTGGGCCCGTGGCATCGCGCTTGCTGAGCTACCCGCGCGATGAAGCGTCTGCTCGTGATTGGCGTGATCTGGGTGGGCTGTGCGGTCGCGTGGATGGTGCTCGGCTCGACCATCCTTGTGCGCTCGGGTGCGACCTCCTCGGAGCTGGTGCAAGAGGTGCACCTTTTGTGGGGTCCGCCGCTGGCCCAGCAGCCGCCCAACGCTCTCTATCGCGAGACCGTGCGGCGCCGGGAAAAGATCACGAGCAAGGATGCGCAGGGACGACCGGTCGAAACCGAGATCGAGCGCGAGGAACCGGTGCAGATCGAGATCCCGGTCGCGCAGTCGGACGTGGCGGTCAAGCTGGCGCTCGAGCACCGGCGCAAGGGGCTCAACTGGTTTCCGACGTACACGGTCGACTTCCGCGCCCGTTACGGGTTCGTCAACACCACGCAAGCGCCGCGCCGAATCGAGATGCGGTTTCCGCTTTCGACCGAGAACACCATCTACGATGATCTGCAGGTGCTGGACGCGGGCGGGCTGCCGGTCGCGACCACGATCGCGGGCGGCGCCGCCCAGTGGGCCGACGAGTTTGCGCCCGGGCAGCGCCGCGAGTACACGATTTCGTACCGCTCGCGCGGCACCTCGACCTGGCACTACCAGCTCACGGCCGGCACCGGACAGGTGCGTAACTTCCATCTCGAGCTCGACACCAACTTTGCCAACGTGGATTTTCCGGCCGGCACGGTGTCGCCGGTTTCACAGCGCGCGGGCGCGCACGCGGGCGTGGGCGGCCGCGGCTGGCACGGCGAGTGGACCTGGAAAAGCCTGGTCGCCAACGCGCCCATCGGGCTGGCGCTGCCCGAGCGGCTCAACCCGGGGCCGCTGGCTTCGCGCATCACTTTCTTCGCCCCGGTGAGCCTGCTCTTCTTCTTCTTCGTGGTGGCGGTGTTTGCGACCGCGCAGCGGCGCAGCATCCACCCGCTCAACTACTTCTTCTTCGGGCTGGCGTTCTTCGCGTTCCATCTCCTGTTTGCGTACCTGGTCGATCACCTGCCCATCCTGCCCTCGTTCGCGCTCGCGTCTGCGACCTCGGTCGCGCTGGTGGTCAGCTACGCGCGCCTGTTCGTGGGTTGGCGATTCGCGCTGCGCGAGATGGGCGTAGCCCAGCTCCTGTACCTGGTGCTGTTCTCGTTCACCTTTTTCTGGACTGGATTCACGGGGCTCGCGATTACGATCGGAGCCGTGCTCACGCTGTTCGCCATGATGCAGGTGACCGGACGGGTGAAGTGGGACCAGGCCACGGGGGCGGTCACTCCGGGCCCGGTGGAACCGCTGGTGCGATCGCCGCATTGACCGGCACAGCCGGCGCCGGCCGTTAGATCCCCCGGCAGGTCTTTTCGATGGCGGCGCGGGCGGTCAGGCTGCGCTCGATGCGAGCGCTCGCGGCCAGGGCCGGCGTCGCCAGCGGCCGCGTGCACGAGCCCGGGACTGCGCCGCGATAGCCGGCCTGACAGGGCGTGAGCGAGCCGATGGCCTCGGCCAGGTCCAGGCTCACACGGATCCCGGCGAGCGCGACGCCGCCCAAAAGCAGGCAGCCGAACAGAAGATCCTTGAGCATCGCCAGTCTCATGATGTTCACCTCTCGCCTAGATGTGACCGCCAGCGAGAGCTGGTTTCATGAAACCGGCCTCCGCCGCCGTCAGCGTTTCTTCACCTCGAGATCGCCCGATACCGAGGTAACCTCGATATTTCCGCCGCCCTTTCCGTACCGGGCCTCGACCTCGGTGCCCACGAAATGGCGGCGGCTTTTGGTCGCCATGCTCAGCTCATCGTGCAGATCGCCCGACTGCGACTGGAAGCGCAGATCAAATCCGCTCGCCGGCGCCATCTGCAGCCGCAGATCGCCCGAGGTCGTGTGAGCCGTAACCCTACATCCATCCGCGCACACACCCGCAAACTCGAGCCGGCCCGACACCGAGTGCAGCTCGAGCCGGGGCGCGCTCGAGGCGCTGCTCACGCTGGCATCGCCCGACACGGTGCGCACGCGTGCGGGACCGGCCGCGTCGCGCACCTCCACGTGGCCGCTGACGGTGTCGGCCTCCACGTCCGCCGCCGCGGCCACGCGCACATTCCCGCTCACGGAGTGGGCGTGGACCGTGCTCACTCCGCGCGCAGCCACGACAGATGATACGCCATGCGCCTCCAACCGGCTTCCCTTGGGCACCCGAAGGGTCAGCTTCACCAGAACGCCATCGTTGCAGCGGTCCCCCTGCCCGCCACCAGCCGTGCAGCTGGAGCCGCAGCACACCCTTGCATGCACCGAGCCGCCATCGCCCACCACCTCCACGCTCCAGCGCGCGCGCTCGGCGTCGGTGCCGCCGGAAACAGTCGCCTCCACGGTGACGGTCTCGCCGCTCACCCCCTCGACCGTGATGGGCCCCAGGATATTGGCGACGTTGACGGTCGGGGTGGGTCCGGTCTTGAAGCTCCAGCTTTGGGGCAACTGCGCAGCGGTGACGGTGGCGAGAACCAGAAGCTGCATGGCGCCTCCTGGAGGTGAAGTGACGCCAGCGGCGCTGTGGTTTCAGGCTTTCTTTAGCGCCCGCGCACCTCCATATCGCCCGAGAACGACTGGCACTCGATCGTGCCCTCGCCCCTGCCGTAGCGGGTCTCGATGTCGCTGCCGCTGTGCTTCTCTTTGCTGCGCAGGGTGCTCATCTGCAGCCCGTCCTCGAGGTCACCCGAGTGCGATTTGTAGCGCAGGTTGAACGAGCTGTCGCGAGACAGATTGAGCCGCACGTCACCCGACATGCTGCACACCTCGATGCGGCAGCCTTTGCCGCAGGTCCCGGTCCAGTCGAGGTCGCCCGAGGTGGTTTCGAACACGAACTGGGAGGCCGACCCGCCCACCATGCTCACGCGTGCCGAGCCCGCCACCGAGCGGACGCGCACCGGACCCCTGGCATCGGCCACCTTGACGTCGCCGCTGACTGCATTGGCCTCCACCCGGGTGCAGCCGACGATCTGGATGTCGCCCTCGATCGTGTGCACGCGCGCCTCTCCGCCCAGGCCGCTGACCGAGACGCTGCCCGACATGGTGGTCACGTCGACGCTGCTCTGGCGGGGCAGCTGCACGCGCACGTCGCCCGTGCGCAGCTTGGAACGGCCGTCGAACTCGACCTGCATGCGGTCCTCGCCTTGTGGAACCAGCCGCATGCCCTGCATGGCCCCGTTCGTCACGGTGACGATGACCTTGCCGGGCACTCCGGGCACCACCGCCACGTCGCCCGAGAACACGTCGAGACGCAAAAGGATAGGTCCCTTGACTTCTGCGCTGGCGACGATTTTGCGCCCCATCCGCATGCCCGGGTACCCGGGTTGCGGCATGGGCGGCATGGGCTGCATCGGCGGCATCGGCGGTATGGGAGGGACCGGATGGCCGCTCGGCGGCGCGGGTGGCGCAGGCGGAATGGGCGGCGCCGGATGCTGCGCCCACGCCAACGCGGGCAGCGCCAGGACAAAGACGATTGCGAGCCAACGGATCACTTTTCCACCTCCACCTCTTCTTCCAGAACCGCGCTCTGCATCGAGCGCATATAGGTCGAATACGCTTCGAGAAGTTGCAGCCGGGCCTCGGAGTCGTCACCCGCGGCGGCGCGCGCCTGGTCGAGCGCCTGGCGCAGCGCCATCAGCCGGGCTTCGTGGCGCCGCGCGATCTCGGGATTGACGTCTTCGGCCCGCTCGCGGCGCTCGCTCTCGAGCTCGCTGATGGCGTCACGATAGGCCTTTTCGGCGGCGTCGAGCGCGCGGTCGACCCTGCGCTCGGTCGCGTGGCCGTATTCGGGCGTGTGCCTGTGGCTTCGGAAATGGACGTCCATCGGGCCAAACTTTGCCATCAGCAGGATGGCGGCCGCGAACGCGAGGCCGACCGCGGTCGAGGTGCGGATGAGCCAGTGGCGCGCGATGGCGTGCCGCTTCGCCGCCTCCTCGGGCAGTCGCCGCTCGAGGCTGTACCACATCGCCGCCGGCACGGGAGCCGCGGTCGCCGCGCGCCGCGCCATCAGGGCCCGCTCGCCGCGCAGCCAGGCCAGCTCGCGTGCGCAATTGGGGCATGACGCCACGTGCGCCTCCACCGCCTGCGCTCGTGCGGGTGGCAGCTCGAAGCCCGCCAGCGCCTCCAGATCATCCAGGTTGCACGGCGTCATGACACGCCTCCCATATACCGGGTCAATCGGACGCGCAGGGTCAAACGCGCCCGATGGATTTCGTTCTTGACCTTGAACAGCGGCCAGCCCATCACCTGGGCGATCTGGTCGTAGCCGAGGCCGTGATCGATGCGCAGCACCAGCGCGGCCCGGCGCTCGTCGGGCAGCTCGGCCAGCGCAGCCGAAAGGTGCCGGTCAGCCTCACGCGACAGCAGCATCGCCTCGGGCGAGGGTGCGTAGTCGACCGCCTCCTCGCTGGCCGGTGGCAGCGCGAGCGGGCCGTGCGTGCGGCGGGCACGCATCAGCTCCCAGACCACGTTGCGCGCGATGCCGAACAGCCAGGGCAGAACTTTGTCGCGATCGCGAAGTGTGCTCAAACGGCCATGGGCGCGCACGAAGGTCTCCTGGGTCGCCTCATCGGCGGCCGTGTCATCGCCGAGCAGGTCGCGCACGAAGCGCCGCACCGGCGGACCGTGACGCTCGAACAGCCGGCGAAACGCACCCGCGTCGCCGCGCAACGCACGCCGAACCAGCACGCGCTCGAGCTCGGCCGGCGGTTGGCCGGCCGCGGGTGACGCCAAAGCAGCCTTGTCTGCGGTCATCGTCAGCGTCACGTCCGGTGGGTTGTGGCGCAGCTCGCCCATCCGGTTTCAACCTTTCGTCGGAGACTCGTAGTTTCAGATGGTTGCGCTATTCATGTGCATCTGCAAGCGCCTTCTCGACTCAGCGCACGACTACAGATGCCGCAACAGGGTGGCCAGCTGAGGCTTGTCCTGGCCATTGGCGGGCTCGATCGAAAACATGTAATTGCCCCACCACGGTCCCGCGGCCCACCAGGTCCAGCCCACCCACACGTCTCGATTGCGGTCGATGAAGCTCAGCATGTCGTCGAGCGCCGCCGCGCAGGTCGGGTTGTCGGCGGAGCCGAACTCACCCAGAAAACCGCGCACGGAGTGATCTTTCATCCATTGCGTGAACGCGGCCAGGCTCTGCGAGCCGATCGTTGTGCTGGTGCAGTCGGGATGGGTGCCCGAGAAGTCGGCGTCGAAATATTGGTGCACCTCATAGATGACGTTGTGGATGGGATCCTGGACGCCCAGCATCACGGTCGAGTTTGGGGTGCCGTAGTAGTTGTCGGTCCAACTATGCGCGCCGGTCCACGCGTTTCCGGGCACGAAGATCACGTTGCTGGCGCCGGCGGCTCGAATGGCCGCGATGGCGGCATTGGCGTCAGCCAGCCAGAGCTCGGTTGCCATGTCGTGGGGCTCGTTCATGAGCCCGAACACGACGCGCGGATCGGTCGCGAAAACGGGCGCGAGCCGGCCCCAGAACGAGCCGAATTGCGCGCTGGTGGGCGCGCCCGCGCCGGTCGATCCCACGACCGCGCCTCGATAGCGCGCGTAGTTGTGGGGATCGATGAGCGCGTAGGCGCCCCGCGAGGTCGCGTACGTAACCAGATCCTGCAAGAGCGCCAGCTGCGCGGGATCGAGCGCCTGGTCGAGCGTGGGCTGCATCCGCTCCCACAAGAACGGGATGCGGAGCATTCGAAATCCCTTGCCCGCGAAGTAATCGACGTCGGAATGGGGCGGGTAGATGTAGTCGGTGCCGAGCACGCCCGGCAAGCGGTCGCTTCCGAACTCCGCGCCCGACAGGTTGGTACCCGGGAAGAAGCCTTGCAGGGTCGGCGGCCCGCCGCCGTCGCTGGCGTCGGCCGGGCCGCTGCCATCCGAGGGCCGGCCGGCGTCGCCCCCGTCAGCCCGGCTCGCGTCGCCTCCCGGCGGCCCGACCTCTCCTCCTCCGCCGCAGCCAGCGAGGCCGAGGAGGAGCCCCATCCGCATCGCGATCGCGACGAGCGGCTCGCTAGGGAGGTTGGGCATGGTCGCGCCTCGTGTCCACGCTACACGCGGGCCGCAGAAGCCGCAACCGGGGCCAACCGGGTTACTGCGGAGGGGTCGCGGCCGCCAATCCTTCGGGCACCCGGTGCAGCGGATGCTCGTGGGCCCCGAACGACTCCTGCGCGCGCTCTGGATAGAGCCGCCGGAATTTTTCGCGCAGGGCCAGGTCGCGCTCGTGGCGGCGCCGATAATGGAGGTAGGACCGCTGGGCGCGTTCGGCCGCGCGGCCGCGCCCGAGCGCGCGCAAGGCCAGCATCGCGAGGTGGTGGCCGTCGTAGCTTTCGTCGTCGATGGAAAGCACGCGCTCGGCGGCTGCCAGCGCGCCCGCCGCATCGCCGGCCACGCTGCGCGCGCGCCCGAGCAAAAGCCACGCCCCGCGATCCTCGGGCAAAAGCTCGACCAGCCGCTCCAACGCCGGCAGCGCGTCGCGATGCCGGTACGCCCGCTCGAGCGCGAGCGCACGCAGCCAAAGCGGCGCCGGATGATCGGGCGCCATGCGCTCGGCCTGCGCGCTCAGCTCCAACACGTCAGCGGTACGGCCTTCGGCGAGCGCCAGCCGGATAAGCCCGATCAGGGGCTCGACGCGCGCGGGCGCCAGCGCACGTGCCCGCTCCAGGCTCGGGAGAGCCTCGCCGGCCTGCTCGGCCAGGCCATCGGCCAGCCCGAGCCCGTGGTCGCACCAGGCTTCCCAATCCCGGGGCTCGTCGAGGCCGCGGGTGACGCTCGCCACCTCGACCGCAGGTGGATCGAGGCAGCGCGCGCGCGCGGCCGCATCCGCAACCTCTGCGCAGGCGAAGCGCGCATAGTCGGCCGAGAACTGCCGGTAGCGCACGCGCGCCCGCACGCGCAGCGGGCCCGGCGGCGCACGCTCGAGCCGATAGCGCACCACCTGCGGATCCGACGGCCCGACCGAGGTGTCGTAGGCGACGCCGCGCATGTGCTGCGGGTCGCGGCGCGCGATCGGCCGGCCGTCGCCGTCGACCGGCTGCGCACGAATCAGGTGCGCATCCGGCGCCAGGTCACTGCGCCCGTCCAGCCAGCCCGCATGCGCGACCAGCTGGCCGCTCGGCGCCAGCACCTCGACCTCGATCCAGGCCTCGTTGGAGTCGCCCACGCCGCCCGGGAAGCGGTGGCCGACCTTGCGGTTGCGCAGCACCACATCCGCGATCAGGTCGCCTGACCCGTCGCGCCGCGCCACCACGTCGACCGAGAGCGCGCCACGCAAGAAGCTTTGCAGGTGCGCGGCCGCTTCGTCGTCGCCACGCAGCGCCGGCAGGGCCGAGTTGGCCGCCAGAAAGCGATGCGAGAGCACGACCCCGCCCTTGGCCGCCCGATCGCCCAGCGGCGCGGCTTCGGGCGGCATGTGACAGTCCTGGCAGCGCCGGGTAGCGGCCGGACGGCGCACCGCTCCCGCACCCTGCCCTGCAATCGCGCTCATCTGCCAGGGGTCGTAGTCGTCCTGCCCGCGCAACCAGATGTCGTGTGTCACCTCGGGCGTGAGCGCGACCTTGTGGCAGCTCGCGCAAAAGCGTGCTTCGGCGAGAATCGGTGGTCGCACGCGGGCGTCGTGGGCCGGGCCCGGCGGCGGCACCACGGTATGCGTGAGCGTGTACTCGCCGTTGCCGCGCGTCTTGTGCACGTCGGTCACCGAGTGACAGTGCAGACACGTGATGCCGGCTTGCGCCGGCGGCGCGCTCTCGTCGATGGGCTGGCCAATCACACCGGCCGCAATCAGCGCCGGATCGTGGCAGCGAGCACAAAACGCAAACCCGCGCTCGCCGCGCTCGCGCCGAAACGCATTGGCCGACGCCCGGTAGTACGGGTTGTTGAACGAAGAGAAGCGGTGCGCCGACTGCGCCCACTGCGCGGCCACGTCGGGATGGCAGGTCGCGCAGGTCACGCCGTAGAGCGCCAGCAGCAGGTTCATTTGTGCGGCCGCTGCGGCGGTTTCTGACCCGCAATGCCGAGCGCCGGCACCGGCGAGCGCACGACCTTTCCAAGGGCCAGCTTGCCGCGGGGCGCATTGGCCAGGCCGGTGGCGGCCGCGGGGCGGGGCTCGCTGCCCCCGGGCGGGCCGCCCCAGTTGCCCCAGTGCGGCTGGTCGCACTTGATGGGCCCGCTCCAATAGTGGCGGATCATGTAGCGGGCCTGGAAGTTGTTCATCCCGCCCTGGACCACGTGCGTTTCCTGCACCCACTGGCGCCCGCCCTCGAGCGCCGGCGCCGCGCGGAAGATGAGGTCGTCGGACAGCGACTGCCGATCGTAGCGCGTGTGCAGCCGCGTGAGCACGAAGTTCGACTGCAGGCGGAGCACGTCGCCGCCCAGCGTGGACAGCTCGCTCGGCTCGAGCGGCGGGGTCGGGCACGGATCGCAGGAACCGGTGTCCCAGGCATACTCGGTCACCACCG
>DATFWX010000254.1:0-8130 GCA_035258845.1 Polyangia bacterium | reverse complement strand
AATAAATTGCGCATGTTTTCACCTCCGGGGTCTGCTCCCTTCTACGACCAGCACCCACCCGCGGATACATCCCGACTCAACTCGCACTTGCAAAATGTGGCCGGATGTGGCCGGCTTGTATGACCTAGTCGCATAGGCTCGATTGCACTTAGTTTGGGCGGGGAGGGCCGACGATTTGCTTGGGATAGAGTGTCTCCTATGGCAGAGGCACGGAAGAGCAGGCGAGTGAGGGGCAATCAGCCGCTGCCAGATCAATTTGGTCGTTACGAGCTACTCGGGCACATCGCCACTGGCGGGATGGCCGAGCTCCATCTGGCGCGCGCGGTCGCCATGGAGGGCTTCGAGAAGCTGGTGGTGGTCAAGCGCATCTTGCCGCAGCTGACCGCCGACGCCGAGTTCGTGCAGATGTTCCTCGACGAGGCGCGCATTGCGGCCACGCTGCAGCACCCCAACATCGTGCAGGTCTACGACATCGGCGTCATCGACGGCGACTACTTTTTCTCGATGGAGTTCCTGCACGGCGAGGACGCGAGCCGAATCGTGAAGCGGCTGGCCGTCCAGCGCCGCGAGCTGCCGCTCGAGCACGCGGTGCATGTCATCCAGGGTCTGTGCGCGGGTCTGCACTACGCGCACGAGAAGACCGGCTTCGATGGCACGCCGCTGCACATCGTGCACCGCGACATCTCGCCGCAGAACGTGTTCGTCACCTACGACGGCGGCGTGAAGCTGGTCGACTTCGGGATCGCCAAGGCGTCCCGCCGGGTGGCCCAGACCCGCTACGGCACGCTGAAGGGCAAGATTCGCTATATGTCGCCCGAGCAGTGCCGCGCGCTGCCGCTCGATCGGCGCAGCGATGTGTTCGCGGTCTCGATTCTGCTGTGGGAGCTGACCACGGGTCGGCGCCTGTTCCGCGGGCCCAGCGACTTCGACGTCCTCAAGGCCATCGTCGAGACCGACGCGCTGCCGCCGTCGTGCATCAAGCCGGATTATCCGCCCGATCTCGAGCGCATCGTGCTGCGGGGCCTCCAGCGCAGCCCCGAGCAGCGCTACCAGACCGCGCAGGAGATGCAGGCCGACCTGGAGGATTTTGCACGCGAGCACAAGCTGGCCGTTTCGCCGATCGCATTGTCGCGCTTCATGCGGGAGCTGTTTTCGGACCGGCTCGAGGCCTGGCAGGCTGCACGCATGAACCGCGAAGCGCTGGCCTCTCACGTCAAGCGCGTGCGCACGCCGTCCGACGACGACATACCCGGGCTCGACGATGCGGCCGATGCGGGCGTACAGATGGCCGACTCTGCCACGCTGCTGTTCGGGGAACGGCACCAGCTGGGGAACGTGCCGACGCGGGTGAGCCGGCCCGCCCGGAAGGCTCGGGGTCTCGTGCTGGCAGGTGGTTTTCTGGCGGTGGCGGCCGCGGCCGCGGCGATCACGGTGCCGGCGGTCGTGCGCAGACACGTGGAGCCGGACGGCACGGGCGCGAGCACGAGCGCGGGCACGCCGACCGAAAAGGCTCCGCCGGCCCCGGTTGCGCCGGCCGCGGTTGCGCCGGCCCCGGTTGCGCCGGCCCCGGTTGCGCCGGCTCCGGTTGCGCCGGCTCCGGTTGCGCCGGCTCCGGTTCGGCCCGCGCCCGCGCCGCCTGCGCAGCCGCGCGTCCCGGTCGCTGCGTCGGTTGCGCCGGCGCCGAAGCGGGTTGCGCCCGCCCCCGCCCCCGCCGCTGCGCCCGCCGTACCCGCGCCTGCGCCTGCCGCGCCGGCACCGACCCGGGCCGCGCCACCCCGGGTTGCGGTCGCACCAAAGCCGGTCGCGTCCCCGCCGCGCGTCCAGGCCCCGCCCCCGCATGCCAAGCCAGCCCGTCGCACGCGTCACGTCGAGCCGGCCGCGAAGCCGCGGCCTCCCGAGCGTCCGCCCGAGCCGCCAGCGCCCATCGATTACGACGCGCCGCTTTCGCCATGAGCCGCGTACCCGCGATTGCACTCTTGCTGCTTGTGCTGTCGACACCGGCGGCCGCGCAGCCCGCGGCCGCTCCCAGATCGAGCGCAACCCTTTCGCCCGAGGCCGCACGTCACATGGAGCTGGGGAATCGCCTGCTCGCGGCCAAGCGATACCAGGAGGCGCTAGCCGAGTACCAGGCCGGCTACGTGATCGACCACGAACCGACGTTCCTCTATAACATCGGGCAGGCGCAGCGGCTGGGCGGCGACTGCAAATCGGCGTTCGAGTCCTACCGGGCCTTTCTGCGCACGGGCCCGCCGCCCGAGCGCGCGCAGCTTGCGCAGCGGAACATGGATCTCTGCGAGCCCGCACCGGCGCCTCCGGGCGCGCGCACCGCAACGCCGCCGCCCACGACGCCTGCCGCGGCCGCCTCGCAGCCTGCGCCCGCGCCTGCACCGGCGACTGCGCCCACGCCCGCACCGTCGATCGCAGCGCCGCACGGCGAGCCCTCCGATCGATCGCCCTGGTACGAGGACGTGCTGGGAGATGTGCTCACGCTGGGCGGCACGGTGGCGGTGATCATCGGCGGCGTTCTGTGGCTGCAGGCGCGCGACGACATCGACAGCGCGAACCAGGGCGCGCGCACGGCCGCCAACCATGACGATTTTGCGCGCTACGTGGCCATGGGCCAGGATGCCGAATCGCAGCAGACCGTGGGCGGCGCCGTCTTTCTGATCGGTGGCGCGCTGGCCACGATCGGGATCGTGCGCTACTGGCTGCGGCCCGCAGGCGGTGACGCGGGAGCTGGGGTCTCGGCGGCGGTGCTCGATCGCGGCGGCGGGCTTATGGTGTCGGGTCGGTTCTGATCGAGCGCGCCCGGCCCGCCTATCCGCAGGTTCCGTTTACGCAGGTCAGGGGCGGGTTGCACGGGTTGCCGTGCAGGCAGCACTCCTCGGAGGCGGCGCCGCAAGCCAGGCAGACCCGGCCGAGAATGCAGTTGAAGCCCGCGCTGCATTCCGCGCTCGATGCGCCCGGGGTCGCGCAGCAAGCGGAGCCCGACTGCCCGCATGAACAGCTCGGATCCGCGCACGCAAAACAGTTGTCGCCGTTGCAGAGCTCGCCGCTGCCACAGGTCGCGCACGAGACGCCGCGTGATCCGCACGCGGGCGGGGTGGTGCCCGGCAGGCAGATGTTTCCGATCCAGCAGCCCTGACAGCACACACCGCCCATGCAGGTCCCGCCCGGGCAGGAAACCATCGCGCACGGATCCGGGGCGTCGGGTGGGGGCGCGTCGGGCGGGGACGCATCGGGTGGGGGCGCGTCGGGTCGGGTCGTGTCGATGTCCGCGTCGCGGCCGGTCGTTCGGTCGGCCGCGCCGTCCACGGCCGCGCCCACGCACTGGCCGCCCAACCCCTGGCCTGCGAACTCGTCGAAGCGGCGCCCGGATGCGCAGCGCGAATCTCGGAAGCTGCAGAAGCCGCTGGGCTCGCAGGTTCCGGGGCTGCCCATGCGCGTGCACACGAAGTCGCTTGCGCAGCGGAACGTCGAATCGAACTCGGCACAGCTCGCGAGCGCCAGGAACGCCAGGACCAGGGCCCGCGTCATCCTCCCAGCCCGCATCGGTTGTCCAGCGTGCAGCTCACGGGAGGAGCGCAGGGCTGGCCGAACATGCAGCAGCTTTGGCCCGGTCCGCCGCAGGCCGCGCAGCTATCGCCCAGGGAGCCGGGCACGCAGTTGGCGCCCGCGCTGCAGATCCGGTTGAGGCAGCACGCCATGCCGGGCGCGCCACATCTGCAGACAGTCCCCCCCGGCTCGTTGTCGCAGGGGGCGCAGGCGACGCCGCTGCAGATCTGGAGGGTCGTGCAGGTTGCGCACGCGACACCGCGGAATCCACACGCAGCCGTGGTCGTGCCCGGCATGCACGTGGTGCCGCTCCAGCAGCCCTGGCAACACACACCGCCCACGCAAGTTCCGCCGGTGCAGGTCACCATTGCACACGGATCCGGCCCGTCGGGTGGGGCCGCATCGATGCCGGCGTCGGGGCCGGTCGCGCGGTCGGCGGCGCCGTCTAAAGCTGCGCCCACGCACTGGCCGGCCAGCCCATCGCCCGCGAACTCGTCGAATCGGCGTCCGGACGCGCAGCTCGAATCTTGGAAGCTGCAGAAGCCGCTGGGCTCGCAGGTCCCGGGCCGGCCCATGCGCGTGCAGGCGCTGTCGCTGGCGCAATGGAACGCCGAATCGAACTGGGCGCAGCTCGCGAGCCCGAGCAACAGTAGTAGCAGGCTGGTCGGCATGATTCTCATGGCCCGCACACGCCGCCCGTGCAGGTCAGGGACGGAGTGCAGGGCGGGCCATGCAGGCAGCAGCTATGGCGCAGCCCGCCGCAGGGTGCGCACAGGGGGCCCGCGGAGGTGGCCACACAGTTCGCGCCGGCGCTGCAGATCATGTTGGCGCAGCAGGCCTGAAAAGGGCTTCCGCAGTCGCAGACACCCTGGCTGATGATCGTGCAGGGCGCGCAAGCGTCGCCGCTGCAGATCTGGAGGGTGGCGCAGGTTGCGCACGCGACCCCGTGCGAGCCGCACGCTGCCGTGGTCGTGCCCGGCATGCACATGCCTCCGCTCCAGCAGCCCTGGCAACAGGTGCCGCCCATGCAGGTCCCGCCCGGGCAGGAGACCATCGCGCACGGATCCGGGGCGTCGGGCGGGGCCGCGTCGGGTAGGGCCGCATCGACGTCGCCGTCGCGACCGGGCGCGCGGTCGGCGGCGCCGTCCACGGCTGCCCCCACGCACTCACCGGCCAGGCCATTGCCTGCAAACTCGTCGAAGCGGCGTCCCGACGTGCAGTAGGGATCCGGAAAGCTGCAGAAGCCGCTGGGCTCGCAGGTTCCAGGGCGGCCCATGCGCGTGCACGCGTTGTCGGTGACGCATCGGAACGACGAATCGAACTCGGCGCAGCTCGCAAACACCGCCAAAAGGCCGAACAAAGCCGGGCCGCCCCGTCTCATTTTGGCGCATCCTGGCGGGACGCGCCGGCACGGCCTCGGTTGCGGGGCGAAAAGGCCGGGATCCGTTTGCCGGCATGGGGTCCGCGCCGCACGATGGAGTAGCGGGTCGGCCGCGGCTGTGCATCCACCGCAGCGTCGGTGGTCGTCGGCTTGGGCGTTGCGGCCGCCCCGGGCTCGGGCGCAGCGGCCGGGGGCGCGCGGGTGGGCGCCTCTTGCGGAGCCAGCGCCGGCCCGCGGGCCAGATAGAGCGCCAGAAGGAGACTCGCCACCGCGATGCCCGCGGCCAGCGCCAGCAGCGCCTTTTGTGCGCGCACGCGCGATCTGGGTATGTATCGGGTGTACGCCGAGGTGGCGAAGAGCGTCGGTGTACCCGCGTGCACCCGGGTGGCTGCCTCGTCGATCGTGTCCGCGAGCGAGTCCTCCGGCTGGGTCGTCGTCGTGGTCCCGGTGTCATCCAGGTTCGGCTGGGCGGCTTTTGGGGGTGCTTCCGGCGAGCCGACCACGGTCGCGGTCTCGCGCTCGAGCATCATGGTCACATGGTCGGCCAGGCTGATGCCCTGGCGCTGGGCGGTATGCCAGGCGTCGACCTTGGCTCCGAACAGCTCGTTCATGAACTGCGAGACCGCGAGCGGAGAGGCGGCGAGCCGGCCCTCACGGGCAAACTCCTCGAGCGCAAACTGCAGCTCCTGGGCGGTCTGGTAGCGTGCCTCGCGCGAGCGCGCCAGCGCGCGCCCCACGATGTGGTCGAGCTCGGGCGGGCAGTCGCCCCGGTAGGTGACCAAAGGCGGCGGGTCTTCTCCGGTGATGGCGTCCAGGATCGCGAAGTCGCTCCGTCCCGGCCACATGGGCCCGCCTGCGATCAGCTCCCAGAGCAGAACGCCGAGCGAGAACACGTCGCAGCGCCGGTCGAGGGGCAAGCCGCGCACCTGCTCGGGCGACATGTAGCGCAGCTTGCCCTTGAGCACACCCGAGCGCGTCTGCTCGTCGGCACAGTCGGCCGTTTTTGCGATCCCGAAGTCGACCAGCTTGACGCCGCCGTCGTAGCTGACGATCACGTTGTGCGGCGAGACGTCGCGATGCACCAGCCCCAGCGGCTGGTTGTCGGCGCCGCGCAGATCGTGCGCGTAGTGGAGCCCGGCTGCCACGCCGGTTCCGATGGCCACCACGGCGCCCAGCGGAAGGCGCCGCCCCGACTCGCGCGCCGTCTTCAGGATCCGGTCGGCGTCCTCGCCATGCAGATACTCCATCGCGTAGAAGTAATGGCCGCCCTGCTCGCCGATGTCGTAGATCTGGACGATGTTGGAGTGGTCGAGCAGCGCCGCCAGCCGGGCTTCGCGCAAGAACATGCGCACGATCTCGCCGTTGGGCGCGAGCCGGGGACGGATGCGCTTGAGCACCACCAGCTTCTCGAACCCTTCGATGCCGCGCGCGAGCCCGAGATAGACTTCTGCCATCCCGCCGGTCGCCAGGTGGCGCAGGATCGTATACCGTCCCAGTCGCGGCGGAGGTGCGTCTCGATCCACCGTTGGCTCTCCCGACCACGAAATTTTATCTCATCCGGCGTTGGTGTGGGAAGTTACCTACGCGCGCGCCCCCAACCCATGTAACCGGGATTTGACAAGCCCAAACGCCGTCAAACTGTAAGCGAGCACAAGAGCACGCGGTCCAGGATCTCGGTGCGTGCAGACGCGCGGGCGGAGGAAGTCGTTGCGTCGGCGACCGCTGCCCTCCGCAAGGCGCTCGAGGAGGCGGGTGCCGAGGCGTCGTGACCGCCGAGGTGGTGGACCGGATCGAGCGGGCCGGGAAGCGCGGCCAAGGAAAGGCTGGTCGTGGCCGCGCTGGCGCCGCTTGCCTCTTGACACCGGGTACGAGATCGCTAATCTTTCGGCCGCTTGCGCCCGTAGCTCAGTTGGATAGAGCGTCGGCCTTCGAAGCCGCAGGTCGGGTGTTCGACTCACCCCGGGCGCGCATCGGCAAGAAGTGGGGACTCCGGTGGGGACCAAACATTGACTCCTCCGGCGCTGGACATCGATCGCTCAGCCGCGGAATGCCTTTTCGAGCGTCGCGATGTTGAACTTCACCATCTTAAGAAGCGCGTCGGTTACCCGCTTGGCCCTTGCAGGATCGTTGTCCCGCATCATCTCCTCGAGAACCGCCGGCACGATTTGCCAGCGCACCCCGTAGCGATCGATCAGCCAGCCGCACGCCGACGGTTTGCCGCCGCCCTCGAGCAACGCGTTCCAGTAACGATCGAGTTCTGCCTGATCTTCGCACGTCACCACCAGCGAGATGGCGTCGTTGAAGTCGTGATGCGGGCCGGCCGTCATCGCCTGAAATGGCTGACCAAAGAGCGTGAAGTCGACGATCTTCACCGAGCCCGGCGGGCCGCTCGGCGATTCACTGAGAAGCGGCGTCACCTGGTCAACCCGCGAATCGGGGAAAATCGAGGCGTAGAACTTGGCCGCGCCCTCAGCGTCTTTCGCGTACCAAAGATGTGGGAAGATTTTGCGTGCCATGGGCTTTGCCTCCTCAGGACCCTTTCTGCCGTTCGATTTCAGCGCGCAGCCGCTCTTCTTGGGCGCGCAACTCCGGCGTGAATTCCTTACCGAACTCGTCAGCCTCGAAAATGGGACGGATCTCCAGCTCACCTTCCTCCTCGTCCGGGTTGGGGCAACGCCGCGCCCATTCGAGCGCTTCCTCCATCGACTTCACCTTCCAGATCCAGAAGCCGGCGATCAGCTCCCTGGTCTCCGTGAAGGGCCCGTCGATGACGGTGCGCTGCTTGCGCGAGAAGCGCACACGCTTGCCTTTTGCGCTCGGATGAAGACCGTCCCCGGCCAACATCACTCCGGCTTTGACCAGCTGCTCGTTGAATTGCCCCATCTCGGTGAGCAGCTTTTCGCTCGGCATCACGCCCGCCTCTGAATTCTTTGTCGCCTTGACGATAACCATGACTCTCATGGTTGAGCTCCTTTCAGCCCACTCGACCTGTCTTCTGTCTCTCTGTTAGAGCGACGAAGCAGACAAGCGAGGATCGACCAGCCAAGTGCGTTTTTCTTCTCTTCCTGCCATCCCACGGACAGTGACGCATTTTCAAGCGCTTACCCGTGAGCCGCGAGTCGAGCACGAGCCCACCTTTTTCTGCATGGCGACTACAACACCATCTGCACGCGGACAATGAGCGTGTCCTCGTT
>DATFWX010000253.1:0-19321 GCA_035258845.1 Polyangia bacterium | reverse complement strand
CAAGCACCAACGTCGCTCTCATGGCGAAACCTCCTCGCACTTCCCGGCACTTTTTTCGGCACTTCCCGGTCCACTGTGAATGTTCCACATGCGAGGGCCCGGCCCCATCGGACCCCGCCGGTTCGGGCCTCGGATTCGGCTGAATCCGCCCACCGACCGAACCCCAGTTGCGTAGATCGGAATCGTCCGAGGCTGCCTCAGCCCATCGGAAGGCCTGAGATCCGTCAACTCCGAGCGTCAAACCAGCCGTCTCTGCTGCCCGACCGCACCGGGCGGGCGGTAGCGTAGCAGCATGCCGAAAACCGTCGCCATTTTCACCGACGGAGGCTTTCTGGCTCATGTCACGCGCAGCTTCGAGGTGGGGCGCGCGATCGGAGCTCAGTACGGCCATCGCGTCGTCTTTTGCGGCTCCGGCCCCTATATGCACATCCCGCTCGACGCCGGGTACAGGGTGTGGCCGGTCTACACGGTCGATCGCGAGCGCACCATGACGCTGGCGCGCCGCGCCGGTCTGTGCTCGCTTCCCTGGTGGCGCAGCGAGTGCGAGCGCTCGGTGCGCTCCGATCTCGAGATCCTCGACCGCCTGCAGCCCGACCTGGCGGTGGGGGACATGCACTGGTCGCTCTGCACCAGCGCGCGCGCAGCGGGCGTGCCCTATGTCGCCATCACCAACGGCGCCTGGACGCGCTGGTACAGCGAGCCCATCGAGCCGCCGGCCGGGCACTTCTCGACCCGGATCCTGGGCCCGCGGCTGTGCCGGCGCGTGTTCCCGCTTATCAAGGATCTTCTGGTCCGCTACTACGCGCTCGGCTACACCGAGGTGCGGCGGCGCCTGGGCCTGCCGCCCGTGCATTCGCTCTACGACCTCATCGAGGGCGACCTGACCCTGATGGCCGATCTGCCCGAGCTGGCACCCACCACGGCCGGGCGGCCCGACAGCTGCCGCTACGTGGGCCCGATCCTGTGGTCGCCCGACCTTCCGGCGCCGGCCTGGCTGGAGCGGCTCGATCCGGGCCGCCCGACCCTCTACTTCACGATGGGCTCGACCGGCGACGCCGAGTTCTTCAACCAGGCCATCCGCGTGTTCGGCGACACCGAGTATCAGATCCTGATCACGACCGGAGGGCTGGCCGATCTGGGCGCGGTGCCGCGCAACGTGTTCGTCGAGCGCTACGCGCCCGGCGAGGCGCTCATGCAGAGGAGCGACCTCGTGGTCTCGCATGGCGGCAACGGCACCATTTATCAGGCGCTCTCGTGCGGGGTGCCCGTGATTGGATTTCCCACCATGTTCGACCAGGAGATCAACATGCAGAGAGTGTGCGCACTCGGCGCCGGCATCCGCATGTGGCGCCGCGCCTACGACGCGCGCAGCCTCGAGCGCGCGGTCGAGAAGGTGGTGGGCGACCCAGGCTACCGGGTGCGCTGCCGGGACCTGGCCCGGCGGATCGCCGAGCTGGACGGCCCGCGGCTGGCGGCCCGGTACGTGAGCCATCTGCTGAGCGCGGACCCCGTGGCGGGCGGGTCGGCCCGGCGGGCGCGGGCGGCCCAGCGTCCGCTCACCGCCGCTCTCGCGGGCGCATAGGATGCCGTATACTGAGGAGGGTGCCGAGTCGAGACGGGGAGCCTTTGCGCGGTGAGCTGCGGCTGCAGAAGCTCCTGATGCAGGCCGCTGATGGGCTGTGGGTGGCGCGCGAAGACGGCCAGCTGGTGGAGGCCAACCCGAGCGCCTGTGAGCTCACCGGATACACGCGCGCGGAGCTCTTGAGCTTGCGCATCTTCGATTTGGATCCCGATCTCGACGCCGCGGCCGCGGCCGAGATGTGGGCGCGCGCCGACAGCGAGGCGCCCCTTTACGCCGAGCACCGGCTGCGCCGAAAAGACGGCTCCTGCCTGCCGGTCGAGCTGCGGCTGAGCCGCCTCGACCTGGGCCCCGAGCGCTACCTTCTGGCCGTGGCGCGCGACGTGAGCGCGCGCAAGCTGACCGAAGAGGCCCTGCGCGAGAGCGAGTCCAAGTTCCGCGGGGTGTACGAGAATCTGGTCGACGTGTTCTATCGAACCGACCTGCACGGCATCATTCGCATGATCAGCCCGTCGGTGGAGCGCTACGGCTACAAGGTCCCGGACCTCTTGGGCCGGCACGCCGGCCAGTTCTCGGAGGCGCTCACCGAGTACGATCAACTGCTGCGCCTGGTCATCGAGTTCGGCTCCATAGACGACTACGAGCTGACCCTGCGGCGCGGCGACGGCACGCCGGTGCGCGCTTCCGCCAGCGCTCGCCTCCTGTGGGGGCCCGACGGGAAACCCTGTGGCATGGAGGGCCTGCTGCGCGACATCACCGAGCGCAAGCAGACCGAGGCGGCGCTGCGCGACACCGTGATGGTGTTGAACCAGGAGATCGCGGAGCGGCGGAAAGCGGAAGCGCAGCTCCGTGAATCACGCACCGAGCTGCGTGCGCTGTCGGCGCGCCTTCTGTCGGTGGCCGAGGAGGAACGGCGCCGCATCTCGCGCGAGATCCACGACGAGCTGGGGCAGATGCTGTCCGCGCTGACCATGGATTTGTCGTGGCTGGCCCAGCGCCTGCAGGGCGGGCCGCCCGCGCAGAGCGAGAAGGTCGAGAAGATGGCGCGCCTGGTCGACGTCATGATCGAGAGCGTGCAGACCATCGCAACCAACCTTCGCCCCTCGATGCTCGACGACATCGGCCTCAGCGCAGCCATCGAGTGGCTGGTCCGGCAGTTTCGCGAGCGCACGAAGATCCAGTGCCGGCTCGACCTCGAGGACGAGGACATGGCGCTCGATTCCGAGCGCTCGACCACCGTGTTCAGGTTGATTCAGGAGGCGCTGACCAATGTGTCGCGCCACGCCGGCGCCACCGAGGTCGAGGTCGTGCTGGCGCGCAGCCCGACCCAGGTGACCATCGAGATCCGCGACAACGGGCGCGGCATTCGGCCGGCCGAGGTGCAGAGCCCAACATCGCTGGGTCTGATCGGCATGCGCGAGCGGGTCTATCGGTGGGGCGGCCGCATGGACATCGAAGGGGCAGCCGACAAAGGTACCCGGCTCCGGATCGTGATCCCGCTCTCGATCACCAAGGAGTATTCTCTTGGCTAGCTCGATGCGACGCGGTCCGCAACTCTTCGACTCTTCGACTCTTCGACTCTTCGACTTCCAACCATGCCGACACGGGTCCTGATCGTCGACGACCACACCATTGTCCGCGAGGGATTGAAGCAGATCCTCGACGAGAGCGCGAACATCACGGTGGCGGGTGAGGCCGCCAGTGGCCAGGACGCGCTGACGCGCCTGCGCGAGGAAAGCTACGACGTGGTGCTGCTCGACATCTCGCTCGAAGATCGATCGGGTCTCGACATCCTGAAGCAGATCAAGGGCTACTGGCCCAAGCTGCCGGTCTTGATCCTGACCATGCACCGCGAGGACGAGTACGCCATCCGCAGCCTGCGCGCGGGTGCGGCCGGGTACCTGACCAAGAAGAGCGCACCCACCGAGCTGGTGGCCGCGATCGAAAAGGTGGCCTCGGGCGGCAAGTACGTGTCGGCCTCGCTGGCCGAGCGGCTGGCATTCGCGGTCGAGCCCGGGCGCGTGGGCGCTCTCCACGAGGCCCTGACCGACCGCGAGTTCCAGGTGTTCTCCTTGATCGTGGCTGGCAACCGCATCACCGAAATCGCCAACCAGCTGTGCCTGAGCGTCAAGACGGTCTCCAGCCACCGCGCGCACATCCTCGAGAAGATGAAGATGCGCACGGTGACCGAGCTGATCCGCTACGCGGTCGAGAACGGCCTGGCCAAGTAGGCCCTATTTGTGGAACGCTTTCTCGACGCCCTCGAGAAAGCTGTGAAACAGGTTGCCGGCCGCGCTCAGACCGGCCCCGACCAGGCATCCCGAGCCCTCGGCGCAAGTCTTGGCCCCGGCCACGCAATCGTGAAACTTGGCCATGGACTCGCTGTTGGCGTTCCGGCCCAGATCGGCCAGCTGCGAGACGCACCGCTGATGGTCGTCGGACTTGAATCCGCACAGCTGGGCCAGACGCGCGCACGATCGCTTCTCGGGCGTGACGTAATACCGGTACGCGAAGTAGCCGCCCACGCCCAGGATGATCAAGAATAGGAGAAGCTTCTTCATGGCACCTCCCGCGCGTGCAGTTTACCGCATCAGCCGGCCCAGACCGACGCTTTCTTGGTCCACACGCTGTTCGGGTACTGCTTGGTGAGCTGGCGGGAAGTCTCGCCGAGCGCGGCGCCGTTGCCGGTGGCCTTGTACTGGGACACGCCACTCCAGTACAGGGCCTCGGGCGCCACGTCGCTGTGCGGATAGCGCGCGGCCAGATCCTGGAAGCGCCGCTCGGCGTCGGCGAACTGGCTGCGGCCGAAGGCAGCCTGCGCCAGGCCCATCTCGAGCTGCGGCAGAAACTCGTCGACCGGGAGGTAGCCTTCAAAGCGATGGCGCTCGCTGCCCGCCGGGTCGACCACGAGCAGC
Source organism: Polyangia bacterium (assembly GCA_035258845.1). GTDB lineage: Bacteria > Myxococcota_A > Polyangia > JAHFDS01 > DATFWX01 > DATFWX01. The sequence goes on along the minus strand of DATFWX010000253.1, from coordinate 14,827 downwards.
GTGGGCGTCCACTGCACGCTGAAACGCTCGAAGGTCTTGGGTTGTTCCTTGACGTGAATCTTGACTGGGATGAAGTTCTGCGTGACGAAGCCAGCCACGCGCTCGTCGGGGTAGACCTCGGCGTCCAGCCGAGCGCAGGCCCCTCACATGGGTGCGGCGTTGAAATCCAAAAGGAGTGGGAGCTGCTTCTGCGCCGCCTGCTTGAGCGCGGCATCGGCGTCCTTGAGCCAGGAAATCTGCATGGCTGAGCCTCCTCCTTGAGAAAGTCTTGCCCGAGTTGTGGATCCTGATGTCGTCCTTTAGATGGGATCGCAAGGGGACCGTGTCAACCGCTGGCGGTTTCAGCTTAGAGCGCCCACAGATAGGACAGCTTGAGCGCGAGCACGTTGTCGGCCGGTGAGGCGCCCAGCGAGCTGAGCCCGCCCAGAAGGTCGAACCGACCGCTGCCGCCACCGACCTGGTGGTTGTGCGTATAGACCAGAAACATGGTCGAGCCCGGACGAAACTGCCAGCGCACGATCGCGTCGACGATGAGCGAGGTCAGATCGGCGTCGTAGGCGCCGGGCGCGACCGCGTCCGGGCACAGTGAGCCCGGATCACAGGGCATGAACGTGTGCGGATCGGTGAGCACGAACGCGCGCGGGTAATGCTGCACCGAGCGCAGAAGCTGCGAGTAGAGCTGTACCGTGAGGTCGCGTGAAAAGGCCAGCGTCCCGCGCGCGGTCAGCTCGAGCTGCTTGAGGTCGAGCTGCCCAAAGATGGGCAGACCGCTGGCTGTGCCCTGCTCGACCCAGCGCGGCCGATCGAGCCACTGGTTCCAGCCCACATGCAGGTCGAGCTGCAGGCGCCCGGCCAGAAGCAGGGTCGGGTCCAGGCTCAGATTGTAGGTTGTGCTCGCGGTGCGGTGGTCGTAGTTGACACTGGCGCTCACGCCGACCGACAGCGCCTTGGATTCATTCGAGCGCGCGAACGCGTGAAAATTCTCGGCGCCCTTGCGCGCGTACAGCCGAACCATCGGATTTTGCCGGGTCTCAACGTCGTCGGAGAACGAAAATGCGTGGTTGACGTTGCCGCCCACCGTCCAGTCGTTCCGGGTGCGCGCGTTGCCGATCAGGACCACCCGGTGATCGGTCAGCGGAAATGGATCGGCGGCCGAGCCCGCGTTGGGATCCCAGTAGCTGTCGTACACGAAATGCGCGAACACACGCTTGAACGGCCCCAGCGCGCGCTGCCGGTTGTAGCCCATGTGAAGGTTCTGACCGACCGCCTGCGTGCCCAGGATGTGCGTGAAGAAGCCCATGTCGTTGAGGTCGAGCTCGGCGCCCGTGTAATCGAGAAACTCGAACACCTGCAGCTCGCCGCCGGTCTTGCCGACCGTGACCCCGGCTCCCGTCGGCTCGCAGGTGCCGTGCCCGTGATAGCTGGGAGAGTAGTCGCGACTGCACGATCGGGCCCAGCTGAGCCCGGCGTTGCCCGAGAGCGTGTAGTCGCCCCGTCCACGCAGGTCGAAATCCATGGTCACCACGTGCCCGTCCTGCCACAGGTCGGGCCGGTCGTTGCGGCCGCGCAGGACGGTGGTTTCGGTCAGCCCGATCGCAGACTGGCCGGAGATAACCTGGCGCACGCGCGCCGCGCTGAACCAGGTGGCGGGCGAGGCCTGCACCCGATAGGTGGGCGAAAGGTAGCCGGGGCCCACCCGCTCGACCGCGCTGGTTTCGTCGACGTACGCGCCCAGCACACCAACCGCGGTGCCGGGCAGGAGGTTGCCGGTCACCTTGAGCGCGCCCAGGATGCGCGCAACCGGATCGAGCGCCACGATGGTTCCGTCGGCATGCAGCGGGTCGGGCGGGTGCGGCGGCGCCCCGACACGGCGCGTATAGACCAGAAACGACACCGGCTGGAAGATGTCGAGCCCTTCCAGGAAGAAGGGCCGTTTTTCCGGGAAGAAGACCTCGTACGCGCTGAGGTTCACCACCTCGGGATCGACCTCGACCTGCGCAAAGTCCGGGTTGATGGTGCCATCGAGGGTCAGGGTGCCGGTCAGGCCGTATTTGAGATCGAGCCCCACCTGGCCGGTGGAGCTTCCCGACGGCGCCAGGCTGTCGGTGGAGCGGGAAGCGCGCAGCGTCCCCACCGCGTATGGAATGAGCTGCAGCGACAGCCCAGGCCGCGCGCCCGCGATGCCGTCCAGCTCCTCGTAGCGACCGATCTGGCTGGCGTCGCTGAATCGGATCAGGTTCCAGTGATCGATCTCTTTGAGCCGGCTGATGTAGCGGGTCAGGTGGAAGCCCCACGTCTGCGGGCTCGTGCGCGGAAAGCGCAGGGTGTGAAACGGGATCTCCATCTCGACCGTCCAGCCTTCGGCGTCGATCGAGGTACGGGCGTCCCAGACTCCGTCCCAGTCGTTGTTGCCGCCCTGCCCCTCCGTGATGATCCCGTCCTGCTGCACGCCGGCCGTGTTGACCAGGAACTCGTAGGCGCTGCGGCGATCGTGGTAGGTGTCGAGGTCGAGCGCGACCCAGTCGGACTCGGGCAGGTTGTCGCGGCGGCCCAGGCGGGGCCGGATCTCGGCGGCGTGCGAGTCCCAGCAGCGGACGCCCAGGTAGATGGCACGGTCGTCGTACAGGATGCGGGCCTCGGTGCGTTCGGTGGCCGCATTGCCCTCGTTGGGCGAGGCCTGCACGAACCCGTCCAGAACCGGGGCCAGCTGCCACACCGCGTCGTCGAGCTTGCCGTCGAGCACGGGCCTTATCGGCGCGCGCACGGCATGCACACGGGGGGGCCAGGAGCCACTCGCGGCCGCAGTCAGCCCGGCCACTAGGAGGAATGCGGGGACGGACAACCCGCGCCGATTTTACACCATCCGCGAGCGCCAGCGTTTGCGCGGCTTGGCGCGCGCGCCCCGAAAGCCGGCCAGATTCGCTTCCAGAAGCGGTCGCAGAAGCTCCAGCAGCGGCTTGGCGCGCGGGCTCGAGGTGAAATAGAGGGCCGCGCCCAGGTAGGTCGCGATCAGCGTGTCGGCGACGCTATCGACGTTGGCGGTGGGCTGGAGCAGCCGGGCGCGCCGGGCCGCCCGGATGTCCTGGCGCATATCGGCCAAAAGCTCGCCGAACACGGCATCCGCGTACCCAGACAGCTCCGGGTTCTCCAGCAGCGCCGCCATCACGGCACGGCTCAGGGGCCGGCTGGCCCCGGCTTCCTCGCCCAGCTTGGTCACGGCCGCGACCAGGGCCTGGATGGGCGTTCCGCCCTCGGCCAGCGCGAGCGCGCGGGCACGGCGGGCCGCGCGCACCTGATGCCGCACCAGCTCGGCCACCACCGCGTCCTTGGTCGCGAAGTGCACGAAGAAGGTGCCCTTGGCCACTCCGGCCAGCTTGGCGATCTGATCGACCGTGGTGTCGTGGTAGCCGTGGGCCGCGAACAGCTCGGCGGCGGCTGCAAACAGCCGCCGGCGCGTGTCGTCGGCTCGAATCTGGCGCGTCGTGCGCTGGGCCGCCATGGTGAGGCTGACTCTAAGTCAGTGACTCAGGGTCAAACAAGCCAAAACCAGCCCGCCGCGCGCGGCCGGCCCGGTCGGCTCGCCGAGCTACTGGCTCGCCGAGCTATCTTGACCGGCTCGAGAAGCGCCTCTAATCTGGAGCGGCCAGGCTCGCCGTCCACCATGACCCAGCGCCCCTTCCTCGTCGTCGTCGGCGCCGATGGCACCCTCGGTGGCCGGTTGGTTACGCGGCTGGCCGCGCACGGCCTGGCGCTGCGCTGCTCCACCTACGCGCCGCCCGAGCCGCCGCCCGAGCTGGGCCGGGCCGACGTGGTGGTCAATGCGGCCGGGCCGCGCGTGCGGCCCGGGCTCTCGTGGACCGACTATTTTCGCGAGCATGTGGGCCTGTCCTGCTGCATTGCGCGCGCCATGCGACCGGGCAGCCACCTCATCCACCTGTCGAGCACGGCCGTGTACGGGGCCCGCGGCGGCCGGCTTCAGGCAGCCACCCCGGAGGCGCCGCTTGCCTTTCCCAACCCGTCCTATGCCTGCGCCAAGCTGGCCGCCGAGCTGGCCGTGCGCACGCTCGCGCGCGAGCGCGGGCTCGCGCTCTCGGTGGTGCGCCCGTCGATGGTGTATGGCCCCGGGATCGAGAGCGCGCTGGCAACCGTGCTCAAGCTGGCCCGCCGGGGCATCCGGCTGCGCCTTCAGCCGGGCTCGATTCGCCAGCACCTGCTGCACGTGGATCTGTTCGAGCGCGCCATCGAGGTCCTGGTCGCATCGGGCCCGCGCACCCAGGAGCTGCTCGTGCTGGCGGATCCCTTCGTCGCGACCAACGACGAGCTCTTCCAGCAGAGCGCGCGCAAAGGTCGGAGCCTGGCGGTGCCGCTTCCGGTCTCGGCGGCGCAGTCGCTGGTGCGGCGCTGGTTCCGATTTCCCGCGCAGGATGCGCCCTCGCTGCTGGCCGCGCTGGCGGTGCTGGGGCTCGACAACGAATTCGACTGGCACCCGACGTTTGCCGCCCTAAGCCTGGATCCGGCGGTCTTCAGCCGCCGCGCCACGCTGGATGCGTATCTTCTGCAGGAGTCGAGCCGATGAGCGCCCAGCGCGAGCACGCGCTGGTGGTGGGCGCCTCCTCCGGCATCGGGTGCGCGATCGCGACCCGGCTGCGCGGGCGGGGCACCCGTGTTTCGGCGCTTTCGCGCCGGCCCGCGCCCGCCCAGGCAGCCGACGCGTCGTTTGCCTGCGATGTCACGGTGCCGGGCAAGCTCGAGCAGGCGATGGCGGCGGCTGTGGCCGCGCACGGACCGGCCGACCTGCTGGTCTATGCGGCCGGGCTCCCGGTCATGGGTCGGACTCTTTCGGTCCCGCCTGATCAGGCTCGGCTGGCGTTCGAGCTCAACTTCTGGGGCCTCGACCGCGCGGTTCGCCAGGTGCTGCCGGCCATGGCGGCGCGAGGCCGCGGTACCGTGCTGGCCGTGCTCAGCCTGTCGGCGCTGCGGTCCATCCCGTTCGAGGCCTACTACGGCGCCAGCAAGGCGGCAGCGGCCCGTTACCTGGGTTGCCTGGCCCAAGAGGCCGAGCGCGACGGCGTGCGGGTGAAATATCTCTGTCCGGGCTTCATCGACACCGGCTTCCTCGAGCGCGGCGGCTGGTTCGGAACGAGTGTGCCGGCTCTGACCGGCTCGGGGCTCACGGAAGAAGAGGTGGCGCAGGCGGCGCTCGGGCTGCTCGACGACGAGCGCCGGTTCGCGGTCGTGGGCTGGAAGGAAGGGCTGCTCGCGCTGGGCGATCGGCTGCTGCCGGGCCTGGTCGAAAAGTGGGTTCGATTCCGGAGGCGCGGGTGAAGCTTCTGGTCACGGGTGCGACCGGCTTCATTGGCGGCGCCATCGCGCGGGCGGCGCTTTCGCGCGGCTTCTCCGTCGGCGCGGTGTATCGGGGCACACGCCCGCAGGGCCCGTCTGCCATCGACTGGCGCACGCTCGAGGCCTGGCAGAGCGCGTCCGAGGGCGTGGACGCGGTCGTGCATGCGGCCGCGCTCAGACATCGCCACGGCATCGCGCCCGGCGATTACACCCGTACGAACAGCGAGCTGACGGGGCGCATGCTGGCCCTGGCGCGCGCGCGCGGCGCCGGCCGCTTCGTCGACATCTCCTCGATCGCGGTCTACGGCTGGCCGAAGGTAGGTCCCATCGACGAGTCGTTCCCACTCGCGCCGGTCGGCGAGTACGGGCGCAGCAAGATCGAGTGCGAACAGCTGGTGCGCGCGAGCGGGCTGCCCTACTCCATCGTGCAGCCGTCCATCACCTACGGGCCTGGCGACACCAACGGCATGATGGATAAGATCTTGCGCATGGTGGCGCGGCGCCGCTTCATCATGCCCGGGCTGGGCCATTCGCGCGTGCAGCTGATCTACATCGAGGACCTGGCGCGCCTGGTGGTCGACGCCGCCATCAGCGAGCGCACACGCAATCAGACCTTCATCTGCACATACCGGGATCCGATTCGAATCCGCGACCTCTCGCGACTGGCGGCGCGGGCGGTTCGCAGCTGGGTGCCGCCGGTCGGTCCGCCGGTCGCGCTGCTCAGGCTGGGCGCGCTCGGCTTCGAGCTGCTCGAGCGCCGGGGCCTTCTCAAGGGCGAGCCGCCGCTGACCCGCGAGAAGCTGGCCACGGTCTCGATCGACCGCTGCTATCGCATCGATCGGATGCGCGAGCTCCTGGGCACCGAGCCGCACATGGGCTACCAGGAAGGCTTCGCGTGCACCGCGCAGGCGCTGGGGCTGGCCTGATGGAACCCTCGACCCTGCCGTCGCAGGACGTGGGCCTCGGTACCGCCTACGAGCGCGTGGCCGTGTACCGCCTGCTCGATCGCTGGACGCTACGCCGACAGGTCGCAACCGCATTCGAGGGTCCGGTCGACGGCATGGCCGGCATCCCGGGCCTGCATCTTCTGGGGCTGGCCCGGCGCGGGACCCGGGTCACGGTCGCGCTGCCCGACCCGGCCGCGCTCGACCTGGTGCGCGACGTGTATCGGCTGCACGGAGCCGCCGAGCGCCTGCGCACGCTGCGGGCCGATCCCGATGCGGAGCTGCCGGCGCAACGTTTCGATCTGGTTCTGACCTACAACGCGACCCCGCTGGTTGCCGACTGGCAGGCTTACCTTTCGCGGCTGGCGCCGCTGGCCGCGCGCTGGCTGGTGGTTTCGGTGACCAATCCGGCCTCGTACGGGGTCGCGATCCGCAAGCTGCAGCGCCTGCTGGAGCCGAAAGCTCCGGCCGAGCTGTTCGATCACGAGTCGATCCGGCCGGCCGCGCTGGAGCCGCTTCTGGCGCGGTTCGGCCGCACGGTCGAGCACGAGTACCTGGACTGCCCGTGGTGGCCGGACCTGTTCGTCCCCACCGGCCAGACCCTGCTCGGCGCCACGCTCGAACGGCTGCCGGGCCTTTCGCGGCTGGCGGCACGGCTGCGACGCGCGCCCGCCGACGACCACGGTGCGCGCTTCCTTTACGGCCGCGATCGCTTTCCGCTCTTTCCCGATGCGCCCGAATGGGACGAGCTGGGTCGCGCGCTCGAGCGCCATCCGGTGTTCGACCAGCGGGGCACCATGCTGGGCCGCTTGTTCGGTCATCATCACGCCTATCTGATCGAAATCAGCGAGTAGCGAAGTTCCTTACATTGAGGCACCTCGCCTCGCTGGCGTATAATCGATGTGCATGCGAGTCTCCGCGGTCGTTCCCGCGTACAACGAGGAGAAGAACATTCGCCGCCTCTTGTCCTCGTTGCTCGCGCAGAAGATGTCAGGCGGCCAGCTCACCGAGCTGGTGGTCGTGGCCAGCGGATGCACGGACACCACGCATGCGCAGGTGGAGGCGGTCGCGCGCGCAGACGCGCGCGTGCGCATGATCGTGCAGGACGCGCGCATGGGTAAGACGGCCGCCCTGAATGCCTACACCCGCGAGCGCGATCCGCGCGCCGACGTGATCGTGATGTCGAGCGCCGACCTACTGGTGCAGCCGGGCTGCCTCCAGGTGTTTCTGGACGCATTTGCCAATCATCCCCGGGTCGGCATGGTGGGCGCGCGTCCGGTTCCGACCAACCCGCGCGGCACGCTCATGGGCGACGTCGTGCACTTCTTGTGGGCGCTGCATCACGAGATCGCGCTGGAGGCGCCCAAGCTGGGCGAGATCGTCGCGGTGCGAGGACACCTTTTGGTCCCGCTGCCGCAGGAAAGCCCGGTCGACGAAGCCTCCCTGGAGGCACACGTGGTGGCGCAAGGCTACGCGCTCCGGTACCTCCCCGACGCTCTGGTGGTCAATCGTGGTCCCGACAACATCCGCGAGTTCATCGATCAGAGGCGTCGTATTGCGGCCGGCCATTTCTGGCTGCGCGACTCGACCGGTTACGCGGTTTCGACGCTCGACGCGCGCCGCATCGTCAAGCATGCCCTCCAGCACCTGACCCTGTCCGATCCCAAGACCGACGCCTCGTACCTCGCCGCGGCAGCGCTGGAGGCGCTGGCGCGCGGGCTGGGCTGGCTCGATTTCCGGCGCCACCACAGCCACGCGGTGTGGAAAGTGGCACCGTCGACGCGCCAGGTGGTCCGCATCCCCGCCGAGGCCGTGCCCACCCCGCTCCGGTCCCGGAAGGCCGGCTATGGCTGAGCTGACCCACGCCGCGCGGATGCTCGCCTACCCCAGCTTCCGGACGCTCGGCTTTCCCAAGCTGCTCCCGATCAACCTGACGGTCAGCGTGACCTACAACTGTCCGTCGCGCTGCGAGACCTGCGACATCTGGCAAAAAACCGTCGACGATCTGTCGGTTGACGAATTCGCCAAGGTGTTCCGCTCGCTGGGCCACGCGCCCATGTGGGTCACGGTCTCGGGCGGCGATCAGTTCCTGCGCAAAGATCTGCCCGAGATCATGCGGCTCATCCGCGTGCTCCTGCGCCCGACCATCATCAACCTGCCCATGAACGGCATCATCTCCAAGCGCATCGAGATGATGCTGCCCGAGATTGCGCGGCACACGGTGGGCAGCCAGCTCGTGCTCAACCTGTCGATCGACGAAATCGGCGAGGCGCACAACCAGCTGCGCGGGGCCTGGAACAACTACGCCAAGATCGAGGCCACCTACAAGCTGGCCCGCGAGGTGCAGAAGGAGTACCCGCACGTCGTGGTCGGCATCCACACGGTCATCTCCAAGTTCAACGTGGATCGCATCCCGGCCATCTACGAAGAGCTGAACCGCTGGGGCCCCGATTCCTACATCACCGAGATCGCCGAGAACCGGGTCGAGCTTTCGACCATGCACAAGGACATCGCGCCCAGCCCCGACCGCTACGCGGCCGCAGTCGACTATCTGTCCCAGCGCATGCGCGCGCGGCGCAGCCGGCACCCGGTCGCGCGTCTGGTCGAGGCGCTGCGGCTCGAGTACTACCAGCTCTGCAAGCGCTACACGGTCGAAAAATCGCAGGTGATCCCGTGCTACGCGGGCTGGGCGTCGGCGCACCTGGCGCCCGACGGGCACGTCTGGGGCTGCTGCGTGCGCGCGGAGTCACTCGGCAACGTGCGCGAGACCGACTACGACTTCCGAAAGGTCTGGTTCTCGCAAGCCGCCCATGAGTTCCGACGTAGCGTGGCGGCCAGGGAATGCGCGTGCCCGCTCGCGAGCGCCTCCTACACCAACATGCTGCTGTCCCCGGCCTCGCTGTCTCGGGTGGTTCGCAACTACGTGCGCTGATCGATGCTGGAGCGCGCGCCCACGCCCGCCCCCACGCCTGCTTCCATGCCCACGCCCGTTTCTACGCCCGCCTCCGCGCTCACGCCCACGCCCACGCCTGCGCAAGCGGCCGCCCCGCGCCGGCACACCCGCCTCGTGCTCGCGGTCTCGGCCCTGTGGACGCTGCCGATCTGGCTGACCACCTATCCGCCCATGACCGACTACCCGCAGCATCTCGCGATGGCCGCGATCCTGCGCTTCTACCACGATCCGGCCCGCCACCTCACCGAGACCTATCAGCTCGCGCTGTCGCGCCCCAACGCGCTATTCGAGCTCCTCACGGCCGGGCTGTCCATGCTCATGCCCATCGAGCTGGCCGGAAAGCTCGTGGTCGCGCTGGCAGTGGCGGCGGTGGGCGCGGCTGCGCTGGCGCTCGTGCGACGCGCCGGGCGCCCGGACTGGTACGCGCTGCTCGCTCTGCCGGCGACCTACAACTTCGTCTTTTACTGGGGCCTCATCGGAAACGTCCTGGCGTACCCGCAGCTGCTGGTCGCAATCGCAATCGCCGATCGCCTGTTCGAGCGGCCTCCGCGTGCGCGATCGTGGCTCGCCCTGGCCGGCCTCAGCGCCAGCTTCTATCTGACACACCTGCAGTTCCTGTTCGTCTTCCTGGGCTGCGCGGGCTGGCTGCTGCTTTTGCGCTGGCCGCGCGCGCGCCCCCGCGACCTTCTGATCCACGCGTCGGCGGCCCTGCCCGCGCTGGCGCTGGCGCTGAGCCACATCATCTTCGCACCCGCGCGCCTGAGCCTCTACCAGCAGGCCATGCTGGCGCACGGGCTGACCTTTACGCCGGTCGGTCGGCGGCTCGAGCTTCTGCCGATATGCCTGTTCGGCGGCAGCGAGGACAACCCGGAGACGGTGCTTTTGGCGCTGCTCCTGATCCTGGTCCTGGTCCTGTGCGCGTACCGCCCGCTCGCGCGCTTTCCGTCGGTGCGCGAGGGCCTCATGCGGACCCGCTTCGGCACCCTGGCGCTGTGGCTGCTCGCGCTCTACCTGGCTCTGCCCATGAACCTCATCGGCGGCTTCGTGTGGCAGCGCATGGCGGCGGCTGCCCTCATGGCCTCGGTGGCCGCGCTGCCCGCGCCCCTGCCGGGACGCACCCGGGCCGCTCAGCTGCTCCTCTTTGCCGTGCTGGGGCTGCAGCTCTTCGTCGTCAGCGCGACCAGCATCGAGTACGAGCGGCAAGCCGCCGGCGTGCGCGATCTGATCGAGCGGACCGAGCCGGGCAAGAATGTGGCCGGCCTCATCTTCGAACGCTCGAGCCCGGGCATTCAGACCGCGCCCGTGTTCCTGCAGTATCCGGCGCTGTATCAGGTTTACAAGGGCGGTCGCGTCTCGTTTTCGTTTGCCGAGTTCAACGTGTCGATTGCGCAGTACCAGCCGGGTCAGCAGTGGGACGATCTGATCGTGGAGTTCTCGGAATGGTCGCCGGATCACTTCGACTACGCGCGCCACGGCGGGCGCTTTGACTATTTCCTGGTGCACGGACCGGTGACGCTTCTGCCCAGGATCTTTTCGGGCGCCCGGGGCGACCTGGAGGTGCAGTCGCGCGGCGACTGGCACCTTCTGCGCCGCACTTCCGCACGCGCACGCCCCCAGCCCCAGCCATGAGCGGCGAGCGAAGGCGCGGGGTTTCGAGGCGATCGCTTCTCGGCATCTCGCTGGTCGCGGCCGCCTCTACGCTTCCCATTTGGCTGGTGACCTTTCCACCCATGGTCGACTACCCGCAGCACCTCGCCATGGCTGCCATCGTGCGCTGGCTCCATGATCCGGCGCGCGGCTTCGCGCACACTTATCAGCTCGCGCTCACGCGCCCCAACACGCTGTTCGAGCTTTTGGTGGCCGCGCTGTGCACCCTGATCCCGCCCAACCTGGCCGGCAAGCTGGTGATCGCGCTGGCACTCGCTGCCGTCGGGCCGGCCGCGGTGGCGCTGGCGCGGCGCGCCGGGCGCCCGGACTGGTACGCCCTGCTGGCCATCGCGGCCACCTACAATTTCGTCTTCTACTGGGGCCTGGTGGGAAACCTTCTGGCCTATCCGCAGGTGATCGCGGCCATCGCATGGGCCGATCTGCTGCTGGATCGCCCGCCCAGCGTGCGCACGTGGCTGATCCTGGCCCTGCTCGCGCTCTCGTTCTATTTCACGCACCTGCAGTTTCAGTTCATCTTCATGGGCGCACTGGGCTGGCTCACTCTGGTGCGCCGGCCGCGGCTGCGCGACGGCCTGCTCCAGCTTTCGAGCGCTCTGCCTGCGCTCGCGGTCACGCTCGTCTGCAGCCTGTCGCTGCCCGAGAAGTTCGGCTACTACCAGCAGGCGCGCTACGGGCTCGAAGCCAACTTCATGGCGCTCGGTCGCCGTCTCAACCTCCTGCCCATGTGCATGTTCGGCACCCACGAGGACGGTCCCGAGTACCAGCTGCTCGCGCTCGCGCTGCTCGTGCTCGTGGCGGCCCTGGCCTTTCGGGAGCCCGCGCAGCCGCGCCGGCCCCTTCACGAGCTGCTCTACACGACGCGCTTTGCCACGCTGGCGCTCTGGATCCTGCTGCTCTATTGCCTCTTGCCCATGAACGTTCTCGGCGGCGGCTTCCTGTTCCAGCGCCTGGCCCCGCTGCTGCTCATGCTGTGCCCGGCTGCGTTTCCGAGCCCGCCGCCCAAACGAGCGCCCCTTCTCAAGGTGCTCATCGGGGGCCTCATGGCTGCGCAGATCCTCGTCACCACCACCGAATCGCTGCGCTACCAGGAAGAGGCCGCGGGCGTGCAAGAGCTGATCGAGCACACCGAGCCCGGCAAAAATCTGGCCGGCCTCATGCTCCAGCGCTCGAGCCGCGTGGTGCGGACGGCCCCGGTCTTCTTGCACTACCCGGCGCTCTACCAGGTGTTTCGGGGCGGACGCATCTCGCTGTCGTTTGCCGAGCATTACGTTTCGATCGCGCAGTATCGCGACGGGCAGGCCTGGGACGACCTGGTGCGAGACTTCAACGAGTACACGCCGCGCGGCTTCTCCTACGAGAAACATGGCGCCCGGTTCGACTACTTCTTCGTGCATGGGCCGCCCGAGGCGCTCAAGGCGCTGTTCGGTCCCCATCTGTCGGAGCTGGATGTGGAGTCGCGCGAAAATTGGCATCTTCTGCGCCGCCGACCGATCCGGATACAATCGATGACCGACCCATGAGAAACCCGGCCCCACCCTCTGCGCCCCTGTCGTGGGGCAGCTATTGGAATCGCGCAGGCCTTTGGGCGCAGCTGTCCTCGATCTACCGGCGCCTGTTTGCCCAGCGCGAGGTGCGCAAGTACTGCGACCGCGAGTTCGCCCAGGCGGGCTGGTTCATGGAGGCGGGCTGCGGCTCGGGCGAGTCGGCGGTGCGCATCCCGCGCCGACAGCGCCGCTTCATCGCGCTCGACCTGGCGGCGGGCGCGCTCTTGCGCGCGCGCACGGTGGGCTTTTACGATCAGTTCCTGCTCGGCGATCTGCTTAGGCTTCCGCTCGCGACCGGGAGCCTGGACGGGATCTGGAACGTCGGCGTGATGGAGCATTTTGCGCCCGCCGACATGCCGGCAGCCTGCCAGGAGCTTCTGCGCGTGCTCAAGCCGGGCGGCAAGCTGTGCTTGTTCTGGCCCCACACGCTGAGCCCGACCCACCTCGTGTTCGGGCAGGTTCAGACCATGGTGCAGAATTTCAAGCCCGACTTCTCGTTCTTCCCGCCTTCGCCGTCGATGCTGACCCCGTTCAATCGACCCGACACCGCCACCATGCTGCGCACGTGCGGCGCCAGCGCGGTCCGCTTCCACCTGTCGTGGGTCGGGGGCGGGCTGCATTACCTGGTCGCGGTCACCAAGTAGGCGCGCGTGACGCGCGTGATAAGATAGCCGCGAAGGAAGGCCGATGTCGCTGCTGCGCGTTCTGGATCGCATTCCCGGAATCCATTTCGCGATCAATCAGCTCCACATGCGGCGCGTGATCAATGCGGCCTTGGGATGGTTCCCCATCGTGCGCACGTTGCCCCAGAGCGGAGTCCGCTATCGCTGGCGCTACCTGGACTCGATCCCACTGGCCGAGGAGCTGTTCGGGCAGAAAGTCTATGATGGGGCCATCTCGCCGGGGCTGGAGACGTTCGCGGATCTGGGCTGCAACGTGGGCCACTACATCGCGCTGCTCGCCGATCGAACCGGCCGGCGCGACCTGCGCGGGCTCGCCATCGATGCCGATCCGGACATGGTCAAGGAAACCGAATGGGTGATCGCGGCCAATGGGCTCAGCGAGGTGGTGCCGGTGTGCGGGCTGGTGGCGCGCCCGGGCGCCGCCGGTGAGCGCGATTTTTATCTGCACCCCTGCAAGATCAAGTCCTCGCTGTACGCGGTCGACGAGCCCGGCCAGCCCGACAAGGGTCCCTGGACCAAGACCCGGGTGCGCGAGGTCGATGTGGAGGCGCTGTGGCGCGCGCGGTTCGGCGCCCAGCGCTGTCATCTGCTGAAAGTCGACATCGAGGGCGCGGAAGCCGACTTTCTGACCGAGGACAACCCGTTTCTCGAGCGCGTCGACACCATCGTGCTCGAGATTCACAAGTGGGTAGTGTCGCCTGACACGATCGATCGTCGGCTCCGCAACCTGGGTTTCAGAAAGACCGCCGCCCTGCGCGACTCGCCCACGCTCGAGATCGCAAGCTACGCCCGCGCGTAGCAAGTCGATCGGGTCGCAGCGCTTCGACCGGGAACCTGCTGCTGGCATCGCGGTCTAAACTGAAATGAGGCTTCATTTGTGGCGGGCAGCCGGAGCTATTGCCTCTCTTTGCGCTACCTTCGGCTGCGTGGAGGGCCCTGGGGCTCTGCCAGTATCTCTCGAGACGGCTTGCACCCGAAGGCCGTACCACTGCTGGAATCTGGTGAATCGGAGCGATAGGTCTATTGCAATCCTGGTGTCGAGAGTCGAATCATGGCAGGACTTCCGACCGCACGCGATCTGCGAGCGAGTGAACTCGCTGGGTCAGTGGCAGGTCCTCGACTACGGGCTCGATCCCACCGTGACGACCCGCCTGGTTGCTCCCGGCCAAGACTTCCCGCTGGAAGTCTGTAGGCACCTGCTCGACAGCCCCGGTAGGTATCGGATTCGTGTCCCTTACCGGATGATGGACGGTGGGGGTGAGGAGACTCCAGATCGAGAGATCGCAGCGGAGTTCCAACTCGACGGTCTCACCCCGGTCGAACGAGCGATGCTCCTGGACCGCATGAAGGAGCCGGAGATTTTGGAATGCTTTGGATCATTGGACGACGAGTATCGAGATGGCGCGGGCTGGGAGCACTGGCCAGCGCTACTTGACGTTGTGGACACGCTGTACCGGGATGACGTGATGCAAGCCTTCGCAGTAACGCAGGATCCTTTGCTGATCGGCCACCTTGTGGCGGCGCAGTCTCGGTCCGAACTGGAGTGGGCCCTGCCCGCAGCATCAGCCCTCGCCGTCTCGGCCGCCGACGAGGTTGTCGCCGGCCAAGCCGCCCAGCGCTTGGCGACGATCATGCTCGAACGGAGATCGACTGACTCTGCTGCCCATGCAATTGGGATCCTTAGACAGGTTC
>DATFWX010000252.1:0-27236 GCA_035258845.1 Polyangia bacterium | reverse complement strand
CCGGCTGACCGGAACCGGAACCGCGCCCGCCTTGATGGCGCCGAAGAAGACCGCCACGAAATCGATTGAATCGAGCATGCACATCATGACGCGCTGTTCCAGCCCGGCCCCGGCGCTCCGCACGGCATGCCCGGCGCGGGCCGTGCGCGCGGCCAGCTCGGCATAGTCGTAGCTCGAGGTGTCGTCGCGGATGGCGATGCGCGCGCCCCGGCCCTGTGCGACGTGCCGGTCCACGAAATCGACAGCTGCGTTATAGGCGCGCGGAATGCTGACCCGAGGCGGGGTCGCCCGCGCGTCGATCTCGGCCCACTCGCCGCTCATTGTATTCCTTCGCGGCTCATACTCGCGCATCGTACACGATCTGTATTGCACCGGTGCGGGGGCCGGCATAGGCTATGGGCGCCTGAAGCTGCGTGCGTGGGGGCAGTACTCAGCTCACGTACACAAGCGTCCCAACCTGTGCTGGCACAGGAGGTGTCATGTTTAAGGTAACGCTCCAGGTCAATCACAAGGCGCACACCGCCGAAGTCGAGCCGCGAACGCTCCTGGTCGAGCTCCTGCGCGACCAGCTCCGGCTGACCGGAACCCACGTCGGCTGCGACACCAGCCAGTGCGGCGCCTGCGTGGTGCTGGTCGGCGGCAAATCGGTCAAGAGCTGCACCATGCTGGCGCTCGAGGCCGACGGCACCGAGGTGGTGACGGTCGAAGGGCTTGCCCAAGGCGACAAGCTGCATCCGGTCCAAACCGCTTTCCACGAGCACCATGGTCTGCAGTGCGGCTTCTGTACGCCCGGTATCCTGATGAGCGCAGTCGATCTGCTGGCGCGCACGAACCGTCCGACCGAGCACGATGTTCGCGAATGGCTCGACGGCAACCTGTGCCGCTGCACCGGCTACCACAACATCGTCAAGGCCGTGCTGTCGGCCGCCGACAAGATGCGCGGAGGCAAGTCATGAGCAATCAGGGAGTCGGCGCGGCCATCCCGCGCAAGGAAGACCGGCGCTTTCTGCTCGGCAAGGGGCAGTACACGGATGACATCCGGCTGCCCGATCAACTGTACGCCCATATCGTTCGCTCGCCCTATGCGCACGCGCGCATCGCGGCGGTGCGCAAATCCAAAGCCCAGGCCGCACCCGGCGTGGTCGCCATCTTCACGGGCGCCGATCTGGCCGCCGATCAGGTGGGCGGGCTGCCCTGCGGCTGGGGAATCACCAACAAGGACGGCTCACCGATGGTCGAGCCGCCCCATCCGGCGCTGGCGAGCGATCGGGCGCGCCACGTCGGCGATCCGGTGGCGCTGGTGGTGGCCGAAACCAAGGCGCAGGCCAAGGACGCCGCCGCCGAGCTCGAGATCGAGTACGAGCCGCTGCCGGCGGTCGCGCATCTTGCGGACGCGGTGGCGGCGGGAGCACCCCAGGTGTGGGAGCAGGCGCGTGGCAACGTGTGCTTCGACTGGCACCTGGGCGACCAGGCGGCCTGTGACGCCGCCTTTGCCAAGGCGAACAAGGTGGTCGAGATCGAGCTCACCAACAACCGGCTGATCCCGAACGCGATGGAGCCGCGCTGCGCGATCGGCCACTACGACGCCGCCAACGATCATTACACGCTCTACACGACGTCGCAGAATCCGCACGTCATTCGCCTGCTCATGAGCGCCTTCACGCTCAAGGTGCCCGAGCACAAGCTGCGCGTGGTGGCGCCCGACGTGGGCGGCGGCTTCGGCTCCAAGATCTACCACTACGCTGAGGAGCTTCTGGTGATGTGGGCCTCGCGCAAGCTGGGGCAGCCGGTCAAGTGGACTGCCGAGCGCAGCGAGTCGTTCATGTCCGATGCGCACGGCCGCGACCACGTGACCAAGGCGCAGCTCGCGCTCGATAAGGAGGGCCGCTTCCTGGGCCTGCGCGTGCAGACCCTGGCCAATCTGGGCGCCTACCTGTCCACGTTCGCGCCCGCGGTGCCCACCTATCTCTACGCGACCCTTCTGTCGGGGCCTTACCACTTGCCGGCCATCTATGCCGAGGTCAAGGCCATCTTCACGCACACGGTCCCGGTCGACGCCTATCGCGGCGCCGGGCGGCCCGAGGCGTCCTATCTGGTCGAGCGCCTGGTCGACAAGGCCGCGCGCGAAACCGGGATCGACAAGGTCGAGATCCGGCGGCGCAACTTCATCCCGCCCGAGAAATTCCCCTACCAGACCGCGGTGGCCCTGCAGTACGACATCGGCAACTACCAGGCCACGCTCGATCTGGCGCTGAAAGCGATCGACTATAGAGGTTTTGAAAAGCGCAAGGCCGAGTCGGCCGGGCGCGGCAAGCTGCGCGGCATCGGCATCTCAACCTACATCGAAGCCTGCGGCATCGCACCGTCGGCGGTGGTGGGCTCGCTGGGTGCCCGCGCCGCCCTCTACGAGGCCGCCACCGTGCGCGTGCACCCGACCGGTGGGGTCACTGTCATGACCGGATCGCACAGTCACGGCCAGGGTCACGAGACCACCTTCGCGCAGCTGGTGGTGGAGCGGCTCGGCATCCCGCTCGACAGCGTCGAGATCGTGCATGGCGACACCGACAAGATCCCGTTTGGCATGGGAACCTACGGCTCGCGCTCGATCGCGGTCGGCGGCTCGGCCATCGTGCGCGCGCTCGACAAGGTGGTGGCCAAGGGCAAGAAGATCGCGGCCCACCTGCTCGAGGCCAGCGAGGCCGACGTCGAGTTCAAGGATGGCAAGTTCGTGGTCGTGGGCACCGATCGCGCCAAGGCGTTCGCGGAAGTGGCCTTCGCGGCCTACGTCCCCCACAACTACCCGCACGAGACGCTCGAGCCCGGGCTCGAGGAGTCGGCGTTCTACGATCCCAAGAACTTCACCTTCCCGGCCGGCTGCCACGTGGTCGAGGTCGAGGTGGATCCGGAAACCGGAGTGACGCGGGTGGTCGACGTCGCGGTCGCCGACGACGTTGGGCGCGTGATCAATCCGCTTCTGGTCGAGGGCCAGATCCACGGCGGGCTGGCCCAGGGCATCGGGCAGGCGCTGTACGAGCAATGCGTGTATGAAAAGGACGGGCAGCTCCTATCCGGCTCCATGATGAGCTACTGCCTGCCGCGCGCATCCGATCTGCCCAATTTCAAGGTCGGCAACCACGTCACGCCGTGCACGCACAATCCACTGGGCGTCAAGGGCGTGGGCGAGGTGGGCGCGATCGGCGTGCCGCCCGCGGTCATCAATGCGGTGCTGGACGCGCTGGCACCGCTCGGCGTCAAGGACATCACGATGCCAGCGACCCCGGAAAAAGTGTGGTCGGCCATTCAGGCCGCCAAACGGCAGCGAGCCTGAGGAGACGGGACATGAAAAACTTTGCGTTTCATCGACCCAAGTCGGCGGCCGAGGCGGTGGCCGCCCTCAAGCGCTGCCCGGACGGCAAGTTTCTGGCCGGCGGCCAGAGCCTGCTGCCGGTTTTGAAGCTGGGCATGGCCGAGCCGAGCGACCTCATCTCGTTGTCGGCGATTCGCGAGCTGGCCGACATCAGGCGCGACGGCGACCGCTTGATCGTGGGCGCGCTGGCGACCCACGACGAGGTCCACCGCTCGCCCGTGGTCAAGCAAACCATTCCGGGCCTGGCCGCGCTGGCCGGCGGCATCGGGGACGCGCAGGTGCGCAACCGCGGCACCCTCGGTGGATCGATCGCGCACGCGGATCCGGCGGCCGATTATCCGGCCGCCGTGCTGGCCCTGGGCGCGACCGTGCAGACCGATCGGCGGCGCATCGGCGGAGACGACTTCTTCCGGGGCCTGTTCGAAACCGCGCTCGAGCGCGACGAGCTGGTTCAGGCCGTGCATTTTCCGATCCCGGAGCGATGTGCATACGCCAAGTTCGGCAGCCCGGCGTCCAAGTACGCGCTGGTGGGCGTGATGGTGGCCCGCTTCGCGGGCGGCGTGCGGGTTGCGGTGACGGGCGCGGGGCCCAAGGCCTTCCGGCTACCCACCTTGGAAAGCGCGCTTGCCGGCAACTTCTCGCCGGCCGCGCTGACCGGGGTCGCGATCCCGGCTCAGGGGCTGCGCAGCGACATGGAGGCGAGCGCCGACTACCGGGCTCATCTGATCGGAGTCATGGCTCGGCGCGCGGTGGCGGCGGCGGCCGCGTAGTCTTTTGGATGGAGCCCCCGCCGAAAGCCCTGCCCGCTTCGGTCGACGATACTCAGAAGCTTCTGCTCGGCGGCAAGTATGTGGCGGATCGGAGCCTGGCCACCTCGGTGTTCCTTGCGCTCAAGCTGGGCCGGCCGCTGCTGCTCGAAGGTGAGGCCGGGGTCGGCAAGACCGAGGTGGCGCGCGTGCTGGCCGACACGCTGGCGCGCCGGCTCATCCGGCTGCAGTGCTACGAGGGGCTCGACGCCGCGGCCGCGCTCTACGAGTGGGACTACTCGCGCCAGATGCTCGAGATCCGCCTGGCCGAGCTCGGCGGCGCGGGCGGGGAGGCCGACCGGGAGCGGGTCGCGCACGACATCTTCGGCGAGCGCTTCCTGATCCGGCGGCCGCTTCTGCAGGCGCTCGAGCCCCATGCCGGCGGAGCCCCGGTCCTGCTCATCGACGAGCTCGATCGAACCGACGAGCCATTCGAGGCTTTCCTGCTCGAGGTGCTGGCCGATTTTCAGGTCACGATCCCCGAGATCGGCACCGTCCGCGCGCTGAGCCCACCCGTGGTGCTCCTGACCTCCAACCGCACACGCGAGATCCACGACGCGCTCAAGCGGCGCTGCCTGTACCACTGGATCGACTACCCGGACCTGGTGCGCGAGCTCGAGATCCTCAAGCTGCGCGTACCGGCCGCGCCGGACCGCCTGAGCGAGCAGATCGTGCGGTTCGTGCAGAAGCTGCGCGCGACCGACCTGTTCAAGCTGCCGGGCGTGGCCGAGACGCTGGACTGGGCGCAAGCCCTGATTGCGCTCGACAAGGTGGCGCTGGATCCCGAGACCGTGCGCGCGACCCTGGGCGTGCTGCTCAAGTATCAGGACGACATCGCGCGCATCGCGGGCGAGCCCGCGGCCGCGCTGGTGGACGTGGTCACCGCCGAGATGGGGGCGGGAGCGGGGGCGGGGGCGGGAACGCCGTGAGCGCAGGTGCAGGTGCAGGTGCGGGCGCGGGTGCGGGTGCGGGTGCGGCGGCAGGCGGCGGAAAGCTGGCTCACAATGTGCTGCATTTCGTTCGCGTCTTGCGCGGGGCCGGGCTGGCCCTGGGCCCCAAGAGCGCGCTCGACGCGCTGGCGGCCTTGAGCGCGGTCGACATCCTCCGGCGCGACGAGTTCTACTGGGCGCTTCATGCCACGCTGGTCCATCGGCACGACGAGCACGAGGTGTTCGACCACGCCTTCCGCATGTTCTGGCGCGATCCATTCTCGGCCAACCAGGCGCTCGATCTGCTGCTGCCCAAGACCACGCTGCCGCCGCGTAAGCCGGCTCCCGGTGCACGGCGCGTGGCCGACGCCTGGCCGGGCCGGGCGGCCGCCTCGCCGCCCGCTCCGCGCGAGCCGCCTCCGCACGTCGAGATCGACGCCGCCTTCAGCTACGCGCCCGACGAACGGCTGCGCACGCGCGACTTCGAGCAGATGAGCGCCCACGAGCTGCGCCGGGCCAAGCGGCTGGTGGAGAAGCTCGACCTCGGTCTGCGCAAGGTGCAGACCCGGCGCCTGGAGCCCCATCCGCGCGGGCGACGCGTCGATCTGCGGCGTACGATGCAGGGCAGCCTGCGCACGCTGGGCGATAGCGTGCCGCTCGAGCACCGGCGCCCGGCGCGAAGGCCTCCCCCGCTCGTCGTGCTGTGCGACATCTCCGGCTCCATGAGCCGCTATACCGAGATGCTGCTGCACTTTCTGCATGCGCTGACCTCGCGTCGCGAGCGCGTGTCGAGCTTTCTGTTCGCCACCCGGCTCAGCAACGTGACGCGCACCCTCAAGCAGCGGGACGCCGACCTGGCGCTGCGCGCATGCGGGCAGAAGGTGTCGGACTGGGCCGGCGGCACGCGCCTGCGCCAGTGCCTGCACGACTTCAACCGGTGGTGGTCCCGGCGCGTGTTGTCGCAGGGCGCGGTCGTGCTGCTCATCACCGACGGGCTGGATCGTGATCCGACGCCGGGCCTGGGCGCCGAGGCCGAGCGGCTCCATCGCTCGTGCCGGCGCCTGATCTGGCTCAACCCGCTCTTGCGCTACGAAAAATTCGAGCCGCGCGCCCAGGGTGTGCGGGCCCTGCTGCCGCATGTCGACGAGATGCGTCCGGTCCACAACCTTTCCAGCCTGGAGGCGCTAGCCCGTGCGCTCGGACAGGGCGGCCAAAAGCGCCTGCCACGGCAGGGTGGCGCAGGCGATGCGCGAGGGGAACTCGCGCACGCCCTCGACCACCGCTAGCTCGCCCAGCGCGTCCGGGCGCGCGCTGCCGGCCGGCGCGCGCAGAAAAGTCTCGAAGTCGGCTTGCAGGCTGGCCGCAGCCGTCACCGCGACGCCCTCGAGCGCGCACGTCATCAGAGATGCGGTCGCGCGCGCGATCGCGCAGCCGCGGGCCTCGAACCGCAGCACCGCAATGATCCCGCTCGAAAGGCGCAGCCGCACCGTGACCTCGTCACCGCACAAAGGGTTATAGGCGTGGCCCTCGTGCGTGGCACCGGCGAGCGGGCCGTAATTTCGGGGCGCCTTGTTGTGATCGAGGATCACGCGCTGGTACAGACGGGCCAGCTCCGGATTCACGCGAACGCCTCGATGACCCGGCGCAGACCGCGCGCGAGCGCGTCGACCTCCTGGGCGGTGTTGTACAGCGCAAACGAAGCGCGCACGGTGCCGGCGACCCCGAAGCGGGCCATCAGCGGCTGCGCGCAGTGATGGCCCGTTCGCACCGCAATGCCCTCGCGATCCAGCACCGTGCCGGCGTCGTGTGGGTGAATCGAGCCCAGCACGAACGAGACGATGGCGAGCTTGCCGGGCGCCGTGCCCAGGATGCGCAGGCCGGGCAGCTCGCCCAGCGCCTGCATGGCACGCTCACCGAGCACGCGCTCGTGGGCCGAAAGCGCATCGAGCCCGATGCCATCGCGGTAGTCGACTGCGGCGCCGAGCCCGACCACGCCGGCGATGTTGGGCGTGCCGGCCTCGAATCGATAGGGCGGTTGCTGGTAGGTGGTGCCCTCCCAGCGCACCTCGAGCACCATGTCGCCGCCGCCCTGCCAGGGCGGCATGGTCTCGAGCAGCGCCTCGCACCCGTACAGGACGCCGACCCCGGTGGGGCCGTACATCTTGTGCGCCGAAAACGCGTAGAAGTCGCAGTCCAGCGCCTTCACATCGACCGGCAAGTGCGCCACCGCCTGTGCGCCGTCGACCAGCACGAGCGCGCCTCGCTCGTGCGCCAGCCGCGCCACCTGGGCGACCGGGTTTACCGTGCCCAGCACGTTGGAGGCATGGCTGAGCGCGACCAGCCGGGTGCGCTCGCCGAGCAGGGTGGGCAGCAAATCGAGCCGGAGCTGCCCGCTCTCGTCGATCGGCAACACGCGCAGCTGCGCGCCCCGCTCGCGGCACAGCATCTGCCAGGGCACCAGGTTGGAGTGGTGCTCGAGCTCGGTGACCAGAACCGCATCGCCGGGGCCGACGCGGGCGCGCCCCAGCGTCTGCGCCACCAGGTTGATCGACTCGGTGGTGCCGCGGGTGAAGACGATTTCGTGGGCGCGCGCTGCGCCGATCATGCGCGCCACCTTGCCGCGCGCGGCCTCGTAGGAGGCGGTGGCGGCCTCGGACAGCGCGTGCACCCCGCGGTGGACGTTGGCGCACTCGCGCGCCAGCATGTTCTCGACCGCGCGCAGAACCACGTGCGGCTTGAGCGTGGTCGATGCACTATCGAGGTACACGAGCGGCCGGTCGTGCACCCTTTGCTCGAGCGCTGGGAAGTCGGCCCGCCAAGCGTTGGCCGCGCTCGCGCCCCGCACCATGCTAGCATTCATACCACCAAGCCGAGGAGGCGGCCATGACCAGCGACGTCGACGAGGTACTTGCGCAGGCGGTGGCGTGGAAGACGGCCGGACGCGCGGTGGCGCTGGCGACCGTGGTCAGGACCTGGGGCTCATCGCCGCGGCCGCCGGGCAGCAAGCTTTCGGTCAACGATGCCGGCGAGTTCTGCGGCTCGGTCTCGGGCGGATGCATCGAGGGCGCCGTGATCCAGGAGGCGCTCGCGGTCATGAAGGGCGGCCCGCCGCGCCTGCTCAAGTTCGGGGTCACCAACGAAATGGCGTGGGAGGTCGGGCTGGCCTGCGGCGGGCAGGTCGAAGTGTTCGTGGAGGCGCTCGAGTGAAGCTTGGGCTGCTCGAACAGCTGCGCCGCGAGCGGGCGGCCCAGCGGCCGGTCGTGCTCCTGACCTGGCTTGCGACCGGCCAGCAGTCGCTGGCTCATCCCGACGACGCAGGCGCCCTTTCGGACGCAGTCCGGCGTGCGCTGGCTAAAGACCGCTGCGAAGCCGTGGACACCGACGCGGGACCGGTGTTCTTGGAGGTGTGGAATCCGCCGCTGCGCATGATTCTGGTGGGAGCGGTGCACATCGCGCAGCCGCTGGCGCGCATGGCCGCGCTGGCGGGCTTCGCGGTCATCGTGGTCGACCCGCGGGCAGCCTTTGCCACCCGCGAGCGGTTCCCAGGCATCGAGCTGTCGGCGCAATGGCCCGATCAGGCGCTTTTCGAGCTTGCGCCTGATGCGCGGACCGCCGTGGTGACGCTGACCCACGACCCCAAGCTCGACGATCCGGCGCTCCTGGCCGCGCTCCGCTCGCCCGCCTTTTACGTGGGCGCGCTCGGATCGAGCCGGACCCATGCTGTGCGCCTGGAACGGCTGCGCGCGGCCGGGCTCGACGAGGCTCATCTGGCGCGCCTGCGCGGCCCGGTCGGGCTCAGCATTGGCGCCCAATCGCCCGCCGAGATCGCGGTCTCGATCCTGGCGCAGGTGATCGAAAAGCTGCGCAAGGAAGTGCCGTGAAGTTCGGACCCGCACCGCTCAGCCAGGCGCTCGGCGCCATCCTGGGTCACACGCTCAAAGTAGGCGTACGCGTGCTCAAGAAAGGGCGCGCGCTGGAGGCGCAGGATCTGGGAGACCTCGAGGCGGCCGGCTATCGCGAGATCGTGTGTGCGCGGCTCGATCCCGACGACGTGCGCGAGGACCCGGCCGCGCAAGCGATCGCGGAGGCGGTGGCGGGCCCGGGCGTGTCTGTGGCCGCGCCCGCGGCCGGACGCTGCAATCTGTTCGCGCGCGTGCGCGGCGTGCTTTCGGTCCAGCAGAGAGGCGTGGACCAGCTCAATCTGACCGACGAGGCGGTGACGCTAGCTACGCTGCCCGCTTTTACATTGGTCGCACCCGACGAGCTGATCGCGACCGTGAAGATCATCCCCTATGCCATTGCACGCGCTCTGCTCGAGCGCGCGACCGAGCTGGCTCGAACGGGCCCGCCTCTGGTCGATGTGGCGCCGCTTGCGCCCGCTCGCGCGGGCCTGGTGCTCACGCGGCTGCCGGGCACAGCCGACAGCGTGCTCGCCCACGCGGCCGCCTGCCAGCGTACCCGGATGGAGCGTCTGGGCAGCAGCATCGCCCGCGAGCTGCGCTGCGCCCACGAGGAGGCGCAGGTGGCGGCCTGCCTGTCCGATCTGATCGCCGACGGCTGCTCGCCGATTCTGGTGCTGGGCGCCTCCGCGATCGCCGATCGCAACGACGTGGTGCCGGCAGCCATCGTGCGGGTCGGTGGCGTCATCGACCACTTCGGGATGCCGGTCGATCCGGGCAACCTCCTGTTGCTGGCCCATCACGGGGCCACGCCCGTCGTCGGCGTGCCCGGCTGCGCGCGCTCGCTCAAGCCAAGCGGATTCGACTGGGTGCTGGCGCGGCTTGTGGCCGGCCTGGCGGTGGCGCCGCGCGACCTCCAGACGCTGGGCGTCGGGGGGCTCCTGGCCGAGGTGCCGTCGCGCCCGCAGCCGCGGCTGGGCGAGCAGCCGGCCGAGCGGCAAACGCGGGTCGTGGGGGCGGTGGTGCTGGCGGCCGGGAGCTCGCAGCGCATGGGCGGTGAAAACAAGCTGCTGTCGCTTTTGGGCGGCCGGCCGCTCATCGCGCATGTGGTCGATGCGCTGCTGGCCTCGGCCGCCCGGCCCATCGTGGTGGTGACCGGCCACCAGGCCGCCGATGTGCGGGCGGCGCTGGCCGGGCGCGCGGTCGAGTTTGCGCACAACCCCGACTTCGCAAGCGGCCTCGCGAGCTCGCTTCGCGTCGGTATCGGCGCGGTCGGCGCGGCGGTCGACGGCGCCCTGATTTGCCTGGGTGACATGCCGCTGGTCACGCGCGATCACATTGACGCGCTGGTGCGCGCATTCGAGGCGGCCGGTGACCACAGCATCTACGTCCCCACACACGAGCGCAAGCGCGGCCATCCCATCCTGTGGGCGCGCCGCCATTTTGCGGAAATGGCCGCGCTCACCGGCGACGTGGGCGCGCGCGGGCTGCTCGACCGATATGCCGCCGAGATCTGCTACGTGGAAGTTGGGGATCCCGGGATTAGCATCGACGTCGACACGCCCGCCATGCTGCAGGCGCTGGAACGAGGCAGCCAGGAATGAACGCCCCAGTGGGGCCCCCGCCTCGTCTCATGGAGCCCCCTGCTGCCATCCTCGACCGACCAGCCACGTTTGCGGCTCGGGCAGGCAGATCGCGAGCTGCGGCGAATCGGACAAAAGGGGTCCAGTGTAGAATCCCCGACTTGGAGCCCGGGCTCGGCGGTTGCTCACTGGCCGACCCGGCACCTCGGCGCGCATCGGCACGCACGCAGGGATCGTCCAGGTTCATGAGCCAGCGACTTGCCGCTTTCGGGTCCCCGATCCGATCGGCATCCACGCCGACGACCGCCTGCCTAAAAAACCGCCCCGCCCGGTGAGCTCAAGACAGATCGCGAGCAGGTTGCGAGCTGGCTGGAGCAGCATGGCCGCTGATCTGGGCGGCGGCGCCGGCGCCCACATGCATCCGCCGCTCGGCCTCCGCGAACTGCTCCTCGGCCGACCGCTCGCGCGCCGCCAGCGAGGTCACGACTCCGGCCAGAAACGCGAGCGGCACCGTGATCAGCGCCGGATTTTTGAGCGGGAAGGGCGCGCTCGCGCGGTGCAGGATCTCGACCTGCACGGTGGGTGACAGGAAGATGAGCACGAGCGCCGAGCCGGCGCCGGTCAGCATGCTGACCACCGCACCCGACGTGGTGAAGCGCCTCCACACCATCGACAGGATCAGAGCCGGGAAGTTGGCGCTGGCCGCGATCGCAAAGGCCAGCCCGACCATGTAGGCGACGTTCTGGCCCTTGAACAGGATTCCGAGCGCGATCGCGATCAGGCCCAGGAACAAGCTGGCCAGGCGCGCCACCTTGAGCTGGTCGCGCTCGTCGGCGTGGCCGCGCTTGATCGCGTGCACCCATAGATCGTGCGACAGCGCGGCCGCACCCGACAGCGTCAACCCCGCTACCACGGCCAGGATGGTCGCGAACGCAACTGCCGAGATGAAGCCCAGAAACACCCGACCCCCGACCACCTCGGCCAAGAGCGGCGCCGCCATGTTGCCGCCTTTGTCGAGCGCGCTGATCCCGGCGCGGCCCACCAGCACCGAGGCCCCAAAGCCGAGGATGAAGGTGACCAGGTAGAAGTAACCGATGAGGCCGGTCGCAAGGAACACCGACTTGCGAGCGGCGCGGGCGTCGGGGACCGTGTAAAAGCGCATCAGGATATGCGGCAGGCCCGCGGTACCGAACATCAGCGCGATGCCGAGCGAGACCGCGTCGAACGGTTTCGCGATCAGCTTGCCGGGCGCCAGCACGGCGTCGCCGTACTGGGCGCGCGCGGCTGCGAACAGGCGCAGCGGGCTCATCTCGAATTTTGCCAGCACCAGCAGCGCCAGCAAGGTCGCACCCAGAAGCAGGAGCACCGCCTTGATGATCTGGACCCAGGTGGTGGCGATCATGCCGCCGAACAGAACATAGGCCAGCATGACCAGCCCGACGATGACCACCGCGCCCTCGAATGGGATCCCGAACATCATCTTGATCAGGTTGCCCGCCCCCACCATCTGGGCAATCAGGTAGAACGCGACCACGGTGAGCGTCCCCACCGCGGCCGCGATGCGAACCGGCACCTGCTTGAGCCGGTAGGCCACGATGTCGGCAAAGGTGTACTTGCCCAGGTTGCGCAGCGGCTCCGCGATCAGAAACGTCACCACCGGCCAGCCGACCAGCCAACCCACCGAGTAGATGAGGCCGTCGAAGCCCGACAGCGCGACCAGTCCCGCGATGCCGAGGAAGCTGGCCGCGCTCATGTAGTCGCCCGCCAGCGCGAGGCCGTTCTGGCGCGCGCTGACGGTGCCGCCGGCCGCGAAGAACTCGCTGGTGGTGCGGGTGCGCTTGGCCGCCCAGTAGGTGATGACCAGCGTGACCACCACGAACAGCACGAAGAACAGGATCGCGGTCACGCTGGGCGAGCCCAACGTGGTGGTCACGGTTGTCCCTTCGGCCCCAGGATCGAGCGGAGCTCGCTGTCGTAATGGCGGTTGGCCCAGTACACGTAGATCCCGGTCAGCGTCGGCGCCAGCACGATCACGATCGCGCCCAGCAGGATCCCCAGCGACAGGCCCTCGCCCAGGAGTCGGCCCATGAGCGGCTTGCCGAAGGCGACCAGGAGGATGAACCCGAAGTAGGCCGCCACCATCGCGCCCGTGAGCAGGGCGGCCACCAGCCACCTTCTGGACGAGAGCGCTTCCAGCGCCTGTTTCTGCTGTTCGGTCATGAGTTTGGCCCTGGACCCAGCATAGCAGTCGCTACGGTGGGTTGTCCTGCAGAAACTGGAGCGCGCGCATCTGGCCGACCCGCACCGCCTGGTTGTGATCCTCGATCGGCGCGGCGACGCCGCTGGGCCCCGTGAACACGATGTACGAGACGCCGCTGTCGACGCCGCCCGTACTGGGATTGGGATCGATGCCCAGCCGCTGCGCCATCGCGTACGAGGCCTCGCCGATGATCTCGGCCGGGCCTTCGTCGCCGAACACGCCGTACTCGACGCGATTGCTGTAGAGGACCGCGATCACAGTGCCGAATTGAATGCCCGCCGTGCTGTAGTCGAAGCGGCTCGAGGGCAGCGGCACCACGACGTAGGGCAGCGTCGCGGCATCGAGGTACTGGCCATTCGACTCGGTGGCGCTGGTTTGCGGCATGAACGCGGGATCGGTCGACGCGTTGCATTGCGCCGATACTCTGCCGTCGCAATCGATGTCCATGTCGGCCTGCCAGAACACGGCGCCCACGAGCTGGCAGATCGGAATGTTTGCGGGAGTGCCGACATCGGTCGAGTAGCGCCCGGCCGAGACCGGGGTGCACGAGCGCAGGCGCGCCAGCAAGTCGCCGGCAGTGGGTTCGGCGGACCCATCGGTTGCGGCATCCGAGCCCGCGCCCGAGTCGGACGCGCCGGCGTCGGACATGGGCGCACCGCCGGCTCCGCCCGCCCCGCCTCCACCCACACCGCCCACGCCACCCGCGCCCCCAGTCCCGCTGCCCCCGGAGCCGCCCCGGCCCCCCGAGCCGGCAGCCCCACCCGTGCCACCGGCGCCCGACCCGGGAGCGAGATCGATTGTGCCCTCGAACGTACAACCTGAAAACACAAGCAGTCCAGCTACCAAAGTAAACCAAGCCATCGACCGCGGCATACCGACACTCTCCCGCGCTTTCCGGCCGTGCTGGCAGGATACCCTGTTCGTGACCACGCGTGTGGCCGAAAATGGTCCGGCGCGAGCGGCAGCGCGGGCGCGGACCAAATCTTGCCCGCCTGCAGCAGCGGGCTGGCTGCACGCGCTGCTGCGTTGCTAGCGCGAGCAAAATCGTGAGAAGATGGGCGGGGGGTTTAGCGTCATGCTCAAACGCGACGAGTGGCTCCATCTCGCGCGCAAGCTGGACTGGGACTATTCGTACGTCCGGGAAGACGAAGTTTTTCCTCCCGTTCAAAGCGGCCGCCCGTGGCTGCCGCATGCGGCCTGGGCGCACTGGGAAGAGCCGTTCCGCACTTCCTTCGCGGAATACGTTGTGAACCAGCACGCCAAGGACGCTGCCGTCCAGGCGGTCCGCGAGGCGCTGGGCAAGCTGGAGGATGTGCAGCGGCTGGCCACGCCCTGGGTCAACGCTCTCAAGCTCCACGCCGCCACCCTGCCGCTGGCCGAGTTTGCCGCGGTGGTCGGCAACCTGCGCGGCGCGCGCTTCGGCCGCGACAGCGCCTGGCGCACCGCCGCCACCTTCGGCGCGCTCGACGAGCTGCGCCACACCCAGATCCCGCTCTCGCTCATGCACGAGCTGGTGCAGTGGGACGGCCAGTTCGACTGGACCCACCGCTTTTACCACTCGAACAACTGGGTCGCGATCGCAGGCCGCCACCTCTTCGACGAGCTCCTGCTGGCCTCCGATCCGATCGAGTTTGCGATCGCGACCAACTTCGTGCTCGAAACCGGTTTCACCAACCTGCAGTTCGTCGGGCTGTCGGCGCTCGCGCACAACGCCGGCGACCATATGTTCGAAAAAATGGTCGGCAGCATCCAAACCGACGAGGCGCGCCACGCGCAGATCGGCGGGCCGGTGCTGGAGACGGTGGCCGCGCACGACCCCGAGTACGCCCAGTGGCTGCTCGACAAGTGGTTCTGGCGGAGCTGGCTCCTGTTTGCGGTCGTGACCGGTTTCTCGATGGACTACCTGACCCCGCTCGAGGCGCGCACGCTCTCGTTCAAAGAGTTCATGGAGGAGTGGGTGCTCGACCAGTACGTCACCGCGCTCGCAGAGCGGGGCATGAAGAAGCCCTGGTACTGGGACCTGTTTCTGGACGCGCTCGAGGTCTACCATCACATGGTCTACGTCAGCGCGTACACGTATCGCGCGACCGTGTGGTTCGACTTCGTGGTGCCGTCGCCGGCCGAGCGGCGCTGGCTGGCCGCCAAGTACCCCAAGTATTGGGACGCGCTGGACGCGGTCTGGGAGCGTATCACGGCGCGCTGGCGCGACGCCGACGTCGGCAACGAGTTCGCGGTCCATGGCACCGCCATCGTGAGCTTCTGCGACCTGTGTCAGCTCGTGCTGTGCGGGGGGACACCTGCGCGCAACAGCGCCAACACGCTCGAGCATGGCGGCCGCAAATACATCTTCTGCTCGCAGCCGTGCCGCTGGATCTTCGAGCGCGAGCTGGACCGCTACGCCGACCATCGTGACCTGGTCAAGCGCGTGCTGGCCGGTGAGGCGCCGGCCAATCTGGTGATGATGCTGCGCCAATACTTCGGTCTCGACCACAACACCTGGGGCAAAGACGCCTATGGAGGAAACTATCCGTGGCTGAAGCGGAACGGTCAGACGAAGCGCTAATGCCGGTGTATGGTTTTCTGGAAGGCGACACCATCGGCCTGCTCATTCTCGCGCGCAAGAGCATGACCGTCGCGCAGCTGGCCCAGCAGCTCCAGTCGGCGGCCAGCGTCCGGGTGGCGCCGCGACCGGGCCTGCGCGTCGTATACAAGGAAAAAGTTCTCGATCCGGCGGACACGCTGGAGCATGTGGGCCTGAGCGCGCTCGAGCGCTTTGACGTGATCGTGTGAGCCATGGCGTGGTGGAGAGTCGGCCGCGTGGATGATCTGTGGAGCGGCGAGATGCGCTGCGTGCAGGCCGGTGAGCTGCGCGTGCTTCTGGTCGGTGTCGACGGCGCCGCGTGTGCCTACGAGGACCGGTGCGCTCACCAGGGCTTTCCGCTCAGCCGCGGGCGCCTGCAGGGCCGCCTGCTCACCTGCGCCGCGCACGAGTGGCAGTACGACGTGTGCACGGGCGAAGGCATCAACCCGAAGAGCGCACGCCTTCGGCGGCTCGGCGTCAAGATCGAGGATGGCTCCATCTGGATCGAGGTCGCGGCGGGAGGCGCAAATGGTCCCTAGGGGCAGCGTCGGAAACGGAGTGGGCCCCGTGCTGCAAGCCAGCCCGGCGGCGCATGCCATCGTCGCCGCCATCCGCGCGCTCAATCCGCAAACCCAGGTCATCGACCGGGGGGCCTATCTTCGGGTGCTGGTACCGGAGCGCTGCGTGGTCACACGGCAGGCCATCGAGCAGGCAGCGGGCGCGCAATTTCGGCTGCCCGGCGATCTGGAGGCGGTGATGTCCTCGTTCAAGGGCCGCTTCACGGTGTCCGAGGACCAGGCGGCGTGGGAGTACCGCCCGCGGGAGGGCCGCTAGATGCGCGCCGTCGACCGGCCCGATCGGAGGCTCACGCTCCGCACCTATTCGCACCTCCTGGGCGCGCGGCGGATCCCGTCCGAGTACGAGATCACGACCAGCCAGCTCCTTTACTATGTGGGGCGCGGCTTCGAGGTGCGGGTCCCGGTCGCTTCCTGGTACGAGCGTTATCAGCGCGGCTCGCCGCTCGGCTGCCCCGACTGGGAGCAGTTTCACGATCCGCGCGCAACCACCTACAGCGAGTACACGCGCCTGCAGCAGGCCCAGGAGATCTTCGTCGACGGGCTTCTGCAGTCGATCGAGGGTACGGAGTACGACCGCAAGCTGGCACCCGAGTGGCTGGGCGTGCTGGCGCGAACGTTGGCGCCGCTGCGCTACCCGTTGCACGGCCTCCAGATGGCGGCGGCCTACGTGGGCCAGATGGCGCCCAGCGGGCGCATCGTCATCTGCGCGCTTCTGCAAGCGGCCGACGAGGTGCGGCGCATCGAGCGCATCTCGCAGCGCATGGCCCAACTGCGCCGCCTCCACAGCGGCTTCGGAGACGACGCGCCGAGCCTTTGGCTTTCCGAGCCGAGCTGGCAGCCGCTGCGGGAGACGATCGAGCGCCTGCTCGTGACCTGGGACTTCGGCGAGGCCCTGGTGGCGCTTGGCGTCTGCGTGAAGCCGGCGCTGGATCGAGTGCTGCGGGCGCGCCTTGCCGAGCGAGCCGTCGCCAACGGCGACTACCTGTGGGCCCAGATCCTGGCCGCTCTGGACGAGGACGCCAAGTGGCAGCGCACCTGGACGGGCGCGCTCTTGCGTCTGGTCGTGGGCGCGGACGCGCACAACCTTTCTGTGGTGCGGGGCTGGCTGGACAAGTGGCACCCGCCGGCCCGGCGGGCGGCGGCTACGATCTCTGCGCTGTGGGGCGACGAGCCCGCACAAGTGGAGCGCTGGCTCGAGGCCGAGCGCGAGATCGTGTTTTCGGGAGAGCCCGCATGACCACACTCACCACGCCCCCCACTTCGGCAGCACTCACGGCTGCCAGCGCGCTCACCGAGGCCGCCCTGGCCGAGCAACTGCTCGCTGCCTCCGTCGACGGGCTGCTCGCCTTCGACCGCGAGTACCGCTACATCTTCTGGAATCCGGCCATGGAGCGCATCTCGGGCCTGCAGGCGGCCGACGTGCTGGGACGGAGCGCATTCGACGTGCTGCCGTTTTTGCGCGAGACCGGCGAGGACGAGTGTCTGTACCAGGCCGTGCGCGGCCAGGCCCGCTCGTCGAGCGACCGGCCCTTTGCGGTGCCGCAGACCGGCCGCAGTGGGTTCTACGACGCCTACTATTTCCCGCTGCGGGTTGGGCACGGGGAGGTCATCGGCGGCATCGCCATCGTTCGCGACATCACCGAGCGCAAGCAGACCAGCGAGCTGATCCGCGAAACCGAGCATCGCTTCACCATCATGGCCGACGTCGCGCCGGTGCTTCTGTGGATGTCGGGAACCGACGCGCTGTGCACCTTCTTCAACCAGACCTGGCTCGAGTTCACGGGCCGAACGCTGGCCGAGGAGTGGGGCGTCGGGTGGGCCGAGGGCGTGCATCCCGAGGATCTCCAGCGCTGCATGGACGTCTACATCGAGGCGTTCGGCGCCCGGCGCCGCTTCGAGATGGAGTATCGGTTGCGTCGCGCCGACGGCGAGTATCGCTGGATCCTCGACCGCGGCACGCCCCGCTACACGCCCAGCGGGCAGTTCGCCGGCTACATCGGCTCCTGCATCGACATCACGGACCGCAAGCTGCTGGAGGCGGAGCTGCGGCGCGCGGTCCGAGTGCGCGACGATTTCCTCTCGATCGCGTCGCACGAGCTGCGCACGCCCATCACTGCCCTCATGCTGCAGCTCGAGCGCCTGCTGCGAACGCTCAAGAAGCGCGATCCGCGGGACGCCGGCCTCGAATCGATTGCCATCGCGGCGGTCAGCCACACGCGCCGACTGACCGAGCTGGTCGACGAGTTGCTCGACGTGTCCCGGCTCTCGGGCGGAACCCTGACGCTCGACCGCGAAACCGTCGATCTGGTCGGGCTGACCCGCGATTTGGTCGAGGAGCTGGAACCGGCCTTGAACGACGCCGGCTGCAAGCTTGCGCTGAGCCTGCCCAAGGCACTGTCGGGCTCCTGGGATCGGGCTCGTCTGGTGCAGGTTTTTTCGAACCTGCTGACCAATGCCATCAAGTACGGCGCCGGCAAACCGATTGAGCTTTCGCTGGAGGCGAACGATGCGCGCGCACGGCTGGTCGTGCGCGACCACGGCATCGGTATCTCGCCGGCGGATCAGGCACGCGTGTTCGATCAATTCGAGCGCGCGGTTTCGTCGCGTCACTATGGCGGCTTCGGGCTCGGCCTGTGGATCACACGTCAGATCGTGGAGGCCCACGGCGGGCGGATTGGGGTCGTGAGCGAGCCGGGAGCCGGCGCCACGTTCACGGTCGAGCTGCCGTGCGAAGGGGAGGTCAGATGAGCGAGCAGCGTGTCTGCAAAACGGTACTCGTGGTCGATGACGACCAGGCCATCCGCGAGAGCATCGTGCAGGTGCTCGAGGATGAAGGCTATCGGGGCGTGCAAGCCCGCGACGGTCTGGACGCGCTGCACAATCTGCGCGCGGCCGCGAATGCACCCTGCGTGATCCTTTTGGATCTGATGATGCCGGTCATGGATGGCGTGCAGTTTCGAGATCAGCAGCTCCGCGATCCGCGGCTGGCGTCGATCCCGGTGATCGTCATCTCCGCGGACAGCGCGGTTCTGGGCAAGGCAAAGTCCCTGCGCCCGGAGGCCGTGCTGCGCAAGCCCATCGAGCTGGCGCACCTTCTGGCGACGGTCGAGCAGTACTGCTAATCGATTTCGTCCCAGCCTCGAGGCCGCTGGTCCGCGTTTTTCCGCATTTGGTCCCAAAGCCCGCCCTGCCGCCCGCCGCCCTGGTAGGCAGGAAGGGATGTCTCTTTTCCGTACGCAGCCCATCGATCGCATCTGCGCCCGGGCTGCGGCCGAGGGTGGCGGGCCGCGGTTGGCTCGTCGCCTGGGCGCCTTCGATCTGACCATGCTCGGCATCGGCGCGGTCATCGGGGTCGGCATTTTCGTGCTGACCGGAACCGCCGCCGCCACCCGCGCCGGGCCCGCCATCATGCTCTCGTTCGCGCTGGGCGGGATCGGATGCGCGCTTGCCGGCTGCGCGTACGCGGAGCTGGCCTCCGTAGTGCCAGTGGCAGGCAGCGCCTACACGTACGCGTATGCCACGCTGGGCGAGCTGCCGGCCTGGATCATCGGTTGGGACCTGGTGCTCGAGTACGCGGTCGGTGCCATCGCGGTCTCGATCGGCTGGTCGGGCCATCTGGTGGAGCTTTTGGCCAGCTTCGGCGTGCGGATCCCCGAGCGACTGGTCCACGGCACGCTCGACGGGGGATTGGTCAACCTGCCGGCTGTGCTGCTGGTGGTCGCGCTGACCCTGCTGCAGGTGCGGGGCGTCAAGGAATCGGCACGCGTCGCCAGCGCGGTCGTGTTCGTCAAGCTGGCCGTGGTGCTGTTGTTCCTCATCTTGGGGGCGCCGCATGTGGAGGCGGCCAACTGGCGGCCGTTTTTGCCGTTTGGCTCGTGGGGCGTGGTGGCGGGCGCGGGCGTGGTCTTTTTCGCGTTCATCGGGTTCGACGCCATCACGACCGCATCCGAGGAGACCATCCGGCCCCAGCGCGACCTGCCGATTGCGCTGTTCACGTCACTCTTCATCTGCACGCTCCTTTATATGGCGGTGGCGGCCGTGCTGACCGGAATGCTGCCGTTTCGCGAGCTCAACCATCCGGCGCCGGTCGCGATGGCGCTCGTGCGCTCGGGCGTGACCTGGGGCGGCCGCGTGGTCGCGTTGGGTGTCGTGTTCGGCCTGGCCTCGGTGGTGCTGGTGATGATGATGGGGCAGCCCCGCATCTTCTTCGCCATGAGCCGCGACGGGCTGCTCTCGCCGTGGATCGCGGCCGTGCACCCGCGCTACCACACGCCGCATCGCGCGACCCTGGTGACGGGGGCCGTGGTTGCGGTGGCGGCCGGCACCCTGCCCTTCCAGCTGGTGGCCCAGATGACCAGCATCGGGACGCTGTTCGCGTTCGTGCTGGTTTCGCTTGGTGTGATTGCGCTCAGGCGGAGCCGGCCCGATCTGCCGCGCGCTTTCCGGACGCCCTGGGTGCCGTGGGTGCCGGGGCTGGGCGCGCTGCTGTGCTTTTTGATGATGCTCGGCCTCGACGGCTGGACCTGGGTGCGCTTTGGCAGCTGGATGGCCATCGGTCTGGTCGTGTACGCCACCTACGGCCGCCGCCACGCCCTGCGCGGCCAGGCCATCGTCCGGGTCCCCTCACCGGAAGCTTAGCCCCCGAGAAACCGGTCCCAGCCCCATAGGACCTCTGGCTTGGGCGCGCACCCGCCTACCCCCCCGCACTCCCCCCCCAGCGGGAGCCCCTTGACCGCTTGAATCGACAAAATCTAGAATAGCTGCGAAACCTCTGAAATCTTGGAATCATGTATCTGACCACCCACGCGATTGCGCGTCTCCTGGACGTGAGCCCCTCGGCGGTGCTGACGTGGATTGACAAGGGGTTGGTGCCGGCCTTCCGAACCCCGGGCGGGCACCGCCGGGTCGAGCGCACCGCGCTCGTGCAGTTTCTGCGCAGCCACGGCATGCCGGTCCCGCACCAACTGCTGGGTGTCACGCGGCTGCTCGTGATCGACGACGAGCCGGCTTTTCTGCGGGCCACGCGACGGCAGCTCGCACGGCAAGCGCCCCACCTCGGGGTCGAAACCGCCGCTGGAGCCGTCGAGGGTCTGCTCAAGGTCGGCACCTTCCGCCCGGATGCAGTGCTGCTCGATGCCTATATGCCCGGCATGGACGGCCTCGAGATGTGTCGCAAGCTGCGCGGGACGCCCGAGACCGCCCACATCCTGGTGATCGCGCTGACCGGCCGCCCTTCGCGCGAGATCGAGACGCAATTCCTTCGTGCGGGCGCGGCCGCATGCCTGGTCAAGCCGCTCGAGCCAGCCGCCTTCCTTCCACTGCTCGAGCGTGCACGCACGACCCGGAGGGTGGCCCGATGAACCGCGCGGTCTCGCGCCAGCCGCGCAGGTTGCGCGCGCGCCGTCTCCGGGTCGAGGAGCTCAACCTCGGTCCCATCCGGGCCAGCGCCCGCCACGCGGGCCTGGGTGGCATCCGCGCCGAGGTCGAGGACCTGTCGCTGCACGGTATGGCGCTCGTCATTCCCGACGCCGCCGCCCAGCATCAGCTCGTGCTGGCGGGCGATCGGCTCGATGAGCTGGCGGTCGACTGCGACGGCGGCTCGCTCTATCAGGGCAGCGCAACCGTGCGCCGGGTTGCTGAACGCGACCGCGCGCTCGTCCTCGGCATCGAGTTCGACTCGGCCGGCATCGACCTGGGGGAGCTATACCGTCGCGGTGCGCGCAAGAGCTTCGCCGAGCGCTGGCGAGTCTTCCACGACGAGGAGCGCCACGCCGATATCTCGGCTGAATTCAAGTCGTGGGTGGTCGACTTGCGAGCCTACCTCGAGCGCGCGCGTGACTTCCTGGCCGCCGAGGAAAAGGCGCTCGAGGCCGAGGACCTGGTCACACGTCAGCAGGCACTCCAGCAGTATCTCGATGCCTTCTCGCCCGATCTCATCGTGCATATGAATGCAGCGCGCGAGCAGCTGAACGTGCTGGTTCAGAACCTGAACGACGAGCAGCACTCCGACCATCGCGCCTATTTTCGCGCGCAGGTGCTCCCGCTGCTGCACGCGTCACCGGTCCTGCGCCGCTGCAACGAGAAACCGCTCGGTCATCCTGGTGACTACGAGATGATGAACATGCTGTACCGCAGCGCGGCCGAGGGCGAGACGCTGTTCGGCCGCGCGCTCACGCTCTACGCGTCCCAGGAGGCGGCATCGCGCGCAGTCGTCAACCGCGCCTCCCACCTGGCCGTCCAGATTCGCAAGTCTGCCGAGAGCGCGGCCGGCTCGCGACTGCGCGTTGCCAGCATCGGCTGCGGGCCCGGCCGCGAAATCGGGTTGGTGCTCGAGAGCTGGCCTCAGATCGGCGCCCGTCTCGACGTCGCCCTCATCGACCAGGAGCTGCGCGCGGTGTCGTATTGCGAGCGCACTCTGGCGCCGCTGGCCACCCGCACGGGCGCGCGGCTCCAGTTTATCCGGGAGCCGGTTCGCCATCTGCTGATGATGCAACGCTTGTCGGCGGCGCTGGGCGAGCGCGACCTGATCTACAGCGCCGGGCTGTTCGACTACTTCACGGATCGCAGCTTTGGCGCGCTGTTGGCGGCCCTCTACGAGGCCCTGATCGAGCGCGGGCTGCTCGTGATCGGCAACTTCTCGCCGCACAACTCATCGCGATGGATGATGGAGTACTACTGCGACTGGTTTCTCACCCATCGCACGGCCGAAAACCTGACCCGACTGGCCGCCGCGCTCAAGCCCGCACCCTCCTCGGTCGTGGTCGAAGCCGAGCCGCTGGGCGTCAACCTCTTTCTCATGGTGCGACGATGAGCGACGAGCAGTTCGAAGCGCACATCGCGCAACGTAACGTGGAAGCGGCTCGCGTGTGCTGCCTGCTGGCCGCGGTCTTGATGCCCGCGTTCGCGGTGCTCGACTGGCTCACGCATCCCGAGATGGTGCGGCCCTTCCTGGTGCTGCGGCTCGGCACCTCCCTGCTTTCGATCGGGCTCCTGGTGCTGACCTTCGCGTCCTGGGCACGTCGCGTTTCCGTCGTCCTCGGCGCTGCGCCTGCCCTCTTGTGCGCCGCCATGATCGAGGTCATGGTGGTGCGTCTCGAAGGCTACTCGTCGCCCTACTACGCTGGGCTCTGCCTTTGCATCATGGGCGTCGGCGTCATTTTCACGTGGACCATGCGCCAGACCGCAATCGCATGCGGGATCATCGTCGCAATGTGGCTTGCGCCCGCGCTCGCGCGCCCGAGCTTGGTCGGGCCTTTCAGCAACAACCTGTTCTTCCTGCTCGCGTTTTCCGTGATTGCGGTGGCATCCAACGGCGCGCGCCACGCCATGGCGCGGCGCGAGTTCGATGCGCGCACGGAGCTCGCGCACACCACCTCCGAGCTGGCCTCGACGCTCGACCGCCTGAAGGAGCTCGACCGCATCAAGAGCGAGTTCTTTGCCAACATCTCGCACGAGCTGCGGACGCCGCTCACCCTCATTTTGGCGCCGATCGACGAGCTCCTGGACGAGGCCGCCCCGCGCGACGACCGCGGCCGCCTCCAGGTGGTGCGCCGCAACGCCGAGCGTCTGCTGCGCCTGATCGACGACCTGCTCGACCTGGCGCGCCTGGAGGCAGGTGGGCTGCGCCTGAACGTCGCACCGGTCAACCTGGC
Organism: Polyangia bacterium; assembly: GCA_035258845.1. GTDB lineage: Bacteria > Myxococcota_A > Polyangia > JAHFDS01 > DATFWX01 > DATFWX01. The sequence goes on along the minus strand of DATFWX010000252.1, from coordinate 3,581 downwards.
CGGCCTGGTCGCACAGGTCGTCGACGCGTTCCGCCCGGCGGCCGAGCACAAGTCGCTCACGCTCACGCTCGCGCTCCCGGCCCCGCCCGAGACCAGCGACATCCACGGCGACCCGCATCGTCTCGAGATGGTTCTGACCAACCTCATCGGCAACGCGCTCAAGTTCACGCCCGAAGGCGGCCGCATCGACCTGCGCGTCGCGCACGACCGCGCCGGCGTCACGGTCGAGGTCGCCGACAGCGGGCCCGGCATCCCGGCCGCCGACCTGGCTCGCATCTTCGACCGCTTCTACCAGGTCGAGGGGTCGGCGCGGCGCCGCCACGGCGGAGCCGGCATCGGGCTCGCGCTGGCCAAGGAGTTGTCCGAGCTGCACGGCGGGCAGCTCAGCGCAACCAGCGCGCCCGGCAGCGGCACCACGTTCCGGCTCGTGCTGCCGGCTGGCCGCGCCCACTTCCGGCCCGACGTGATCGAGCGCCGCCGCGCCCTCATCGACGGCCACCAGGGCCGCCGCGCGACCGATCCGCGCCCCGACAGTGCGGCCCCGCTGCCCGCCGACTTTGCCGAACCGGCCTCCGCCCCGCCCGTCATGGCCGCCGCCGACACACCGCTCCTGCTCGACGGAGCGCGCCGGCCGCGCGTGCTGGTGGCCGAGGATCAGGACGACCTGCGCAGCTTCATCTGCGACGTGCTCGCGCACGAGTTCGAAGTGCTGGCAGCCACCGACGGCCTCGAGGCCATGGGTCTGGCGCGCCGCGAGCGCCCTGACCTGGTCCTGTCCGACGTCATGATGCCCGGGCGCTCGGGCACCGATCTGTGCCAGGCCATCAAGAAGGATCCCACGTTGCAGGCCACGCCGGTCATTCTCTTGACCGCCCGCGCGGGCACCGACGCCGCCCTCGAGGGCTACGCCTCGGGCGCCGACGATTTTGTGGCCAAGCCGTTTCACACGCGCGTTCTGATCGCGCGCGTGCGCGCCCAGCTCAAGCTGCGCGCGCTCTCGCTCCAGGTGGCTGCACAGGCGCGCCTGGCCGCCGTCGGCACGCTGGCGGCCGGTATCCTGCACGAGGTGCGCAACCCGATCAACGCCATCCTCAATGCGGCCGAGGTCCTCATCAACCAGAGCCCCGGCGAGGACACCGCGCGCAAGCTGCTCCTGGTGATCGGCGACGGGGCGCGACGCATCGCGGCCATCGCCGCCGCGCTCGACGAGCACGCGCATCCGGCCGAAGCGGGCGCGCTGTCCCTGTGCGACGTGCGGGCGGGCATCGATGCCACGCTGGCTCTGCTCGAGCACCGAACCGCCGAGGTGATCGTGCATCGCGATTACGCGACCGACCGCCCGGCGCTGGCGCCGGCGGGCGAGCTCAACCAGGTTTTTCTCAACATCCTGGACAACGCGCTGCGTGCGCCTGCGCGCAACATCTGGATCCGCGTGGCCGAGCACGACGGCCGCGTGGTGGTGCGCATCGCCGACGACGGACCCGGCGTGCCGCCCGATCTGGCTCCGCGCATCTTCGACCCTTTCTTCACCACGCGCCAGCCCGGCCAGGGCACCGGGCTCGGCCTGTATCTATCGAGGCGCATCATCACGCAGCACGGTGGCGACCTCCGGCTCGAGCGACGAGCCGGCGGCGGCGCGGAATTTGCCATCGAGCTGCCGGCGGAGTTGGGATAAGCTCCGGGAGGGCGTCATGACCGCCAGTGTGCTCTTCGTAGACGACGACGCATCCAATCTGACCGTGTTCGAAGCCGCCTGTGTGGACGAGTTTCCGGTCCTCACCGCGCCCGGGGGCGAGCAGGCCTTGGCCCTCCTGCGCACCAACGAGGTCGGCGTGCTGCTGGCCGATCAGCGCATGCCCGGGATGACCGGCGTCGAGCTGGCCGAGAAGGTGCGCGCCGAGTTTCCCGACATCATCCGCATGATCGTGACCGCGTACGCGGATCTGGGCGCGGCCATCGACGCCATCAACCGCGGCCAGGTGCAGAGGTATCTCAAGAAGCCCTGGGAGGTGCGCGAGCTCAAGGCCGCGCTGCACGAAGCGCTGGATCTGTACGGGATGACCCGGCGCGTGCGCGAGCTGGAGCGGCGGCTGGTCGAGACCGAGCGCGTGTATGCGCTCGGAATCGTGGCCGCTGGCATCGGACACGAGCTGCGCAACCCGATCAGCTGGATCCACTCCAACCTGGGCGTGGTGCGCGATGGGCTGCACGAGCTGGCGCTCGATGTGTCGGGACAGAAGGTCGATCCCAAGCGGCTGGCCGGCCGCATCCGTGAGATGGAGGAGGAGCTGGTCGACGCGGTCGAGGGCGCCAACCGCATCCTCGAGATTGCGAGCGGGATCGAGCTGGCCAGCCGCGTGCAGGACGAGGACCAGGAGCCCATCGATCCCGCCGAGGTGGTGAGCCTGACCCTGCGCATGATGCAGGGCGAGCTGCGCCGGCGCACCCAGCTGCGTCTGGACACGCGCCGGGTCCCGCTCGTGCGCGCCTCCCGCACCAAGCTGGGGCAGGTGGTGCTGAATCTGCTCGTCAACGCGGTGCAGGCCCTGCCCGACCGGCCGCGCAACGACAATCTGATCACGCTGCGCCTGCTGCCCGACCGCGGCAAGGTCCGGCTCGAGGTCGAGGACAACGGGACCGGCATTCCGGCCGATTACATGCCGCGCATCTTCGATCCTTTCTTCACCACCAAGAAGCACGGCGGCACCGGGCTCGGCCTTGCCATCTCGCGCAAGATCGTCGAGGAGCTGGGCGGCCAGATCACGGTGCTCAGCGAGGCCGGCCAGGGCGCCCGCTTCGTCATCACGCTGCCCGGCTCCCCGCGCTAGCCAGGCCTCGGGTTTCGTGTAGGATCGCGGCATGACGCGCGCGACCGAAACCCTGGAGGAGGTGACCGGCTTCTCCTCGGCTACTGGCGCTGGCCTGCACGCACGCAGCTCTACCGGCTCATGAAACGGATGGGCCTCCGAAGCGAGGATACATGACGGCATCGGTGCACGATTTCTTTGGCGGCGACAAGGTCGACCTGGCGGGCCTGGCCGGACACTTCGACGGCCTCGACGATGGCGCGCGGGCGGCGGCCGCGGGCACGCTCGACGCGCGCGAGCAGGCACGCCTCTACGAGGCGGCAGCCGGCTTTCGACCGCTCACGCTGGCCGACTTCGTGCCCGAACGGGTGGCGCCGCTCGAGGAGGTCATCCACAGCGGCCGCAACTCGCTGGCCATGTTCACGCGCTTCGAGAAGCGATTCTGCCGCCCCCTAACCGGGGAAGCGAGGCTGTGGGGCTACAACGAGCAGTCGCTCAAGTGGCTCACCGGGCCGGGCTACTTCGTCTGCTACCCGATCGACGCCGGCCAGGTGCTCATCGACTACTGCGAGGTGCCGCCCGGCAAGCCGGACGCGTGGCCGCCCATCCTGCCCAACTCGGCCCGCCTGAGCCGCTTCGTCTATTACCGCACGCGCGATACCATGCGCGGCGTGTCACCGCACGTTTCCATCGGACGCGCGGCCCGGGAGGGCAAACCGATGGACAACTGGTTCGTGCTGTGCCGGCGGGAGTAGCCTCGTAATTCCCCGGCTG
>DATFWX010000251.1:0-59748 GCA_035258845.1 Polyangia bacterium | reverse complement strand
CCCGTACCCGCCGACGTGGAGCTATGTCACAACTGCCGCACCGAGCGAGTGCCGCAGGCTTTGGGCTCCGACACCGAGGAGACCGAGCGCGCGCCCGAGCTGATGCCGTCGAGCGAGTATGACCTGAACGTCAAGTTCATCGGCCGCAAGCCCGCGCTCGAGCGGCTGCGCCGCATCCTGACCGGCTGCCGGGACAGCCGCGAGATGGCGTTTGTGACCCTGACCGGAGAGCCCGGTTCGGGCAAGACCCGGCTGGCGCGCGAGTTCGGGCGCCTGGCCCGGGGCGCGATGCAGCAGGCACGGGTGCTGCACACGGTCTGCGGGGGCCCGGGTGCGGCCCCCTACGCGGCCTTCCAGCGCCTGTTCACGGCTCGATTTGGCATCAGCGAGGGCGATTCGGCGCGCGCTGCGCGCGATCGAATCAAGGCCGGCTGCACCGAGGCGGTGGGTGAACGGGCCGCCCTCGAGTGCGCGCACCTGATCGGGGAGCTGACGGGCTATCGATTCGAGTCGAGCCCGGTGGTGGGGCCGCTGGCGGACACGCCGGCCCAGCTCGAGGTGCGCATGTTCATCGCGGTGCGGCGCTTTCTGGTCGCCGACGCGCGCAAGGGCCCGCTGCTTTTGGTGTTCGACGAGGCCGAGCGCGCCACCCCCGAGACCGTCAACCTGATCCACTACCTTGCGGCCGGCCTGGCCGCGCAGCCAGTCATGCTGCTGTGTGTGGCGCGGCCCACCTTGTACGACGTGCACTCTGCGTTCGGGGAAGGCGACTTCTCGGTCGAGCGCATCGAGCTGGGCCCGCTCTCGCCCGAAGAGTCGCAGAGCCTGCTGCAGGCCCTGCTCAAAGAGGCCGGTGCTCCGCCGCCCGAGCTTCTGGCCCACGTGCGCGATCGGCTGGGCGGCTCGCCGCGCAGCATCGTCGATTTGACCCGGCTGATGCTGGAAGCGGGCGTGATTCGACGCAAAGACGTGTCCAAGCCGGGCGCGCCCGCGGCCGCGCCGGGAAAGGATCTCGACGTGACGGTCCGCACCTCGCCGGTGCCGCCGGCCTGGGCGCTCGATGGCAAGGCCCTGCGCACGTTCATCGGCAAGCTGCCGGGCTCGCATGAAGAGGTGCTCAGCGAGCGGCTGCGCATCATGCCCGCGGCCGAGCGTGACCTGCTCGAGAAAGCGGCCGCGTGTGGGGAGGCGTTCTGGCTGGACGCGGTGGTGGCGCTGGTGCGTGCAGCCGCGCTCGAAAGGGGCGATCCCGACGGGCCGACCCTGGGCGAAATCGCAAAGGCGGGCGACCGCTCGCGCGTGGCGGCGGCCGAGACCCTGGGCAAGCTCGAGCGCCGCGGCTTCGTGTTCGAGTCCCCGAAAGCACAGATCCCGGGCGAGCGGGAATGGCGCTTCGCCTACCAGCCGCTGCAGGAGATCATCTACAGCGGCATCGCGGAAGGTCCGCGCATGCGCTACCACCGCCTGATCGCCCAGTGGATGGAGCTGCGGCCCGAGGGACGCAACGAGGAAGAGCAGGAGGAGGTGGGCCGCCATCTCGAGCGGGCCGGCGACGGCGAGGGTGCGGCCGCGCGCTATCGGCGGGCCGCCGATGCGGCTCGCAACCGCTACTTCAACGACAAGGCGATCCGCCTGTATGCGCAGGCGCTGCAGTGCCTGGGCAAGGAGGATCTCGCGCAGCGCATCCACCTGTGGCACGACCTCGGCAGCGTGTACGCGTTAAAGGGCGAGTCGGACGCCGCGCTGGGCGCATTCGAGCGCATGCTCCGGCTGGCCTGGGTGGTGGCGAGCCGGGTCAAAGGCGCGGTCGCATTCAACAAGATGGGCCGGGTGTGGCGCCAGAAGGGCGACCTGCACCTGGCGCTCGAGTATCTGGAGCGGGGCCTGGAGCTGTTCCAGCAGGCCGGCGATGCGCGCGGCGTGGCCGGCTCACTCGACGACATCGGACAGGTGTTGTGGATGCTGGGCCGGTACGACGAGGCGCTCGACCGCTCGGCGGCCGCGCTCGAGGAGCGGCGGCGCCTGGGCGACGAGCGTTCGATTGCGGCCTCCCTGTCCAACATCGGCATGATCGAGAAGGACCGGGGCCTATTCGACGAGGCCGAGAGCTGCCATCGGGAAGCGCTCGAGCTGCGGCGTGAGATCGGCGACCGCATGGGCGAGGCCGAGTCGGCCAAGAACCTGGGCATCATCGCGGCCGAGCGCGGCGACCTCGAGGGCGCGCGCAGGGAGTGGGAGGAAGCGCTCAAGACCGCGCAGGAGATCGGCGCGCTGCCCATGCAATCGATGCTGCTCAACAACCTGGGCGAGATCGCGGTCTGGGAGGGTAACCTGGCCGAGGGCCGGCGTACGCTCGAGGAGGCGCTGTCGATCGCGCGCGAGCTGGAAGACAAGCGCGTGCTGTCGGATCTGGTGCGCAACCTGGGTCTGTGCGAGCTGGCGTCGGGCCAGATCGAAAGGGCGCGCGCGCTGTGCCACGAAGCGCTCGACCTGGCGCAGGAGGCCAAGCTGCGCGACTTCGAGGGGCGGGCGCTGTTGGCGCTGGGCGAGGTCTACGCTTCCACCGTGTTCGACGATTCGGGCCGCGGCGACAAGCATGCTACCGCCGAGGACTACTTCGCACGCGGCATCCAGATCTACCGCGAGATCGGAAACGAGGCCGAGCTGGCGCGGGGGCTGGAACGGCTGGGCAAGTACCGCATCGAGCACGGTGACGTCGGGGCGGGCAAGAAAATGCTGGAGGAGGCGGCGCTGATCTTCGGGCGGCTCGGCATGAAGGCGGGCGATCGGGTCAAGAAGGTGGTGGAGGAGCTGGGTTAGGGCCGCCGGCCCCGCGCTACTCCTTGTCCTTGTCCCGGAGCCGCTGCTGAAACGAGTAGGGCCTGCGGCCGAGCGCGCGCGAGCCCGAGCCTTCTCGGCTCGGCTCGCCGGGGGTGGCGGTGGGGGCCGCTCCCGGCGCCGGCGGGTGCTCGACGCCCGGAACCGTGACATCCGAAGACGCGGGCGCAGACGGCCCAGTCGGGGCTGGGAGCGAGCCCGGGACCGTGGGGGGCTCATCCGCGACCGACGCCGAGGCGGGCGCGCTCTCGGCCGCTGGCGCGGTCTCGGTCAGCGCCGCCGGTCGGGTCTGCTCGGTGGGCGGCTCGGCCGGCTCGGCCGGCTCGGCCGCTGACTTGTGGTCCTTGAACTGGAGCGTCTCGAGCGGGCTCTTGAAGAACAGAATCGAGCCCTTGAGCTCCGCGATCGCGCCGATCTCGCTCGACTTGTAGAAGTCGTCGAGCACCTCGACAGCGCTCTTGTAGCGCTCGTCGCGCGAGTCGCGCGTCATGCGGTCGAAGATGTCGTCGATCGCGCGTGGGAGACCCTTGACCGCGTCCGACGGCATCGGGGAGCGGCGGCCCGGGATCTTCCGGGTCAGAAGCTCGTACAGGATGATGCCGAGCGCGTACAGGTCGGCCTGCGGACCCGCGCCCAACGGATCCATATACAGCTCGGGCGCCATGTACGCGACCGCGCCCATGCCCACGTACACCTGCTGGATCACGGCCTGGTCGCGCTCGACCACCCGCGCGGTGCCGAAGTCACTCAGACGCGCATTGCCGTAACGGTCGAGCAGGATGTTCTCCGGCTTGACGCCCCGGTGCATCACGTTCTGATCGTGCGCCGCCCGCAGCGCGTGCAGCGCCTGCAAGAAATACTTGATGGCCAGCGAGGTCGGGATTTCCTCGGCCCACTGGATGATGCGGCGCAGATTGCCATGCGGCGCCAGCTCCATCACCACGTAGGGATAGTCACGCTCGGTGTTGACGTCGAGCACCGGGATGATGTTGGGATGCGACAGTCGTGCGGCCGCGCGCACCACCTCGCCGAACCGGCGCTGGATCTCGCGCCGCTGCTCCTCGACGAAGAAACCGAACAGCTCGCGGATCTCCTTGACCGCCACCTCGCGGTCGAGATTGATCTGACGGGCTTTCCAGACCGTACCGATGCCGCCGGTGCCCAGCCGCTCGATCTTCTCGTAACGGCGGTCGAGGATTTCGCGACCGCGATCATCGCGCGCCATCCGCTCGGGGCCGCCCGTGGGCGGCTCGTCGTCGTCCTCGGCCGCCACCGCCGCCTGCGAGTGCGCCTGCAGGAAGCGCGATTTGCGGGGGGGAGCCGGGCCGGGGCTCGGGCTGTTGCTGGGGTTGGAACCGGTGGCCGCGGTCGGCCGCTGCAGAAAGTGCTGGAGCACGCGCGCCATCAGGTCCTGCGTCTTCTCGCCCGCCACCACCCGCTCGCCCTCGGGCGTCACGTCGAGCACGTCGGAGCGGCGGTCGTAGGTCATGTAGCCGTAGTTCTCGAGGAAGGCCACATAGTCGTCGAGCGCCAGCGAGACCGCGCCCTCGCAGATGCGCCGGATGTCGTCGAGATGGTTCTGCTTGCCGTAGCGCCCCTCGGCCAGCACGTTGGCCAGGATGAACCGCGCCTCTTCGCAGATCATCTCCTTGGTGAGCTTGGCCTTGGCTTCCATCAAGCCAAGCGTACCTTTCCGTCGACGATTGCGTCAAGCCCGTCGACGACTGCGGTCAGGGACTTCCGCTGACCGCAGAGTTCTGGTAAAATAGCGTCGGTGCCGAAGCTATCGGTGGTGCTGGTTGAGGGGGGAAACCTCAGCCGGTCGCAATTGGATGCAGCCCTGGAGGCACAGGCGCTGTACGGTGGCAGCCTCGACACCTGCCTTCTCGAGCTGGGCCTGTGTGACCAGGCCACCCTCGAGGAGGCGATCGACCGCGCGATCGAGGGGCCGAATCCGATCGATCCACGCTCGATGGCGCCCATGGCCGACGCGCTCAAGCTCCTGAGCAAGATCGATGCTGCGCGCTGGCACGTGGTGCCGTACCGGGTGAACGGGGGCCTGCTCGACCTGGTGTGTCACTTTCCGCCCAACCTCAAGATGCTCGACGAGGTGGCGTTCAAGACCGGCCTGCGCGTGCGACCCTCGGTGACCAGCGAGCTGCGGGTGGCGCTTCTGGTCGAGCAGTACTACGGGGTGCCGCGGCCGGCGCGCTTCCACGATCTGGCTCGCACGGCCGGGATGGTCGGGCTGCGACCCGTCGCGACCGGCGGCGATGGCCTCGGCAAGCCCAGCGTGGCGCTGTCCGATCTGCCCGACGACGCGCCGGCGGCCGCCTTCGCGGCCGCGCTCGCGCCGGTGTCTGCGCCCAAGCCGGCGACCCCGGTGCCTGCCCAGTCGCCGCGGGAGCGACCCGGCTCGCCGCCGCCCCCGTCGAAATCGACGCCGGCCCCGGCGCCCCCGCGCTCGCGCGTGCCCACCTTCCCGGACGGCGAGTACACGCCCGCGCACTTCGATGCCGCGCTCGCCCAGTTCGGCGACGATCCGGGCGCCTCGAGCGGCGTCAGGCAGCTCAACAGCATGCTGCGCAAGCTCGAAGATCGTGATTCGATTCCAGAGGCGGCCTTCCAGTTTCTGGCCCCGTACTGTCAGCGGGTGGCGCTGTTCACCGTCCAGCATGGCCTCGTGATGGGCTGGCAGGCTATCGGCCGCGGCCTCGATCCGGTGCGCCTGCGGACTATGGCGTTTCCGCTGTCCCACCCGTCGATCTTCCAGGAAGCGGCCGAGAGCGACGTGTTCGTGGGGCGGGTGCCGCTGTCCAAGGTCAACGACGAGCTGGCGCGCCGCATGGGCGAGCCGCGCATGCAGTATGTCGTGGTGGCGCCGATTCGCCTGCGCGAGAAGGTGGTGACCTTTCTGCTCGGCGACTGCAAGGGCGAGAGCGCGCTCGAGCGCGCCTTCTCGCCGGTCGTCGACACCGCCGACAAGGTTGCCCGCACGCTGGTTCGCCTCATCCTGGCCAGAAAGCAGGCCGGCTAAAGGGGGGGCCCTCATTCGACGTAGCTAACGGTGCTCGCGGCTCTCGGCGCGGTCGGGCGCGCGCTCGCGCTCAGACAGTCCTCGGCCTCAGCTCAGTTGAGCCCGAAAAACGTCGTCCGCAAGGCCCCTCCACTTGGGCCAGGAAAGGTCGATCAGACGTGGGGGCGTGCCTTGATGGAGAAGTTCCGGCGGGCCGGCGCGCGCAGCCGAGCTCAGATAGTCGGCCTCACCGCCGAAGGCGCCACCGCGCGTCACATCATGAGAGGCCGGGCTACCGCGCGGCCGACTCGGCGCGCAGGCGCGCGATGAGCGGGGCATCGGCCGGCAGAACGTCGTAGTCGGAAAGCTGCGCGGGGGCGACGAAGGCCAGCTCGGCCACCTCGAGCGGACGCGGGCGCGGACCGCGAACCGGAAGCTCGCACGCGTAGACCAGCATGAGAAGGTCGAACTCCGGGTACCGGTGAAACAGGATGTCCCACGCGCGGCCGACACGCACGGAGATGCCCAGCTCCTCGCGCAGCTCGCGCACCAGCGCCTCCGAGGGCGACTCGCCAGGCTCGATCTTGCCGCCCGGCAGCTCCCACTGCCCCGGCATGGGCTGATCGGCGCGCCGGCGGGTCAGCAAGATCCTGCCACTCGAGTCGCGCAGAAGTGCCGCCACCACGAGCTTGCGCGGCCGTTCGGAACGCGTCACTGCCAGACGACGCGCTGGGGCCGGACCGGCCGCGCCTTCACGAACAGCCGCACCAGGCCGAAGCCGGCCACGAACCCGCCCACGTGCGCCCACGCGGCCACGCCCGAGTGCGGAGACACGAAAAACTGCGACACGAACCACAGCCCGAGCAGGAGCCACGCCGGCAGATCGATCGTGGTGATGAAGATGATGAGGATCCAGAGGCAGCGCACGGACGCGCGCGGATACAAGAGCGCGTAGCCGCCCAGCACGCCGGCGATGGCGCCCGAGGCGCCGACCATGGGCACCACCGAGTCGGGCGTGACCAGGATCTGGGTGCCGGCCGCGATCACGCCGCACAGAAGGTAGAAGATGACGTAGCGCACGCGGCCCATGGCGTCTTCGATGTTGTCGCCGAAAATCCAGAGGAACCACATGTTGCCGATGATGTGGAGCCAGCTTCCGTGCAGGAACATGGAAGTCAGGACGGTCAGGCGCGCGGGCACCTCCTGGTGCAGGGTCGCGACCGCGCGGCACTCGCCGATGAGGACCTGGCCCTCGTTGAGGCCGTGGACCACCCACGCCGGGATGGCACCATAGTCGTAGACGGCCGGCATGAAGAGCGCGCGGCTGTGCGACCCGCACGGCTGCTGGGTGAAGAACTCGAACAGCCACACCAGCGCGTTGACGACGATGATGATGACCGTGACCACCGGCGCGCGATAGGTCGGAGTGTCGTCGCGGAGCGGCAGCGGGATCACGAATGCGGTGTAGCATGCGCGCAGGCACGGTTCAATCCTTGACGCGCTGGGCCATGGCCCCTATACTCGCCTCTCCTCATGAGGCTTTATTCAGGAAAAATCCCGGCAGTCGCGAGCGAGATCATCCGATCGCTGTCCGATGCCGGCGACATCGAGGTCGGCGACGTGGGGGAGGCCCAGCTCGACGTGGAGGCGGTGCTCAAGGAGTTCCTGCGCATGGAGCGCGAGATCACGGACCGCACCAAAGATCTTTTGGAATCGCGCAGTCTGCCCTACGATCAATTCGGCAAGATCAAACGCGCGGTGGCGGAGGAGCGCGGGTTCGGCCTGGGCGAGGAGTCGCTCAACTGGATCTGCAACCAGATCCTCGAAACCTTCATGCAGAGCGCGCACGTCGACGAGATCTACGCGGATGACGCCACCATGCGCCGCAAGATGCGCGATATCCTGAAAAAGCACATGCAGGTCGACGAAGCGCTCGACGAGGAAGTGCGGCGCCGCATCAAGAACCTGCAAGAAGGCACCGCGACCTGGGAAATCGAGTATCAGAAGGTGCTCGAGCAGATCAAACGCAATCGCGGAATCGAATAGGCGCCCCGCTTACGGCAGCACCATTCCCGAGCAGCCCGACTGCTTGGTGCAGAACTGGACGGTCTGGCCGCCCGCGCTTTCGCGGCAACAGACCTTGCCGCCAAACTGCGCGCAGTCGGCGGTCGAGTTGCAGGGCAGCCACATGGTCCCGCCCGGGCACATTGCGGACAGCGTGCACGCGCAGAAGCTCGAACACTGCGGAAGCTTGCAGCATATGGCCATGCCTTGCGACTGGTCGCACTGGGTGTCGTTGACGCAGATGGAGCCCAGGGGCTGACCGCCGTCGCCGGTCATGCCGCCCGCGCCGCCCGCGCCGCCCATGCCACCGGCACCGCCCGTGCCGCCCCCGCCGCCCGAGCCGCCGGGCCCATCGCCCGCGCGTGCATCCGCCGCCCCGTCGCCGCGACCGGGAGCTGAGTCATCCCCGCAGGCGGCGAAGAGCAACCCTGCCAGCAGGCAGGCCCGGCCTGGCAACGCCAGCATCGACCGTCGCATCACGCCAGCTCCAAGTTCAGCATCCAAGCCTCCTCATTTTCGTCCGCCCGGTTCCACTCGATTGCGTCCGCCCTTCTTGGCCTTGTACAGCGCCTGGTCGGCCGCGCTGATGAGCTCCTTGGGCGCGCGTGCGGCCACTTCCGGGAAGGTGCCGATGCCGATGGACACCGTCACCTGCACATCGACGCCGTTGACGACGAACGATTTGCTCGCGATGCGCGCGCGCAGCCGCTCCGCGAATACGCGCGCCCCGCCGCGGTCGACCCGCGACAGGATTGCAAACTCCTCGCCCCCATAGCGCGCCAGAAGATCTTCAGTGCGCACGATCTGGCCGAGCCGCCGCGCCAGAGCCTTCAGGATCTTGTCGCCCACCACATGGCCGTGGCGGTCGTTGACCTGCTTGAACTCATCGATGTCGATCATCAGCAGCGACAGCGGGGTCGTGTGTCGGTTGGCAAAGGCGAGCTCGGTTTCGATGCGCTCGTGGAAGTGGCGCCGGTTGTAGACGCCAGTCAGCGCGTCTTTGACCGCGGCCTCGAACATGCGACGCTGATATGCGGCCTCGAACCGATCCACCAGCACGAACTTGGCCACGGTCGCAGTCCCAAGCTGGATGCGATCACCGTCGACGAGCGCCTGCTTGCCGAACAGTCGCTTGCCATTGACGAAGGTACCGTTGCGGCTGCCCAGATCCTCCAGGTAGACCACGCCGGCCTCGCGAGACAGCCGCGATTGCCGCCTCGACACCCCGTCGTCCTCGATCCGGATCTCGCAATCGGCGCCGCGGCCGATGACGCTGTCGCGCTGCACGGCGAAGAGCTGGCCCATCTGCCCGCCCGTCAGCACGACCACGTACTCCTCGCGCGGCGCCGACGCCGGCCCCGAGCCGGCCAGCGCGCGCACAGTGCTCGTGGTGTCGTCGACCGACTTGCTCTTGGAGCGCACAGGCATACTGCCCTCGCCTTTAGAGTAACGCAGCGCCCACCCCTCCGTAAAGTCACGAGCCGACGAGACGCGAAGCGAGCGAGCGCTTGACCACTCCCTTTTCGACGGGATACGCTCGCCCCATGGCGAACGTTCTCGTGTACGCGGAGCTCGCTGAGGGGCGCCCGAGCACGCTCGCCCTGGCCGCGCTCGGCGAGGCGCGCCGCATCGCGTCCGCGATCGGCGCCACCGTGTACGCGGTGCTGGCCTGCGCCGAGCTGCCTCGATACGGAGACGACGACGCCATCGCTCTTCTGGGACGGCATGGCGCCGACAAGGTGATCCTCCTGACCGCGCCCGGGTTGGGCCGCCCTACCCTTTTCGCGACGCACGGGCCGGCGGTGGTGGCGGCGTGCGAGCAACTGCCGCCGGCGCTGCTTCTGTTCCCGTCGAGCGTGGGCGGCTCGGATGTGGCCCCGCGGGTGGCGGCCCGGCTGGGCGCCGCGTTTGCAGCCCGGCCCCGCATCGACATCAGTGGCGACAACGTCGTGCTGTCGCGCCCGGTGCATGGCGGCGTGTGCGAGCGGCGGCTGGCCATCGAGGACATCGAGCGTCCGGTCGTGCTCACCTACGATGGGCCCGCGGGCGAGCCATGTTGCGACGGCGATGCCGAGGTGGTCGTGCTCACCGCTCCGCCCGTCCAGCCCGCGATTCACGAGCTCCCGCTCGAGGGCGGCGCGCAGGCTCCGGTTCCGCCCGTGCGCGTGGTGCTCTTGATCGGTCGCGCCGCCATCCCCGATCCGCTCGAGCGCAGGCTGCGTGCGCTGGGCGCGCGCGTGGTGGTCGACGGCGTGCCCTGGGAAGCGCCTCACTCCGCGGTGGTGGTGGCGGTGCAGACCGATCCGGAGCATCCAGTCTTTCAGCAGGCCCGCTTCGGCCTTCTGGGCGAGCCAGCGGACGTGATGGAGCGTCTGGCGGGCGCGCTCGCGGACGCGGCCGCGTGAAGATCATCGTTCTGCTTCGCCGCCTCATCGGTCCACCAGGTCGGCCCGAGCCGGGTCTTCTGGGTGCGTGTGAGGCGGCGGCGCTGCGCGCGGCGGTGCGGCTTCAGGCGGCGTGCCCGGGCTCGTCGCTCACTGCGCTCGCGGTCGGGCCGCCACGGGACGATGCCGCGCTGGCGCCGGCGGCCGCGCTGGGTGCACGCACCGTGCGGCTGTGGAACCTGGCGCTCGAGGGCGCCGACTACGACGCCTACGCGCGCGCGATCGCGGCCACCTGCCGGCTGCTCAAGTACGACCTCGTGCTGTGCGGAGAGCGCTCGGCCGAGGAGGGTCTGGGCGTCATCGGGCCCGCCACCGCGGAGCACCTGGGCATCCCGCACCTGTCGGCGGCCTGCGACATCGCCTGGCAGCCCTCGGGGCGCCTGCGCGTCGAGCGCGGCGAGGGGACGGCGGCCCGCCGTCTCGAGGCGGCGCCGCCGCTCCTGGTCACGGTGGCGGCCAGCTGCGCGGTGGGCGAGCGGCTGGCCCCGGCCGGCGCGGGCGGACCGGTGGAGCTCTTCGATCTGGACAAGATCGGCCTTTTGCCCGAGGAGCTGCGCCACCGGCAACGCTTCGAGGGCACCGTGATCGCGCCGCCGCGCCCGCGCGCCGAGATCCTGCCCGACGTGGCCACGCTGGCGCAAAAGCTGCGCGAATCGCGATAGCTCAATCCCGGGGCAGCGCGCGCACGACCTCGGGCACCAGCGCCAACAGGGCCGCCCGCGTGTTGAGCGCGGGATCGTCGGTCACTCGCTCGAGCAGCGCGCGCAGGACATCGCCCACGACCGGGCCGGGCGGACAGCCGAGCGCCGCCATCACGTCGGTGCCCGAGATGGCAAGGTCGGAGACTTTGAGCGCGGCCTGCCGCGCCATCGCCTCCTCGATGCGGCGCCGCAGCTCGCCCAGCTCGCGCTCGGGGTCCTCGCCCATCCCGCGCGCATGCACGTCACCCACCCGCAGCGCGAACAGGTCGGGCACATTTTCGGGTCCCACCCGGCGCAGGAAGCGCAGCACGGTCCCGTCCGACCATTCGGGCTGATAGAAAAACATGTGCTGCGCAACCAGCAGGCACACCCGCTCGCGGTCGCGGTTGGGCAGCTTCAGGCGTCGACAGACGGCATCGGCCACGTCCGCACCGATGATTTCGTGGCGGTAGAAGGTGTTCTCGCCCGGTGCCTCGGGTCGGGGCTCGGCGGTGCGCGGCTTGGCCACGTCGTGCAGCAGCGCGCTCAGCCGCACCACCGGATCGCGCGCTGGCGTCTCATCGACCGTGCGCAGCGTATGCTCGAGCACGTCGTAGCGATGGAAGCGATTCTGCGCGACTCCCCGGCCCTCGAGCAGCTCGGGCAATACCTCCGCAAGCAGGCCGGTCTCGAGCATGAGCCGCAGGCCGACCGACGGTTTGTCCGCCGAGAGAAGCTTGTACAGCTCGTCGCGCACCCGTTCCGCCGACACCTTGCGAAACACCTCGATCGCGGGCGGAATCGCCGCCAGCGTGTGCGGCTCGATCGAAAACTCGAGCTGGGCCGCCAGCCGCACCGCCCGCATGGTGCGCAGGCCGTCCTCACGAAAGCGCGCGATCGGATCGCCGACCGCGCGGATCACGCGAGCGGAAAGATCGGCCTCCCCGTGCCAGGGGTCGCGCAGCAGGGCGGCCGCGGGCTCGTAGGCGAGCGCGTTGATGGTAAAGTCGCGGCGCGCCAGGTCCTCGTCGATGCTGCCCACGAAAAACACCTGGTCGGGCCGGCGCCCATCGGAATAGGCGCCCTCGCCGCGATAGGTCGTGACCTCGACATTG
Source organism: Polyangia bacterium (assembly GCA_035258845.1). GTDB lineage: Bacteria > Myxococcota_A > Polyangia > JAHFDS01 > DATFWX01 > DATFWX01. Next base: position 47,591 of record DATFWX010000251.1, on the reverse strand, counting down.
CGGCCGCGCTCGGTGACCACCGTGACGGTGCCATGCTGGAGCCCGGTGGGGACCGTGAAGCGGCGGCCGAAGACCTTCATCACCTGTTCGGGCCGCGCGCTGGTGGCGACGTCGTAATCCTGGGTCGGCCGCTCGAGCAGGAGATCGCGCACCGCCCCGCCGACCAGGAAGGCCTCGTGCCCGGACGCGCGCAGGCGCGCGCACACGGATAGCACGTCGTCCGGAATGCGGTCTTTGGGCACGGCGCTGAGCACGGTATCGGCTCGAAGTGTACCGCAGAGAATGCGAAAGAATGCAGAGGATCGGGCGCGGGCGCTACACGGAGTCGAATTCGAGATCCTCGACCGCGAGCTCGATCGGGATGGTGCCGCCGCTCGATTGCGCGGCCAGGCGCAGCCGGCTGCTGATCTCATCGGCGCGCGCGCGCAGTTGACGGGCTTCGGTCAGGGCGGCCCGCTGCTCTTGGAAGTCGGCATAGTCGCGGTAGCAGCGCGCCAGCTCGAGCTCGTTGCCGACCTCCGCGAAGTGCTCGATCGCGCGCTCGTAGAGAGTTGCCGCTGCGGCTGCCGCCGCCACCGGGGCGTCGCTTCGGCCTCGCCCCCGGCTCGTGACCTGGGCGAGCGCGCGCAGGGCGGCGCCGGTGTGAGGTCGCGACTGCAGGCGTTCGGCCAGCTCGAGCGCGCGCTGGCAATGCTGGCGCGCGGCTTCGGCGTCGCCGAGCAGCAAAAAAGTCTCCCCGAGCGAGCGCGAGCACTCGGAATACAGCAGCCGGTCGCCTAGCGACTGCGCCAGCTCGGCGGCCTGGCCCAGATGGTCGGACGCCAGCTCGGCATCGCGCGCGCGCAGCTTGGCGTGGCCCATGTTGGAAAGCAGGTGCGCCTGGCCCAGCCGGTCGCCAATCGCGCACGCAATCTTGTAGGCGCCCTGGTAGAGCGCATACGCACGCTCGGTGTCGCCCAGCGCCTCGTGCACGCGACCCAGGTCCCAGAGCGATCGGATCTCGCCCGGCCGATCGTCGATCTCGCGCCGGATCTCGAGCGCCTCGTCGAAGCATTCAAGCGCCGCCTTGAAGCCACCCGAGTCATGGTGCACGCGCCCGATGTTGGACAGCGACAGCGCAATCGAGCGCGGGTCGCCGATCTCGCGGCGCAGCCCCAGCGCCTGCCGGCACGACGCCAGCGCCTGCTCATAGTCGCCGTACAGCCAGTGTACCTTGCCGATGTCGTCGAGCGTGCCGGCGATGCCGCGGCGATCGGCCGACTGCATGAACAGCTCGTGCGCGAGCGTAAGGTGCTCGAGCGCCTTCGTGAGCTCGCCGCGCTGCCGGTACAGCCGCCCGATGCGGCCGTGCGCCGCCCCGCCCTTGCTCTTGAGATCGAGCAGCCAGCCGTAGCGCAGCATTTCTCGAAAATGGCCCAGTGCGCGCTCGTGCTGGCCGGTGAGCGCGCACACGTCCCCGAGGTTGTGGAGGGCCTCGATCTTGGCCAGCGCATCATCGAACTCGAGCAGCATGATGCCGCGCTCGTAGTAGGACAGCGCCACCTCGTTGGCGTAACGAGCGCGCGCCTTGTCGCCGGCCGAGATGAAAAGGTAGGCGGCCCGCCGCGCGTTGCCGCCTTCCCGATACAGCTGGCCCAGAAACTCGAGCTGTTCCTCCGAGCGCTCCCCGAGGCGCGTCTCCAGCCACTGGGCCGCCAGCAGGTGGTAACGGTGGGCGCGCTCGGGCTCGGTCATCTTCGCGATCAGCTCGCGCTCGAGGTTGTGCTTGAAGCAGTACTCGTTCTCGCCGGGGATGGAGGAATCCGGGATGCGCAGGATGTAGTCGCGCTCGAGCAGCTCGTGAAGCAGCGTCTCCACGCGCGCGCGGATGCGATCGCTCGAGAACAGGCCGGTTTCCCTGTCGGCCGACTGGTTGGCAAGGCGCGTCAGCACCAACACCGCGCCGGTCCAGAACACGTTGCCCAGCGTGGCTGCCTTCTCCAGCACGTCGCGCTCGCCCGCCGACAGCGCGGTGATGCGCGCCTGCACCGCCTCCTCGACGGTCAGAGGCAGCCGCGCCTGCTCGACGCGCGCGGTATCGATGCGCAAGCGCCCGCTCGGCGAGCGAGAGATGGTGCCGTCGGCCAGAAACAGGCGCACCAGCTCCTCGATGAACAGCGGGTTGCCGCCGGTCATCTCGATGGCTTCGCGGACGAAATCGGCGCGCAGGTCCTCCGCCGGTCGCAGGAGGCTGCGCAGCATGTGCGTGGCCTCCTCGGGACCGAGCGCGCCCAGCTCGATGCGCGTATGGTCGCCCTCGAAGGCGCCCCACTGCGGGTAGCGCACAAACAGCTCGGGCCGCGCCAGCGCGACCAGCACCACCGGCGAGCCCGCGAGACCCTCGGCCAGCTCGTGAAGGAGCGAGATCGATTTCTCGTCGGCCCACTGCACGTCCTCGAATGCCAGAAGGAGCGGCCCCCGCTCCGCGTCGACCTCGAGGAAACGGCGCAGAACCGTGCGCGCGATCTGGTCGTGCTGGGCGGGGTTCTCGGACAATGCGCGCAGAAATGGGCTCTCCCGCATGGGCAGCGCGAGGAAACTGCCCAGAAAGTGCGCTACCTCGTTGACGCGGCGGTCGCCGAACACCTCCGCGAGCACGCTCCGAAAGCGCTCCACCTTTTTGGTCGGGTCGAGGCCGCTCTCGGCCAGCGCAAAACGCTCGCGCAGCATCCGCCCGAACAGGCCGTACTCGATGCTGCGCTCGGATGCCCGACCGCGATACACCCGCACGCCCTCCGGGCGCGCCTTGACCCGACCCAGCCACTCGCTGAGCAGGCGGCTCTTGCCAGTGCCCTGGTTGCCCAGGATCGTGCACAGCTGCGGCGCCTGATACGCCATCGCTCGCTCGAGCACGCCGTCGAGCATACGCAGCTCGTCCTGTCGACCAATGAAGCTCGTGGGCCTTCCCAAAACCCCAAACGCATCAGCTCCGGTCCGTCGTTCCATCGCCTCTCCCTCGGTCCGGGCGGAGTCTATCATTTACATCCCACGGCTCAAGCCTTTACGCCTCACGCCCTCACGCCTCAAGCTTCACGCCTCACGCCTCACGCCTCACGCCTCACGGTAACGAACGCGATCCGGACTACACGCGTGCGTGCTGCCACCTTCTCGAGAACCTCCCGGCCCAGCTTGGGCAGCGGAGCGATGCAAGCCCTGCTCCACGCGCCGCCTCGACAAAACCCATTGGATTCGCGGGTGACCGCGCACGTCCTGGGGACGTTTGACCCCACACCCCTTGCGTGGTAGTAGGCGCCAGGAGGGATGCGGCGCAGCGCGCTCTATGTGCTTCCGGCGGCGGCGGTGGCCCTGACCGCCCTGTTGGCCGTGCTTTGCTTTGGCGGCGCGTTCGGCGCGCAGGAGCGCCCGTTTCCGGGTTTTCTGCTCTACACGAACGGAGCGGTCACCTCGCTCATGCGGAGCCACTGGGAGGGGCCGCGCCTGGGCCTGCGGCCGCGCGACGTCGTCCGCGCCGTCGACGGCACCGAGATCCACTCGGCTGCCCAGGTCACCGCGCTTCTGGCTTACCATGCCCGGTCCGCGCCCACAGCCAGCGCCGATTTCCTGATCGAGCGGCCGGGCGCGCCCGGCCCCGCGCACGTGCGGGTGCAGCTTACGCACCTTAGCACCGGCGACGTCGCCTACGTGTTCGTGATGCCGTTCGCGATCGGGGTCTTGTACCTGGTGCTGGGCGCGGTCGTGTTCTTCATCAAGCGCACGCGCGCGGCCGCGATCGTGCTGGCGCTCAGCGTGTGCGCGGCCGCCTTCTACCTGACCATGTTCGACGCGCACATGACCTACAAGTGGAGCCGCATCTGGGTGTGCTATCCGCTTCTGGGCGCGATCTCGATCCACCTGTTTGCGGTGTTTCCCGAGGAGCGGCCCCGGGTGCACCGGGCGCTCGTGCTGGGGCCGGTCTACGCGGCGGCGGGGCTCTTGGTCCTGCTGCGCCAGATCTACCTCGCCGATCCGATGCGCTTCGACTTCACGTCGTTCGCATCCAACGTCCAGCTCGCGGCCTGCTTCGCGACCGACCTGGCGCTTCTGGGCGTGACCTGGGCGCGCACCCGCACCCCGGCCGTGCGCTCGAAGGCGCGCACGGTGGCCTTCGGGTTGGTCGTGACCATCACGCTCGCCATCGTGTGGGCCTTCGTGTCGCGGATGGGACCGCGCCGGGTGACCGCCGACCAGGCCATGCTGTTGTCGGCCATGTTCCCGATCCTGATCGGCTACGCGATTCTGCGGCGCAACCTGTTCGACCTGGACGCGGTGCTGCAGAAGAGCCTCACCTATGGTCTGGTCAGCGTGCTGGTGGTGGGGCTGTACCTGCTCACGGTCGCCATCCTGTCGGCGCTGCTGTCGCCCCTGGCCGAGCGCTTCACGCCCTTCGCGTCGCCGGCCGTGACCGCGATCGTGTCGACGCTCATCATCGCGCTGTGCGCGAGCCCGCTGCGCACCTACGTTCAGCGTGCGGTCACGCGCGTTTTCTACTCGGAAACCGTCGACGTGCGGGAGGCGCTGCTGGACCTGGCGCGCGATCTGCAACGCGCCGCCACCCCGCCCGAGATCGGCGACCGGGTGGCGACCCAGCTCCGGCGCGCGCTCGACCTGCGCGGGACTGCGCTCCTGGTGCTCGACGAGCATCGCGGCCGCATGAGCGTGCTCGGGCGGGCCGGCGAGCTGGGCGAGGTGTCGCTGCCCGTGCAGGGGCCGCTTGCCGAGCGGCTGCTGCGGGCGGCTCGGCCCGTCGGCACCGACGACCTTTCGGGCGACCCGCGGCTGGCAGGCGAGCCGATCGCGGAGCTGGCGCGGCATGGCGCGCGGGTGCTGGTGCCGCTGGCCGCGCGCGGGCGTCTGGTTGGCGTCTTGGCGCTGGGCCCGCGTCGCGACGGGCACGAGCTGTCGGCGGGTGACCTGGAGCTGGTCATGGCCACCGCCGCACCGCTCACGATCGCGGTCGAAAACGCGGCCCTGGTGGCGGAGGCGGCCGATCGCGAGCGACTGGCCGCGCTGGGCGGCGTCGCGGCCGTCATCATCCACGAGATCAAGAACCCGCTCGGCATCATCCGGGTGTCAGCGGCGGCGCTCGAGAAGAAGTTCGGCCGGGGCGACTCGGGCCGCGAGCAGGCCCAGTGCATCGTGGAGGAAGTGGACCGGATGGATGCCACGCTGCGCCAGATCCTCTCGTTCGCGCGCCCGCAGCCGCCCGCGCTGGCGCCCTGCGACCTGGGTGCGCTGATCGAGCGCACGTGCGAGCGACTGCGCGCGGAGCTGCAGGCGTTTCGGGTCACGGTGACCACCGAGCTCGACGGGGCGCCGCCGGTGCAGGCCGACCCGCTTCAAATCGAGCGTGTGCTCATGAACCTTCTGCAGAACGCGGCCGCCGCCATGACCGAGCGCGGCGGCGAGATCCGCATCAGCACGCGTGCCGTGCGGCGGCTGCTGGGTCGAGACGCGGTCGAAATCGCGGTGGCCGATTGTGGCTGTGGAATGGATGCCGCCACGCGGCAGCGCCTGTTCGAGCCCTTCTTTACCACCCGCCCCGGCGGAACCGGCCTCGGGCTGGCCATCGTCAAGCAGATCCTGGACGAGCATCACGGCGAAATCACGGTCGAGAGCGAGCCCGGACAAGGCAGCGTGTTTCGCGTCACGCTGCCGGTGTAAGATCCGGAAGTTTCACCGCACAGAACGCAGAGAACGCAGAGACGATCCCTCTCCGGATCCTCTGCGATGAATTCCCGCTCAAACAGGCGCTGTGAGCGCCGCCGTGGTACCCTTATAAACTGGCATGTCCCGTCTGCGTCGTCTGGCGAAGATCGTGAAATGGTTCGCGATCGTGGTCGCGGCCAGCTACGTGTTCGCTTTTTTCTTCGCCAACGATAAGCGGCTTGCCCGCTGGATCTGTGACGGCGTCAATCCCGGCATCCGCGGCCGGCTGGAGATGGAGAGCGTCCACTGGACGTTCTGGATGCCCTGGGACGGACGCGTGCGCGGCTTCCGCATCCTCGATCCAACCGGCCGCGAGGTGATCGGGGTTTCCGAAGCCACCGCGGGCGTCGAGATCTGGCGGCTGCCGCACGACGTCATCTTCCACGACATCCGGCCAGCCCCGGGTGCGCGCGTGCTGGTCGACGCCGACGCCGAGCGCGGCTTCGTGGCTAGCTTCCAGCCGCGCATGCCCAGGCCGCCCAGCCAGCCCGAGCCCACGCCCGGCCGATTCCATCTGGACGGGCTCATCGAGGGGGCGGCGGCCCAGATCCGGCTCGGCGACTCGTTCGATCTCAGCCTGGCGCCGCTCAAGACCCACCTCCTGGTCGACCTGCACGGTCGCGATGTGCGCCTGGCGCTCGATCCCCAGGCGCCCGCCGGTACCCTGACCCTGCTCGGCGCCCGCCTGCCCCTTAACGCCCTCAAGGTCGACTCCTTTGGCAACTCGGATGCGCGGCCGCACGACCTCGCGTTCGACGTGCGCGCGACCGTGCGCACGGCCAGCGTGCACGTTCAGGGCGCGCTGCAGGGCGCCTTCGTGGAAGCGCCCGCGCCCCCGCAGCTCGATGTCACGATCGACATCGAGCATGGCGGCTCGGTCGTGCACGACCTCATGGCAGCTCTCCTGCCCGAGCTCGACTTCGGCGGCGCCGAGGCGGGGGGCCGCATCCGCATCACGGGCTCTCCGGCCGGCATCCAGGTTGCGGGCGAGAACCTGCACGGCGTCGAGCTGGCGGTGGGCGAGCTGCCCATCCGGCTGACCGCCGTGCAGGGCCAGCTGCGCGTGGATCCGGCGGCGGGCCAGATCACGCTGTCCAATCTCCGTGGCACCGCCTCCTCGGGCGGCGAGCTTTCGGTCCCCGCCGCGCGCATCGATCTGCCCCCACCCGAAAGCGGCCAGGGCGCACGCATCGACGCCCAGATCGGGCTTCAGCGCGTTGATCTGACGCCGCTTCTGCCGGCCGACCAGCGGGCGCTCCTGGGCGGCCACTTCTCAGGCGGAGCAACGCTGTCGGGACGGGTCGACAAGAGCCTGCACGCACGCGGGCTCGACCTCCTCCTGGTGCGGGCGCACCCGGGTCGGCTGCCCGCCCGCATCCGCCTGCGCGGCCAGATCGGGATCGACATTCCGCACGGCCGGCTCGATCTCAGCAACCTGAGCGCCGAGGCCGAGGGCGTTACCGCCACCGCCTCGGGCTCGGTCGGCCTGCGCTCGAAAAAGATCGACCTCGCGCTGTCGGCGCAGGCAAAACGCCTGGGCCCGCTGCTCGAGCGGATGGGCGCGCCGGCCGACCTCGCGCGCGCCCTCAGCGCGCAGGGCCGCATCGCAGGTACCACCACGCACCCGAACATTTCGGGCATGACCCAAATCGACGACCTGGGTTTCGCCGGGCTGCGCATTCCGCGCACCGCGAGCAAGGTTGCGCTCGCAGACGGCACGGTGCAGGTGGACGACATCTCAGGAAGCGGACCGGCCGGTAAGCTGTCGGGCTCGGCGCGCGTGCGCCTGCCCGGGCAAACCGTCGACGCCCAGCTCGAGCTGGCCGACCTCGACCTCGCGCAGCTCGACCTGGGTCTAAAGGGCCACGCGGCCCTGCAGGCCCGCGTGAGTGGGCCGCTCTATCCGCCCGCGGGCGAGGTCAAGGCCAGCGTGCGCGACTTCGCCATCAAAGGCGACCGCTATGACCACGCTGCGCTCGAGGCCACGCTCGATCAGAAAGGCATCGCGCTGCGCCACCTGCGGCTCGATCGTACGCGCGGCGGCAGCCTTTTCGGCGGCGGCCAGGTGGGCTGGGACGGCACGCTCGATCTCAAGCTCACCGCCGAGCGCTTCCCGCTGCGTGCGGTACCGCAGGTGGCCACGCTGCCGGTCGACGTGGCGGGCACGGTCTCGGGCGAAATCGCAATCGGCGGCACCACCGAGGCACCGCGCCCGGCCGGCACGGTCACGCTCGCGGGCGCGCGCGTGCGCGGCATCGAGCTCGGGGACGGCAAGCTCGAGATGATCCCGGGCGGGGACGCGATTCATCTGCGCGGCAACTTCTTCCAACGCTTCTTCATCGACGGCGCGGTCACGCTCGGCAAGCGGCCCGCGCTGGCCGCGTCCATCATCTTCCAGGGCCTGCCGATCGAGCAGCTGTTTCCCGAGCTGGCGCAACTGGGCGAGGTGCGCGGCGTCGCCTCGGGCCGGGTCGATCTGTCGCTGGCCGCCAGCGGCGCCGTCTACGTGGCCGCGCGTCTGTCCGAGCTGCGCCTGTCGGCCCACGTGACCGAGGACGACGGCAGGGCACGCCGGATCGATCTGACCAACGAGGACGAGGTGCGCGTGGTCTACGACGGCACCCACGTACGCTTCGATCACCTGCACATGCAGAGCGACAAGGGCGAGCTTCTGGTCACCGGCTTTCTGGACGCGCAGAAGTCGGACCTGTCCGTCCGCGGCAGCGTGGATCTCGAGCTGATCGAGTTCTTCGCGCACCGCTACTTCGACCATACCCACGGCCGCACGGTGGCCAATCTGCACGTGTCCGGGCCCATGAAGCGACCCATCATGAGCGGCACCCTGCAGCTCGAGCAGGTGGTGCTCGACCCGGTCGACTTCGATCACAACATCTCGATCCCGGCCGGCCTCGTCACCTTCTCAAACGACGGCCTCAAGCTCGAGAACCTGCGGGTGGCGGTCGATGACGCCGAGGCGCGCGCGCAAGGTCGGCTGGGGCTCAAGGATTGGGATCCGCAGGACGTTCATCTCGAGGTCGATGGCAATGTCAACGCCAAGCTGCTCGAGCTGGTGACCGCGCAGATGCTGCACGAGGTGCAGGGCAAGGCCGCCGTCCACGTGGTGCTCGACGGGCCGGCCAAAGACCCGCGCATCGAGGGCAGGATGACCGTGCTCTCGCCCGGGATCGAGCTCGATGTGCGCGGCTACGGGCGCCACGTGCAGATCCTGCAGGGCGAGATCGCGCTCGCGAACCACCAGCTCGCGCTGAGTCATTTCCACACCAAGATCGACGACGGCGATCTGCGGCTCGACGGCGGCTTTGCGCTGTCGGGCTATCGCCCCAAGAACATCCAGCTCGCCATCCGTGCCACCGATCTGCCGCATCATGAGCCCGGCGTCTACGAGGTCACGGTGGCGGGCAACCTTGCGCTCCGGGGCGACGCCGACAACCTGACGCTGTCGGGCCGCGTCGACCTGGTCGATGGGCGCTACACGCAGCAGTTCGAGCTCAAGGAGGCCATCGTCCCCCACCGAACCAGCGAGGCCAGCCCACCGTTCTGGGAGGACGTGCCGGTGCTCGAGAACCTGGCGCTCGACCTCGACGTCAACTCGACCGGCCCGGTCTACGTCGAGAACAACCTGGCGCGCCAGCTCAAGCTGGAGGCCCACCTGGCCGTCACCGGCAACCTGTCCCAGCCCGAGCTGTCGGGCGACATTACGGTGCTCGAGGGCGCCTTCCGGATCCCGTTCTTGGGCGACGAGTTCAACACCGTCCCCGGCGGCACCGTGCGCTTCACGCGCGGCAAGCTGATCCCGGACGAGACCCCCGACCTGCGCATCGAAGCCAACAAGCCCTTCACCGACGTCAACGAGCAGGACTACCTGGTGACGCTGGTCTTCACCGGCCCGCTGGGACGCCCGGAGTGGTCGCTGGCGACCAACACTGGCCTCAATACCGCGCAGACCCTGCAGCTCCTGGTCAGCGGCCGGCCACCCAATGACCTGCGCCAGGCGCTGGGCGGCGCCGGCGGGGGCGCGTCGAGCGGCAGCGCGGCCGATACCGGCGCCAAGGAGCTGTCGGGCAGCGCGCTCCAGGAGCTGGTTTCCGATCCGATCCGGCAGATTCTTCGCATCCAACAGTTCAACGTCTACGTGGGCCCCGACTCGGTCGACGTCAAGGAGCGGTGGCGGCTGGCCCAGCACCCGCGCGTCGACCTTTTGGGGCTGCAGCAGATCGGCATCCTCAACCGCTCCATCTTGGAGGGCAAGGCCGAGCTCAAGCTGCACGACTACATCTTTCTGGACGGCCAGATCCAGCACTTCACGCAGGGCACCGAGACCGAGGAAGACGTGCTCAATCGGGGCCGGGGCCAGCTCCGCTTCCGCTACCGGCTGCGTTTCTAGCCCCGGCCGCGCGCGGATGATACTCTCCGCGCGAGCCCTTGCTCACCGTCACACTCTTGCTCGCGCTGAGCTCGCCGCTGGTTCAGATCCACCTTCAGGGCGAGTTTCTCGACCCGCCGGACCTGATCGAGCGGGTCGTGCGCGCCGAGGTGGGCAACCAGTACGTCCCCGAGCCGGCGCCCACACCCGAGGGCGCGCCGCCCGCTGAAGGCCTGCCGCCGGGCACCCAGTCCCGCCTCGGTGCCACCCTGCGAACGCTGGGCTACGAGAGCGCATTCAAGGCCGAGCCCGCTCCGGGCGGCATTTCGCTCACCATCATCCTGCATCCGGTCCAGCGCATCCGGCAGGTGCGGGTCAAGCCCGAGTTCGGGCGCTTTCCTCTGTACGAGGAGGACATCCTGCGCCTGATCCGCTTCCGGCCCGGCGATAAGCTGCCACCGCCCTCGGAGCTGGAGGCCGACATCGCCGAATCCAAGTCGCGCATCAGCCAGTATCTGGAGCGCCAGGGCTTCTACGACGGCGCCTCCGAGATCCTGGTCAAGCCGACCTCGCATCCCGAGGAGGTCGAGCTGCACGTAGTGCTGTACAAGGGGCGGGGCTACCAGCTCGAGGACGGCTTCCCCAAGGTGATTTTCGATGCCTCCTCCGACAAGAACGCCATCCCGGTGTCCGAGATCCAAGGCGTGTTCCGCCACTTTTGGGGTCGGCTGTCGTGCCTGTGGCTGTGCGGCGAGTTCTCGAGCGAGCGGCTGCGCGAGGACGTGCAGACCCTGCTCGAGCGCTATCACGACCGGGGCTATCCGGGCGCGCGGGTCACCACCGAATTCAGTCCCGATCGCGACCTCGACCACCTGGCTAAGCGCGCGCGCTTCATCGTGCGCATTGCGACCCGCAAGAAGGTCGAGGTCGGCTTTCGCGGCAACCATCACATCAGCGACGACGATCTGCAGAAGCAGCTCACCTTCAATGCCTCCGGCTCCTACGACAGCTACGAGTGCCAGAACAGCGCCCGCGCGGTCCATCACGCCTACCAGAAGGAGGGTTACTACGAAGCCCAGGTCAACTGGACGCGCGAGGAGCCGGGGCCCAATCTGGTGCGCGTCATCTTCATGATCGAGGAGGGGCCCGAGCTCAAGATCCGCGGCATCGAGTTCGCCGGCGCGACCGGATTTTCGCCGACCGAGCTGCAGGCGCAGATCGAAAGTCGCGTGTTTCCGACCATCGGCGCGATCGGCCTGGGCGAAGGCGGGTACCTGACCAACACCCAGCTCAAACAGGATGAGCAGCGCCTGGTCGACTTCTATCACAAGCACGGCTACCCCGACGTGCAGGTGTCGAGCGAGGTGGCGACCAATCCCAACGAGCTGGGCGCGGCCGGAGCAACCGCTGCCCAGGTGGCGGCGCTGGGGACGCGCACGGAGGGCGACCTGTACGTGCGCTTCGACATCGAGGAGGGGCCCCTGGTCCGGGTGGCGGGCCTCGATGTCGAGTACAAGGGCGAGCACCGCACGCAGCCGCAGGACGCTCTGCGCCGCGTGCGCATGCGGGTCGGCCAGCCGCTGAGCAGCGAGGCCGCCAAGGTCGACCTGCAGGCGATTCGGCGTTGGCTGCGCTCGAGCGGCTTTCGCGACGGCGAGGTGGAGCTCGAGCTGCGCGACGACCCGGCCGGCAAGCGCGTGGTGTTCAAGATCAATGAAGGCCGCCCCATGCGGTTCGGGGAGACCCTCTTGCGCGGCAACTTCCGCACGCTGTCGCGCGTGATCCGGCGTGAGCTGCCCTGGAATGCCGGCGGTCCGTACGACGAGTCCAAGCTGGAGGAGGCCGAGCGGAACCTGCGGCTGCTCGGCATCTTCACGACCATCAAGACCACCTTCCTGCAGGCGGCCGAAGCCACCGACCTGGTGCACGTGGTCCTCCAGGTCGAGGAGCGCTACGACGACTGGGGCACGATCGAGGTCGCGGGCGGCTGGGCCACCGACTCGGGCTGGTTCGTCACGCCCAAGTACGTCAACAGCAACCTGTTCGGCCTGGGCAAGGGCCTGAACCTGGGCGGCACCTACGGCGAGTTCCGTCAGGAGATCTCGACCACCTACATCGATCCGCGGCTGCTCGGCTTCCGGCTGCGCTTCGACCTCAACTGGTTTTATCGGGTCGAGCAGACCATCCGGCTGGGCAGCATCAAAACCATCGGCTTTTCGGGCACCTTTTCGCGCGAGGTGCTGCCCAAGCTGCGCCTGTTCTTGCGCTACGACTACAAGCAGGTGTCGCGCAAAGAGGTCCTGCAGCGGCCCTCGGGCGCGTCCGAGGACATCTCGGACACCAAGATCGCGACGCCCTCGGCGGGCTGGGGCGCCGGGTTCGACTACGACCGCCGAGACAGCCCGCTCATGCCCAGCCGCGGCTTCCGGGCCTCGGCCTCCGGCTTTTACGCGGCTCGCCTCCTGGACCCGTTCCGCGAGTCGACCAGCTTTGCCAAGTTCAACGTGACCACCACCGGCTATGTGCCGCTGGGCCGGAGCCTCCTGGTCTACGGGGGCGTTCAGTACGACCATGGGGTCCCCCTGGATGGGGCATCCCTTTTGCCCAAGACCGAGCGCTTTTTTGCGGGCGGGGACACCACTGTGCGCGGCATCGAGGAAGACCGGCTCAAGACCGAGCTGATCAAGGTGCCGCTGCCGCCGCTCCCGTTTCCCGACTATTACGCGTATCAGCTCATTGCGGTCGGCGGCAACATCCGGATCCTGGGCAAATTGGAGCTCATCTATCCGCTTACCCACGGTCGGATTGCGGTCCAGAATGCGCTCTTCTTCGACACCGGTGTCATCACCAACTCGCTCGATGGGCTCCGGCTCGAGGATTTCCGGCACTCGATCGGCATCGCCCCCATTCGAGTGACCACCCCGGTCGGCTTCCTTTCGTTCGAATACGCCTGGCCGCTCGACCCCCGCGTGGGCGACGACCCGACCGGTCGGTTCCACTTCAACTTCGGGTTCGGATTCTAGGCTTCCACGCGCGGGGGGGCCTGGATTTGCCCCTGATCCGCCCTAGGAATGAGGTATGATGTTGTGTGGGGAGGTTCCGATGATTACCGTTCGGGAGGGTGAGGTGAAGAGCGAGTTCGACGAGGCCTACGACGACGACCAGGGAGCGATCCGTGGCGCCATCTTCGCAGAACCGCTCGGCAAGGTGCCTCGGCGGCCGACCGTCACCGTGCAGATCACGGTCAGCGCGGGCGAGGCGGTTCGGGTCATGAACCAGGAGCATGTCGGCTGCGCGCTGGTGTTGGCGAATGCCAAGCTGGTCGGCATCTTCACCGAGCGCGACGTGCTTACGAAGCTGGCCGGCCGGGGCCTCGATTTGGAGCGGACGCCGATTGAGCAGGTCATGACCGCGGCGCCCGACACGCTGCCGGCCAGCGCCTCCATCGCGTACGCGCTGCGCAAGATGACGCTCGAGGGCTACCGGCATATCCCTATCGTCAACCCCGACGGCACGCCGGCCGGGGTGGTGGCGGTGCGCGACATCGTCGCCTGGATGGTCGAGCTGTTTCCGGAGAGCATCTACAACCTGCCACCAGAGCCCGGGTTCCCCAGAAACCTCGACGGCGGCTAGCCACCTTGCGCCCGCAGGGCGAGCTGCCCAGCGGGGGCTGGGCTAGCCACCTTGCGCCCGCAGGGCGAGCTGCCCAGCGGGGGCTGGCTAAGCCCGCCAACCCCACGTGGGCGCAGGTAGGAGCAACTTTCGGCGCCGGTTGCCGAGAATCTAGGTATGCGACGTGCTGCAATCCATCAGGTTCGGCAGGCCTGCCGCCTGTCTTCCGGGCTGGCGGCGGTCGCCGAGTCTCTCCATCTTCACCTGGCCGACGAGGCCGCCGGCAAGGGCAACGGTTGGCTGGCCGATGCAGCCGTGCTGGCACGTGCCATGGCCGACGAGGCGCTGCGCATCGAGCGCATGATCCGCGAGGCGCGCCGCATGCAGACCCTCAACTACACGCCGCCCAGCGCGGCCCGAACCGAGCTGGAATCGAGCCCCCGAAGCCAGGCGACCGAGAGCCCGCGCGGCTGACGCCGGCCGCGGCTTGACCCGTCGGCAGCGAGCGATTAGGCTCGCGCCAAAATGACTGCCGCCGCGCGCGTCCTGGTGGTCGACGACGAGCCCAACATGTGCCGGTCGCTCGCGATTCTCCTGCGCGAGGAGGGGCGCTACCAGGTCGATACCGCGGGCACGGGCGCGGAGGCGCTCGCAAAGCTCGAGCGCACCGACCTGGTGCTGGCCGACCTTTCCATGCCGGGCATGGACGGGCTCGAGCTTTTGCGCAGGATCCGGGAGCAGTCGGCCGACATCCAGGTCATCCTGATGACCGCCTACTCGACCGTGCAGTCGGCGGTCGAAGCCATGAAGTCGGGCGCGTTCGAGTACCTGCTCAAGCCTTTCGCCAACGAGGAGCTGCTGGCGGTCGTGGAGTCGGCGCTTCGGCTGCGCCGGCTCACCCGCGAGAACCGCCGCCTGCGCCAACAGCTCGACGAGGGTGCGCGGTTCGGCGAGCTGCTCGGTCGGTCCGAGCCCATGAAGCGGCTGTTTCACGTCATCGAGCGCGCGGCCGAAACCGACGCCACCGTGCTGGTGCGCGGGGAGTCGGGTACCGGCAAGGAGCTGGTCGCGCGCGCCATCCACTTCCAGGGCCACCGGAGCGACGGGCCGTTCGTGGCGCTCAACTGCGCCGCGCTCACCCCCACCCTGCTCGAGTCCGAGCTGTTCGGCCACGAGAAGGGTGCCTTCACGGGCGCCATCCGCACCAAGATCGGCAAGCTCGAGCAGGCCTCCTCCGGCACTCTGTTCCTGGACGAGATCGGCGAGATGCCGCAGCTCCTGCAGACCAAGCTCCTGCGCGCGCTGCAGGAGCGCAGCTTCGAGCGGGTAGGAGGCAACGAGACCGTGCGGGTCGACATCCGGGTCATCGCGGCCACCAACCGGGATCTGGAGAAGGCGGTCTCCGAAGGCGCCTTCCGCGAGGACCTGTACTACCGGCTCAACGTGGTCGCCATCGACGTGCCGCCCCTGCGCGAGCGGCTCGAGGACGTGCCGCTTCTGGCCGAGTATTTTCTGGTCAGCAAGGCCGAGGAGATGAGCGCCCGGCGCAAGAGCCTGTCCGAGCCCGCGCGCCAGGCGCTGTCGGAGTACGACTATCCGGGCAACGTGCGCGAGCTCGAGAACATCATCGAGCGCGCGATCGTTCTGGCCGACGACGACGTCATCCATCCCCAGGATCTGCCCATCCGTCGCAAGGGCCCCCCCGCGCCCCAGGTGTCGGATTTGCTCGGCGGCTCGCTCAAGAACGGCTTTGCTCTCCTGCAGTCGGTGACCAAGGACCTCGAGCGGCAACTGCTCACGCGCGCGCTCGAGATCTACGCCGACAAGCCGAACGAGGAGATCGCGCGCATCCTGGGCACCAGCCGCCGCGTGCTCGAGCTGCGCCTGGGCGAGCACGGGCTGCGCAAGCGGGGCGAGCGCCGCTGACACCCGGCCGACAGCGCGCGCCGGTTATTTCTTCTTGGTCTGCTCGGTGGACTCGCGCTCCTTGCGCGCCTGCTGGCGGCGGCGCTTGATGCGTTCCTTCTTCTTGCGCTGCGCGCGGCGGCGGCGCATCTTGGGCGTGCGGCGGTTGTCTCGATAACCCATCCATTTCCTCCTTGAACGATCGGCCGCGTACCGTACCATGAGGCCATGTCGGTGCGCACGTTCGATCTATTCATCGGGGGCCAGTGGCGGCGCGGGGGACGGCTGAGCGAAATCCGAAACCCCTTTGGCGGCGACGTGGTGGCGCGGGTGTGCGAGGCCAGCGCCGACGACGTGGATGCGGCCATCGGGGCAGCGGCGGCGGCGGCGCCGCTCTTGCGCGGTGAAGGCGCCTGGAAACGGGTCGCGGTCCTGCGCGCAATCGCGGCCGGCATCGAGCGCAGGCAAGGCGAGCTGGCCGAGATGATCTGCCTGGAGGCCGGCAAGCCCATCCAGTACGCGCGCAGCGAGGCCGCGCGTGCGGTCGAGACCTTCTCGTTCGCGGCTGACGAGGCCGCCCGCCTAGGTGGCGAGCTCCTCCCGCTCGATGTCTCGCGCAGCGGGCAGGGCCGCACCGGCATCACGCGGCGCGTACCGCGGGGACCGGTCAGCGCAATCACCCCCTTCAACTTTCCGCTCAACCTGGTCGCGCACAAGCTGGCGCCGGCGCTGGCCTGCGGATGCCCGGTCGTGCTCAAGCCAGCCCCGGAAACGCCCGCCACCGCCATGATGCTGGCCGAGATCGTGGCCGAGGCGGGCGCGATGCCGGGCGCGCTCAGCGTCGTGCATGCACCGGTCGAAGCGGCGGCCGCGCTCATCGACGATCCGCGCATGCGCAGCCTGTCGTTCACCGGCAGCGCGGCCGTGGGCTGGGAGCTCAAGGCGCGCGCCAAGAAAAAGCACGTGACGCTGGAGCTGGGTGGCAACGCGGCGGTGGTGGTGGAGCCGGATGCGGACCTCGAGCGCGCCCTGCCGCGCATCGTCATGGGCGCGTTCGCTTACTCGGGACAGATCTGCATCTCGGTTCAGCGCATCCTGGTCGCGGAGTCGCTGGCGCCGGCCTTTCTGCCCGGGCTGGTGGAGGCCACTCAGAAGCTGGCCAAGTGCGGCGACCCGCGGGCCGAGGACGTCATGGTGGGGCCGCTGATCCGGGCGCGCGACGCCGATCGCGTGATGAGCTGGATCGAGGAGGCGCGCAGCCGCGGCGCGCGCGTGCTCTGCGGCGGCACCCGCGACGGCACCCTGATTGCGCCCACAATCCTCACCAACGTGGACGCAGGCACCAAGATCAGCTGCCAGGAGGTGTTCGGGCCGGTGGTGGTCGTGCAGACCTACCGCAGCTTCGACGAGGCGCTCGGGATGGTCAACGACTCCGCGTACGGCCTCCAGTGCGGGCTCTACTCGAATGATCTGCGCAAAGTGTGGCAGGCCTTCGCGGAGCTGGAGGTGGGGGCTATCATTCACAACGACGTGCCGGTGTTCCGCGTCGATTCCATGCCCTATGGCGGCGTCAAGGACTCGGGCTTCGGCCGCGAGGGCCTGCGCTACGCCATCGAGGCCCTGACCGAGATCCGCCTGTTGGCGCTCAATCCCTGAGGGAGTCAGAGAGAGGCACCGCCGAGAACGCGGAGAACGCAGAGGATCTTGACTCTGGAAGCGGAGCCTTCTGCTTTCTCCGCGCTCTCTGCGTTCTCTGCGTAAATCCTTCCGGTTTAGTCGAGCGGTTCCGGCCCTACGAATGGGAGGGCGGCCACGGTCGCGGGAGTGCCCGCCCCCACGGTCACGCTGGTGCCCGGTTGCCAGAGCGAGCGGTGCAGAAAGGCCAGGGCGATGGGTTTTCCGAGGCGCGGCGAGTGGGCGGCGCTGGTGACCACGCCCGCCTCCGGCCTTTCGGGCACCGACACGCGGTCGCCGGGCGCAGGGAGCGCCCCGCACACGAGCCCCACCACCTTCTTGTTGACGTGCCCGCGCGCGGTCACGCGCGCGACCGGCTCCTGGCCCATGTAGCAGCCCTTGGTGTGGCTCAAGGCATCGTCGAGGCCGGCCTCGAGCGGCAGCACGTCCTCGGAGATCTCGGCGCCGTACCGGCTCACCCCGCGCTCGATCCGCATCACCTCTGCGGCTGCCGCGTCGATGCGCTCGGCTTGTCCGGCCGCCACCAGCCGGTCGGCAAATGCGCGCGCGTCCACGGGCGGAAGGACGACATGCACGCCCAGCGGCGCGACCAGGGTCCGCGCGCTTGCGCCCGCA
This sequence comes from Polyangia bacterium, assembly GCA_035258845.1. Lineage (GTDB taxonomy): Bacteria > Myxococcota_A > Polyangia > JAHFDS01 > DATFWX01 > DATFWX01. Next base: position 29,635 of record DATFWX010000251.1, on the reverse strand, counting down.
CTCGCCGCTGCCGCAGCTGCGCCCGACCCGAGAAGGGCGATCTCGGCGCTGGCGTCGGTCACGTCCTCGAGCGTGACATCATCCATGATGATGTAGTGGTCGAGCGCTTCGCGCAGCTTTTGGCGCAGGCTGGGCTCGGTCGTCATCAGGAAGCCGTCCGCCTGGGCGCGGATCAGCATGTCGGCGACCACGCGCCCCTTGGCGGTCAAAAGGGCGGCCCGGAAGCTCGCGCCCTCGGCGAGCGCCGCCACATCGTTGGTCACCATGCCTTGCAGAAACCGCACCCGGTCGGCGCCCCGCACCAGCAGCCGCCCGCGCGCGCTCACATCCAGCAGGCCCGGCCGCGTCACCCCTGCCTCCGGAGCGCCAGCCGCTGGGCGCGCCGACCGGCCGCCTGCTCATAGCGCCGCCGCTCCTCGTCGGTCTGCGGCTCCAGCTTCGGCACCGCCCGCGGCCGCCCCTTTTCATCCACCGCCACGAAGGTCAGATAGGCCTTGGTCGTGTACCGGCGCTCGCCGGTCCTGGGATCCTCAGACTCGACGCGCACGCCCACCTCCATCGAAGTGCGGGCCGCGTAGTTCACCTGCGCCCGTACAACCACGATGTCGCCCAGACGGATCGGCTCCAGAAAATCCACCCGATCTATCGACGCGGTCACCGCGGGCCCGCTCGCGTGCCGCATGGCGGCCACGCCCGCCGCCACGTCCATCCAGGACAGCACTGCGCCGCCGAACAGGAGGCCGGGCGCATTGGTCTGACCCGGCATCACGAGCTCGGTCATCTCGACTCGCGACTCGGCGGGCGTACGCGCCTGCCTCATCGCCCGGTCGCCATCCACCGCTCGATCTCGTCGGGCTCGCGCGGGATTTTTTCGGACAGGACGCGGGGACCGCTGGCCGTCACCAGCACCGTGTCCTCGATGCGCACACCGATCTTCCGGCCCGGCATGTAGATCCCGGGCTCGATGGTCAGGACCGCTCCCTCGGGGATGGGCTCCCAGTACAGCCCCACGTCGTGCACTTCCAGGCCCACGTAATGGCCCAGCCGGTGAATGAAATAGTCATAGTACCCGGCGTCGGCAATCACCTTGGAGGCCGTGTCCTCCAGCTCTTCCCAGCGCGCGCCCGGACGCAGCTTGGCCAGCGCCGCCTTCTGCGCCGACAGCACCACCTCGTAGATCCGGCGCTGCTCGGGCGTGAACTTGCCGTTGGACGGGAAGGTGCGCGTCACGTCGGTCGCATAGTGGTCGAACTCGGCACCCGCGTCGATCAGGATGAGCTCGCTCGAGCCAATCGTGCGGTCGTCGTTCGGGTAGTGCAGCACGCACCCGTCGGGCCCCGCGCCCACGATGGAGCCATAGGCCAGCCTGCGCGCCCCCTGCCGACGAAAGGTGTCCTCGACGATCTGCTTGAGCTCCCACTCGTGCATCCCGGGCCGCACGCGCCGCATCGCCTCCAGGTGCCCGGCCACCGTGATGTCGGTCGCGCGCGTGATTTTTTCAATTTCGCGCGCCTCCTTGACCATGCGCATGCGCGCGATCATGCCGACCGAGTCTTTGATGTGGGCACCCGGCACGCGCTGGCCGATCTTGCTGTAGATCTCGGTCACGCGCGCGGGCTCGGCCTGGTAGCCCACGAGGGGCCCGAAGAAGTGCAGGTCGCGCCACTGGTAGGCGGCCCGGGCCAAGAGGTCCCCCATCTGCTCGAGGCGCCCGATGCGCGCAAAGCCGGAGCGCACCTCGAGCGCGCGGTTGGGCAGCGTGGCCCGGTACCCGGTCCAGCGATCGCCCTCCGGATTGGCCGCGCGCAGCATCAGATACTCCCTGCGCTGCTTTTCCTGGGGCAGAAGGATGATGGCGGCGCCGGCCTCATCGGCGAGCCCGGTCAGGTACAGAAAATCGGCGTCCTGGCGCTGCTCGGCCTCGTAGTTGATGCGCTGCGCGGACAGCACCACCGCCAGGCCGGTCTTCATCTGCGTCATCAGGCGCGCGCGCCGGTCGCGAAAGACCTCGGGGTCCCAGGGCTCCGTCCGCACCGGCTGATCGCGCACGTCGCCCTCGGCCGACGCGGGCTCGGCGCGCGGCGAGTCGGAGACGGTGGGCGCCGGATGCGGCGCCGGCCCGGCCAGGAGGGGACCGACCGGGCGCGGGCTTTCCGCCGCGCAGCCAATCAGAAACCAGAGCGCGAGCGTTGATCTCATGGTGACCTCAGGGTTTGTCTCGAAACAGGAGCGCCTTGAGCTCGGCCAGACGCGCGCGCTCGTTCTCGTCGAGCTGGGCCACGCGTTTGGCCAGGGCCGCGAATTCGGCATCGAGCGCCATGAAGTCCGCGCGCGACAGGCGCACCGCCCCGTGGCGGCCGAAATACTCGAACAGCTCGAGGTACTCGAGGTAGGCCTTCACTCGAGGCGCATGTACCACGCGCGCGCGGTCAGCGCAAATGGACGTCGAGCGGGGCGTCGGGCACGGTGGGAACGCGCGTACCCAGGCTGCCCGGCGCGACCCGAGGCACCACCAGCGGGGCCGGCGGAGCCGCGACCGGCTCGCCGCGTGCGGCCGCCTTGCGCTCGCGAGCCGCCACCTTCACCGATCGATGAGGCTCGCTGCTGGGCGGGGCCACGAGAGGGGCCGTCTCCGTCGGCAAAGGCGGGGGCACGTCCCCCTCGAGAGTCATGGTGGAGCTGGCGGCGGCTGCGCTCGCGGCCGGCATCACGGCCGCGCGCGAGCTCGATTCGGCGGCGAGCACGCGCAGTCCGAGCAGGACCAGCACAGGCACGGCCGCACCACCGGCGAATCCGATGAGAAGGGCTCGCGCCAGGCGCCAGCGACCCCGTTTTCGCGGCTGCCGGCTCATGCGAGCAGCCACCGACGGCGGGGAGCGCGCGGCCGCCGCGCATCGAGCACGCGCGAGGTGCGGGTGCCATCAGGACGGGTCTGGGCCGCTGCGCGCACGGGCGATCCGGCGGCCGCAGCCACCGGGCGCGAAACCGGCACTCGTGCCGACGCCGGTGCGGGCGCGGGCTGCGCCGGCTGCGCAGCCGGCTGGGGCTCGGGTGCGGGCGTCTTGACCGCCGCCAGGAGTCGCGGGCGCGCCCGACGTGGGGCCGTGATCCCCGGGAGGGCATCGCGTCCCCGCCGCGCATACGGATCGGCGAGCAGACGGAAGATGCGGTCCAAGTCCTCGCCACCCAAGGCGACCGGTCCGGTGTTGAGAATGAGCGGGTAGTTGCAGCGCGGGCAGCGTGCCCCCAGCTTGAGCTGCGCGCCCGCCTCGATAAATCGGCAATTGAAGCAAACCGCCTTGCTTTCGCTCGACCTGGTCATCCGAACCGCCTCTCCTCTTCCTCCCATAGACCGCTAGAGCAACCCCCGTGCCACCTTCAACCACTTGGAAATACAGACGAGCCTGTCAGTAGTGCTGGGGGATCCAGGCCGCTTGCTGCTGCCTTTTGTCTCCTCACCTACTATTTGAACAGCGACGGGGGTGCCCCAGAACACTTGCGCACCCTTAGCCTTTGCGTTAAGACTCCCGCACGCCTATGCAAAGCGCTGGATCCTTACTCAAGCTTCAGCACGACTTTGTGCCCCAGACCCGGCGGCCGCTGGTGACAGGATACGACGTGGCCAAGCTGGGCTTCTTCCTGTTCGGCTTCCCAAACAACGGGTTCGGCTCCATCGACGTCTCGAAGGAATGCAACCTGCGCTGCCGTCATTGCTATTTCTTCGAGCAGGAGTACGACCACGAGCTTTCAGTCGAACAGTGGATGGCCAAGCTGGAAGCCCTGAAGGCCCAGTCCAAGCCCTGGGAATTCCCATTCTTTCAGTGCACCTGGGTAGGTGGAGAGCCGCTCATCCGCAAGGATCTGATCGAGCGCGGGCGGCACTACTTCCGCTACAACACAGTGGTGACCAATGGCACCATCCCGCTGCCCGACTGGGCCGATGTCAACTGGTACATCTCGATCGATGGGGACGAAGAGCACCACGAGTGGATCCGCAAGAAAAAGGGGATCTACAAGCGGGCCATGAAGAATGTCCGCGAGCACCCGAACCTGCAGGTGACCATCGCGTACATGATCACCAAGCAAAACGTCGGGTGCATCGAGCAGGCGGTCCAGGACTGGGCCCGGGCCGGCGCCGCTCACATGACCTTCGACTTTTACACTCCCATCGAAACCATCGAGGACGATCTGTGGCTGCCGTTCCCGGAGCGCGACCGTACGCTCGATCTGCTGATCGAGCTCAAACGCATCTACGGCGACTTCTTCATCATCCCGGAGCGGACCTTCCGCCTGATGAAGAGCGACGTCTCGCGGCAGGTGACCGACAACTGCCTGTTCTCGAAGAAGTCGTTCGCATTTGGGCCGGCCGGCGAGCTGAAGGAAAAGTGCATGATGGGGCCCAAGGCCGACTGCGATCGATGCGGCTGCGTGGTGCCCTTTTACATGGCGTCCCTGACCCATCGCAAGTTCATCCTCGAGGACATGACGCGCGAGCTCGCCTACGCGGCCAAGCGCGCGGCGTCGGGAGTCCTGACGGCCGTTCTGGGTTGATTCGGAAGCTGGTTTTTCTGATGGTGGGGCTCGCGCCGGTCGCGGCGCGCGCTCAGGACCGGCCCGTCTATACGCTCGAGCGGCTGATCGCGGAGGGCCAGCGCACGCACGGGACCGTGGTCGGCGCCCAGCATGGGGTCGAGTCGGCGCGCCAGCTTTTGACCGAAGCGCAGCGGGCCTGGTGGCCCAACTTCTCGGTCGAGGGGCTGGTTGCGCCGTCGGTGGACGTTCATTGCGCGACTCCGCAATGCCTCGAAGGCGACATCCGCAACCCGACGCAGGTCTACCCGACCGGCGTGCTGTCGCGCTGGGAGCTGCGCATGGGCTTTCCGATTTACACCTTCGGCAAGTTTTCGAATGCGACCAAGGCGGCCGAGCAGGGTCTCTACTCGAGCGAGAGCCGGCTCGAGGCGGCCCGGCAGGAAATTGCCATCAACGTCAAGCGCGCCTACTACGGGGTCAAGGTCGCCCGCGAGCTGCTCGACATGATCAAAGAAGGCCGCGACAAGCTCGAGGACGCCATCAAAGAGGTCGAGGAGGATCTCGAAAAAGGCAAATCGAGCGGCAGCGAAACCGACCGGCTGCGCCTGCGCGTGGCTGAAACCCTGGTCGATGCGCGCACGCTGGAGGCCCGCAAAGCCGAAACGCTCGCGCTGGCCGGCCTGCGCGCGCTCGCACCCAGCGTGCCCCAGCGCTTCGACATCGATCCCGAGCCCATCGAGCCGGTCACGCTGCCCGAGCGGCCGCCCGCCTTCTACATCGAGGCTGCCCGCCGCCATCGGCCCGAGGCCCAGATGGTTCGCTTCGGCCGCGATGCCGCGCGCGCCAACCTCGAGATCAACAAATCCAACTTCTATCCCGACATCGTGCTGGGGGCGAGCCTGTTCGGCCTCTGGAAGACCACCGACGACGACGACCCACTGTCGCCCTACATGCTGCATCCATTTGCCAGCTACGGCTATGGCGGCGGCCTGTTCGTGCGCTGGGGCCTCGACCTTCACCTCAAGATCCCGCGCTATCTGCGCGCGCGCGAGGACTACGAGGGCGCGCTCGCGTTTGGCCAGGCGGCCGACGACGGCATGGCGCTCGAGGTCACGACCGCCTACGAGAGCGTGACCGAATCGAGAAGCCGCCTCGCTCTATTCGAGAGGGGCGAGAAGACCGCGCATTCGTGGTTGACCGCGATCGCGCAGAACTATGCCATCGGGACCGCGGAAGCGCGCGAGTTCAACGATGCCCTGCTGGCCTACTTCGAGGCCAAAAGCCGCTACATCCAGGCCATTTTCGACTTCAATATGTCGGTGGCGTGGCTCCACCGGGTGGTGGGGGTGGATGTCACGAGCGACGTGGCGAAATGAATGCAGGGGCGGTAAGATCCGTCCCAATTTCAAAGGTGATGTCATGCGTTTCAAACTCGCGGTCGGGATGGCCATCTTGCTTTCGGGCGCAGCCGCCCACGCCAATCCGCCCATCCAGCAGCTCAAGAAATCCAACGACGAGATCCGCCAGATCCTGAAGCAGCAGAAAGGCGGCCCCGCGACGGCCGAGCAAAAGCAGAGGGTAAAGAAAATCGTCAACAGCTTCCTCGACTACGAGGAGCTGGCCAAGCGCTCGCTGGCCGATCACTGGGCCAAGCTTGCCGCCTCCCAGCGAACCGAGTTCGTGCAGGTGTTCCGCGACCTCATCGAGAAGAACTACGTCAAGCAGCTCAAGAACAACGTCGACTACGAGATCGAGTACAAGAGCGAGGAGGTCAAAGGCCCGGAAGCCACCGTGCACTCCCTGATCCGGGCCGAGCGCAAAGGCCGCCGGGCGGATACCACGATCGACTACAAGCTGACCGACAAGGCCGGGCACTGGGCGGTCTACGACGTCATCACCGACGACGTGAGCCTGCTGCGCAACTATCGGTCGCAGTTCGCGCGCATCATCGAGCGCGATGGCTTCCCGGCGTTGCTTGCCAAGATGAAGAAGAAATTGGCCGAGACGACCGATTGAAACCCCACCCGTCGGCATGCGCGCTCTTGGGGGCGCTCGCAGGCTGCACGCCCGACTTCAGGGTGCAAGGCAACCCGACCATCCCGCTGGATCTGGATCTGTCGACTGGCGTTCCGACCACGCGCATGGCCGGCAGCATGGGCCTCGCGACCGCCACTCTCGACACCGGCTCGCCGCTGTCGGGGCTCGGCATGAGCTGGGGCTGCAGCGAGGCCACCGCGATGGAGCTGCACAGCGCGGCCGCGCCCGACCGCGTCCGGTGGGTGTTTCTCGACGAGCATCCGGTCTGCGTGGCCGGTGACAGCGCGGTCGTGGGCGGCGACCTCTTGGCTCGCTACGAGGTCATCTTTGCGTCCGACCTTTCCGATCCCGGTCTGGGCTGCAGCCAGCCGCTGGGCTGCGTGCAGCTCCTGCCCGGGGAGATCGAGCCCACGCGCGATCTCGGTTGCGAGGGCTATGTGACCATCTCGTTCCGGCTTTTGGGCGGTGGGACCTATCTGGATGCGCGCGGACGCAAGGTCGACTACCTGCCCACGCGCGTGCCGCTGCGCGTCTGCGTGGACCCGCCGCTCGACTACGTGCGCGCCTGCGCCCGCCAAGGCGACCCCGGGTGCGCCGTTCTGGGCCGCGACGCGACGCTGCTTTTGGCGACCGGAGTGCAGCCGCTGGTCGTGTCGAGCACGGCGGCCACGCGTCTGGGGCTCGAGCTCAGCGGCGCGCCGCCGACCACGCTCGCGCTACCGGGCAGCCCGGCGCCAGGGGTCACGGCCACCCCCACGGTGGCGATTGACCGAATCGCAATCGTCGGCCAGACGGTCGGCGATCGCGATCCCGGGCCCTGCTTCGAGCTGCAGCGCTCGCGCTGCCTCGCGCAGATGGATCGCAACCAGGGCCTGTGCAATCAGCTCCTGGTCGGGACCGACAACGCGGACAACACGAGCGATGCCGAGGGGTACATCGTGCTGCTGGACCCCACCCCGGCCGTCACCATCGCCGACGAGACCCCGTATCTGCAGTCTGCTCGTGACGAGGTGCGCCCGCGCATCGCGGACGCCGACGGGTTTCTGGGCACGCAGGTGCTTACCCGCCTGCCTGCGCTGCGCATCGACTATCGCGGCGTTTCGGGCGACGAGATCGACACCGGGCCCCGTGTGATCACGCGCTGCGCGCCCGGCACGCAGCCCAATTCGTGCCAGGCCGCCGTGCGCCGGCCCATCACGGGATCGGCCTGCACGAGATGATCTGGAAAGAATTCACCGCAGAGAACGCAAAGAGCGCAGAGACAATTGTGATCAGATCCTCTGCGTTCTCCGCGCTCTCTGCGGTTCAAACTCCTGGTGTTCCTGCTTCCGCCCGGAAGCAAATCGGTGTCCCCGATGAGGTCAGTCCGTGACGCGCTATCTGCGTGCCTTCGGGCGCCCCACCTTTCTGCTCGGCGCCAACTACTGGTCGCGGGCGGGCGGGCCGCGCATGTGGGAGGAGGCGCGCTGGGACGAGGCCACGGTGGCAGCCGAGGTCGCGAACATGCGCGCGCTGGGCATGAACGCATGCCGTGCCTTTCTGTTCCTGCCCACCATGATGCCGTCGCCGCCCCGGGTCGACCAGGCGGCGCTCGAGCGTCTGCAGCGTCTGTGCGCGCTGGCCGAGCAGGCCGAGCTAGCCCTGCTGCCGTCGCTCTTGGTGGGACACATGTCGGGCGAGAATTTCGGGTTCCCGGGCCAGCGCGGCCGCAGTCCCTACAGCGACGCCGAGGTGGTGGCCTGGGAGCGAGCGCTCGCGCGCGCGGCCGCGGGCGCCCTATGCGGGTCCAAAGCGGTGGCCGCGTGGGTGCTCTCGAACGAGATGCCGCTGTGGGGCGGCGCCGCGCCCGTCGATGTGATTGCGGCCTGGGCCAAGCTTTTGGCCGGTGAGCTGCGCGCGGCCGCGGCGCCCGAGACGCCGATCGGCACCGGCGATGGCGTCATGAACCTGCGCGGTGGGCAGAACGGGTTCGATGCGGACGCGCTGGCCAGCGTGGTCGACTACGTGGGCCCTCACGCCTACCCCGCCGACGCCGATCCGATCCGGCAGGCGCTTTTCTGCGAGTTCGCGATCCGGTCGCTGGAGTATCTGGGCAAGCCGGTGCTGTTCGAGGAGTTCGGCTGCTCGTCGGCGCAGGCGGGCGAAGCCGAGCAGGCCGCCTACTGGCGCGAGACCATCTCGACCGCGATGGCGACCGGCGCCGCGGGTGCGCTCGGCTGGTGCCTGAGCGACTTCGCGCTGTCGGCCGAGGCGCCCTATCGCCATCATCCGTTCGAGCTCGGGTTCGGGGTCCTGCGCGCGGACGGGAGCGAGAAGCCAGCCGCCGGTGCGGTGCGGGCAGCCGGCGAGTGGGTGCGCGCGCTGGACTGGGACGCCCTCGACTTCTTTGCGCCCCGCGCCGCCATCGTGCGGCCCAGCTACCTCGAGACCACCTATCCCTTCTCGTGGGAGGAGCGCTCGCGCATGGTGCACGGTCTCCTTTCGGCCTACGCGCTCGCGCGCAAGGCGGGGCTGCAGGCGCAAGTGGTGCCGGAAACGCATTCGCTGGACCGCTACGATCTGATCCTGGTGCCGTCGACCCAGAAGCTTCTGGCTCCCACCTGGGAGAAGATTCTGCTCCGGGCCGCCGACGGAGCAACCGTGTACTGGTCGTACTTCGGGGGCGATTACGACTTTCATCAGGGCATGTGGTGCCACCTGTTCGAGACCCTCTCGGGATGCCGGCACCGCCTGCGCTACGGCGTGCCGGATGTCCCAGCAACCGAAGTCGTCGAGCTGCTGGGCGACGGCCTGGCGCTCAGAGCGCGCGCGGCTGGGGGACCGTTTGCGCGCTCTCTCTTGCCCATCGAGCCCGCGGGCGCGCGAGTGGTGGCGCGCGATACCGCCGGTCGAGCCGCCTTGACCCAGCATGCGGTTGGTCGCGGCACGGTGTTTTTCCTGGCCTACCCCTGGGAGTTCTACCTGGGCGAGCAGGTGGCGCCCGAGGACACCTCGCACGCGCTGTATGCGTATCTGGCGGCGGCGGCCGGCGTTGCGCCCGCGTACCCGGCCTCGGACCCGCGCGTGCACACGCACCTGGTGCGGGCGGCGCGCGAGGACCTGGTGTGGGCGCTCAATCGGAGCTGGGACCCGGTGGAGGCCGAGGTCGACGCCCCGGGCGGCGGCGGGACCTTCGCCCCCAAGGAAGTGCGCGTTCTGCGCGTCCCACGGGGATAGCCTTCACGGCGGGCAGGAATCGCGGCACGCGAAGCCGGCGGGCGGGCAGAACACCACCGCCTGGTCACAGGTCATTCCGCAGCCGTTGCCCGTGCACTTCATGCGGCACTTTGCACCGCCGGTGCAATTGAAATGGCAGTCGTGCCCGCAGGTGACCGAGCACGACGAGCCGCCCATGCACTCGTACGTGCAGTTGCCTTCGCAGCGGTAGATGCAGGAAGCGCCGCCCGAGCAGGTCTCGCGGCACGAGCTGCCGCACATGTCCGAGCAGGGTGCGCTCGACGCGCACCCCACGTTACAGCCGGAGCCGCACGAAAAGTCACAGGACGCGCCCGCGGTGCACATGAAGTTGCACTGGCTCGTGCAGCTCTCGGTGCAGCCGCCGGTGCAGGTGCAGGTGCTTCCGGTTGCGCAGCTGCCGTCCGGGCCGCTGGTGCCGCTGTCGCTGCACGCGGCCGCGAGCCCGACCGCAAGCGCGAGCATAAGCTCAGGCGGTCTCACTGCTTCAGAATATCAGCTCCCAGGGCGGCCAGCGAGCTTTCGAATCCCGGAAACGAGGTGGCGACGTTGTCCACGTCCGCGATCTCGATGGGCGCGCGCGCGACCAGGCCCGCCACTGCGCACGCCATCGCGATGCGGTGGTCGCCGCCCGACTTCAAGGTCACGCCGCCCGCGAGCCGGGCCGGACCGTCGATCTCGAGCCCGTCGGAAAGCTCGCGCGCACGCACACCCAGACGCGCAAGCTCTTTCACGATCTGGGAGATCCGATCCGACTCTTTGACCCGCAGCTCGACCGCGTCGCGCACGACCGTGGTGCCGCTGGCGCAGGCCGCCGCCACCGCCAGAATTGGGATCTCGTCGAGCGCGCGCACGGACAGCGTGCCCGCGAGCGTGGTCGCATGAAGAGCGCTCGCGCGTGCAGTCACGTCGCCCACCGGCTCGCCGCCTTCCTCGCGCACGCTCGAGGTCCGCAGGTCGGCGCCCATGGCCCGAAGCGCGTCCAGCACGCCGGTGCGGGTTGGATTGAGCCCGACCCCGCGCACGGTCACCTGGCTGCCCGGCACCAGGAGCCCCGCCACCAGCAGGAACGCCGCCGACGACAGATCGCCCGGCACCTGCCAATCGCGCGCGGGCAGGCGGCGCGAGAAGCCGGTCGGATCCAGCACCACCTCGCCGGGCGCGGGCACAGAGACCGGGACGCCCAGCGCACGCAGCATGCGCTCGGTGTGATCGCGCGACGGAGCGGGCTCGCGCACCCGCACCGGCGCCTGTGCGTACAGCCCGGCCAGAAGCAGCGCGCTCTTGACCTGCGCGCTCGCAATCGGGCTCGCGTAATCAATGCCGAGGAGCGGCCGCCGGCCGGCTACGCAAAGAGGCGGGTAGATTTCGCCCGGCCGCGCGCCGGGAGCGCCCTCGATGCGCGCACCCATGGCGGAAAGGGGACCGCACACCCGCGCCATCGGCCGCCCGCGCAGTGAGCGGTCGCCGTCGAGGGTGCTCGAAAAGGGCTGCCCGGCCAGGAGCCCGGCGAGAAGGCGCATGCTGGTGCCCGAGTTGCCGCAATCGATGGGCTGCGCCGGTGCCGTCAGGCCGCCCCACCCGACTCCATCAATCACCAGCGCATCGGGGCCGGCCGGCGTGATGGCAACGCCCAGGGCTGTGAGCGCGTCCACCGTGCGCTGGTTGTCCTGCCCGCCCCCGAGGCCGCTCACGCGCGCGCGCCCGTCCCCGAGCGCGGCCAGGATGAGGGCGCGGTGACCGATCGACTTGTCGCCCGGGACCGTCACCGCACCCGCGAGCGGGCGCGCTGGTGGCCGCACGCGATAGCTCACGGCTTGCCGTTTTGGGGGGGCCAGCCCGCACTCTGCATCAGGAGCGGCATCAGGCGCGCGAGCAGACCCGCCAGCTCCTCGCACTGCTGGTCGGAAAGGCGCAGGCTGGCCATCACGCGCGTGCCCTGCGTGGTCACGAGCAACGCGTCCAGATACGCGCCCAGCCCCATTCCGCCGAGCTGCTGGCGCGCGTCGAGCGCCAGCTGCTTGAGCTGCTGAGCGCCCTCGGTCGCCTGCGCGACGTCCTCGTGCTCGCTGGTCATGGTCACATCGAGGCCCGCGCCCGCGTCGACCCGCCAGACCAGCGAGCGCAGATGCGAGCGCCGCTCGCCCTCGCTGGGCGGCACCACCGCAGCCACGCGCACGATCGTGCGCCCGCTCAGGCCCGCGCTGGCCCGCAGCCGCATGACCTCCTCGTCGGACTTGGCCGCGGGCGCGACCGAATGGAGCACGTCCACCGCCGCCTGCACACCCGCGATCGTGCCGAGCGCGAAGGTGTTGTCGGCCAGAAACACGCCCGCCGAGTCGCCGGCCTGAAAAAACGGCACGCCGCGATATGCCAGTACCTTGCCGCCCCGCGACTCGACCGCGGCGCGGACGCGTCCGGCTTCGAAGCGCCCACGCGAGATGGCCACGTACTCGGTCGCGCTGCCCAGGCGCCGGAACCACAACAGCTGCCGATCCACGTCCTGAACCAGGTCGAACCCGAGCGCGGCCGCCAGCTCCTGGCGCTGCCGCGACAGCGCTTCCAGCAGCTTGTGCGCGCTCGACCAGTCGCGCACCCGGGCCACGTCGACGTCGACCAGCATGCTGGCGCCGGTAGGCGCGAACGCGAGCAGCTCGTCCTCGGGCGCAAGCCTTTTGGCTCCGCGCGGCGAGCCCGCGCAGGCGGCCCAGCACAATGCCAGCGCGAGAGCAGCCTGTCTCCGATTGTGGCGACCACGCGGCTCCGCTGTCGCTGCGCCGCCGACAAGGCCGACCCCGACTCGGCTGTCGTCGCTCGCTGCGCTCGCATCGATCAACCGCCCCGCCCTCGCCCCACTGTGTGGGGCCCCTCGGGCTCGGCCCGCACGAACCGGTGCAGCCGGTTGACGACCGCGATTCCCGGTTGCGTGAGGCCCCTCGCCTCGTCTCATCCCAGGATCCTCTCCCGCTGGGCCCGCAGGCGGCCTAGCTCGCGCTCCAGTGGAGCTGCCTCCCCAGCCTCGATCAAACTGCGCAGATGGGCGAGCGCTTTTCCAAACTGGTCCAGCATTGCGCACAGCGCGACCTGGTTGTCGAGAAAGATGTCGCGCCACATGGTGGGATCGCTGGAGGCGATGCGCGTGGTGTCGCGAAAGCCGCCCGCGCTGAGCCCGGCCGTTTCGGGCCCGTAGGCGGCCACGGCTGCAGTGAGCGCATAGGCGACCGCGTGCGGCAGGTGCGAGACCGCGGCCATCAGCGCGTCGTGGCGGCCGGCCTCCATCCGCACCGTGCGCGCACCCGCGGCCGCCCACAGCGCCTCCGCCGCTGCCAGCGCAGTCGGCTCCGTGCGCGCGGTCGGGGTCAAGAACACCTTCTTGTCCCGGAACAGCTCGGCGTCGGCGGCATCGGGCCCACTGCGCTCCAGGCCGGCCAGCGGGTGCCCGCCCACGAAGCGGCCCGGCGCCGGCAGCGTGGCCTCGGCCGCCGCCACGATGCGCGCCTTGGTCGAGCCCACGTCGTGGACCAGGCAGCCGCGCGGCAGAGCGGTCGCGATGTCGGCCAGCAGCGCCGGCAACGCGCGCACCGGGACCGCGAGCAGCACCAGATCGGCGCCCGCCACCGCCGCGGCCGCGCTGGCCGCCACCGTGTCCACGATCCCGCGCTCGCGCGCGCGCGCCGCGTGTGCCGGGTCGCGATCGAAGCCGACCACGCGGGCCGCCCCTCCGGCCGCCCGCAGCGCGAGCACCAGCGAGCCGCCGATGTGACCGGTGCCGACGAGCGCAACCTCGGCGAACCGGGTCATGCCGACAGCACTTCCTTCAGCGCGCGCAGGAGCCGCTCGTTCTCGGCCGGCAATCCGGCCGTGATGCGCAGGTTGTGCGGCCCGCCGATGGGCCGCACGATCACACCGCGCTGGAGGAGCGCCTGATAGACCGCGCGCGCGTCGCGCCCCACATCGACGAACACGAAGTTGGCCTGCGTAGGCCACACCTTGATGCCCAGCTGGCCCAGCTCGCGCTTGAGAAAGGCCAGCCCCTCCGAGGTCACGCCCCGCGAGCGCGCCACCTGATCGTCATCGCGCATGGCGGCCAGCGCCGCCACCTGGGCCAGCGAGTTGACGTTGAAGGCCGGCCGCACGCGCTGCACGTACTGCGCGAGCTTGGGCGGCCCAACCATGTACCCGACGCGCAGCCCGGCCAGCCCATAGGCCTTGGAGAACGTGCGCAGGCCGAGCAGGCGCTCGCGCAATCCGCGCAGCGCGAGTGAATCCGGATAGTCGGGCGCGGTTGCGTACTCGAAGTAAGCCTCGTCGACCGCCAGGATCACGTGCTCGGGCAGCTCGCGCGCGAGGCGTGAAAGGTCCGGCGCCGGCATGTAGGTCCCGGTCGGATTGTTGGGATTGGCGATGAAGCAGATCTTGGTGCGTGCGGAGGCGGCGGCAAGCAGCCCCGAGACGTCGTAGCGCAGCTCGGCATCGAGCGGAACCCCGACGTGCCGGACGCCGTGCGCCTGCGCTTCCAGCTCGTAGATCGCGAAGGAAGGCCGCCCCGTGAGCACCTCGTCCTCGCTGCCGGGCGCGCAGAAGGTGCGCACCAACAGCTCGATCAGCTCGGCCGAGCCGTTGCCGACCACGATCTCGTCCACCGTGACGCCGTGGCGCGTGGCCAGCGCGCTGCGCAGCGCGCTCGCGCTGCCATCGGGGTACCTGTGCAGCTCGCTCAGCGCCCGCCGCACGGCCTCCAGCGCGCGCGGCGAGGGGCCCACCGGGTTTTCGTTGGAAGCCAGCTTGTAGGCGCCCGCGATGCCGAGCTCGCGCTCCACCTCCTCGATCGGCTTGCCCGGGATGTACGGGACCAGCTGCTCGATGTTGGGCGGAACGATGGGCTCAGGAGGTTTTGGCTTCATCGTGCTCCGCCCGTGCGTAGCTGCCGAGGACCTTGACGAAGTCGCAGGCATGAGAAAACTCCTCGATTGCGCGCGCGACCAGCGCATCGTGCGCGTGGCCGTCGAGATCGATGAAGAACACATACTCCCAGGGCCGCTTGCGCGACGGTCGCGACTCGATTTTGGTCAAATTGACCTTGTGCTCGGCAAACGGCCGCAGCACCCGGAACAGCACGCCCGGCTCGTCCTTGACCGAGAACAGCAGCGAGGTCTTGTCGCGCCCGCTCACCTCGGCGGCGCGCGTGCCAATGACCAGGAACCGGGTCACGTTCTGCGCGTGGTCTTCGATTTTGCGCTTGCACACGCGCAGATCGTAGAGCTGTCCGGCCAGCTCCGAGGCCACGGCCGCGCTCTGCGGATCGTCGCGCGCCAGCCGCGCGGCCAGCGCGGTCGAGGCCACGTCGATGACGGCCGCGCGCGGCAGGTTCTCGGCCAGCCACTTGCGGCACTGCGCGACTGCCTGCGGGTGCGAGTACACCTTTTGAATGTCAGCTGCCTCGCCCGAGCGGTTGAGCAGGCAGTGTGATACCTCGAGCACGATTTCCCCGCAGATGGAAAGCGGCGAATCGATGAACGAGTCCAGCGTGTGCGTGACCACGCCCTCGGTCGAGTTTTCAATCGGGACCACCCCGTAATCGGCCAGCCCCTTTTCCACCTCGTCGAAGACGCCCGAGATGGTGCCCGAGGGCAGGTACAGCGCCGACAGGCCGAAGCGGCGCTTGCATGCCATATGCGTGAAGGTGGCCTCGGGGCCCAGGTAGGCCACCTTGAGCGGCAGCTCGAGCGACAGGCAGGCGCTGATGATTTCCTGGAACACCGGCCGGATGGCCTCGCCCGGGAAGGGTCCCGGATTGTGCGCAGACAGCCGATCGACAATCGCGCGCTCGCGCACCGGCGCGTAAAATGGGTCGCGCCGGGCCTCCTTGATCTTGCCGACCTTTTGCACGACTTCCGCGCGCTGGTTGAGCAGGCGCAGGATCTCGTCATCGATGAGGTCGATGCGTTCGCGCAGCGCCTTGAGCGGATCGTCGCCCACGATGCGGGTATCCTACACGAAATCGGCGAGGACGCTATGGATGGGTGTGCCCGGAGGTGTGCGCGGAGCCTGCGCGGAGCCAGCGCAGGCTACGGGATCAAAGCGGCAAAGCGAACGCTTCCGAGCGCGGTCAGCTCACGCGCGGCGCCGCTTGCAGGCGCGCCCACGAGCAGCTGGGCTCCAAAGGTCGAGCCTTCATACTCGCTCTCCAGGATGACGCGCCCGCTTGGCGTCAGCGCTTCGAAATCCTGATCGGCGGGGACGTTGGCGCTTCGGGTGCCTTCGGTCGAGTACACGTCGCGCCCGATCTGCTGGGTCTCGGTGCCGTCGAGCTTGGCCGACAGCACCTGTCCGCCCTCGAGCTGCCCCAGATACGAGGCATGAAACACCACGTGCCCGCTCGAGGTCACGCCGGCCGCGATGGGCAGCGTGACCTCGCGCTCGAACAGCACGCGAGCGCCCGACCCGTCCAGCCTGGCCGCGCGCAGGGCAGCCCACTCGGCCCCGTCGCCGGTGAAGATGACGCTGTCGCCGAAGATGCGCGCGAAGCGGACGCTCGCGCCCGCGTGCGCGTCGAGCACCCGAACCACGCCGCCCAGCGGAGCCACCGAGGACAGCGCGCCGCCGCTCGCGAACAGGATGCGGCCGTCGGGCGCGACGAGAATCGGGGTGGCGGCCGGCGCGAGCACGCGCTCATCGGTGCCGTCCAGGCTGCTTGAGGCCAGCGCGCCGTCGCGGGTGTACAGGATGCGGCCCGAGCCGAGCGCAAACGCACGAAGGTTCGCGCCCGCAGTGGCCAGGGTGACCGCGCCCTCGCCCGAGAAGCCGACCAGACGCACGGCCGCGCCGTGAATGGTCAAGAGAACCCGCACGCCGTCGGTCTGGACGATCTGATCCTGGCCGTCGCCGCCGCCCAGCGCCACATCGGCGGTCGCGTCGAGAGCGATGCTGCGCGCATCGCCGCTTCCCTCGGCTGCATGCGCGCTGGCCAGGTAGAGCACCCGGCCGCTGCCGACTGCTGAAAGCGTCGCCCCCTGCGCGAGCTGAACGGCCGCGCCTCCGGGCGGGAAGACATAGAGATCGGTCACCCCGAGGCCGCCCGCGCGCTGGAGCGCGGCCACCACGATCGGGCCCGACACGAGCGCCTTGGCCACACCTTCATAGCCGGCGGGAGCGGTGCCGACGACCTGGCGGCCCGACCCGTCGACGCCCACTGCGATGAGCCGCGCCAGGCTCCCGTCCGCGGCGCGCTCGGCAATCAGCACGCGTCGGCCCTCGAGCGCAGTCACGAAGGAAGCGCTGGCGCCAGCGGCCGACAAGGTCACGGCTGCGCCCGCGCCGTCCTCGCTGATCGCGACCACGCTTCGGCTGTCGAAGCTGCCCACGTGATAGAGGATGGTGGCCGGTGCCGCCGCCCGATCGGCGCCACCCGCAGGTGCCGCCATGCCGGGGACCGTGGGTGCTGGCGCTGTGCGGGAGCAGGCGAGCGTCGCGAGCACAAGAGCGCTGATGGAAGTGACAAATGCGCGCATCCCGAGACCTCCGTAATGTTCCCCTCGGACTGGCCGAGGCTATCATATTCGCCAAAACCTTGGAAACCCCGTTTTGGGGATGGCGGCGCATTGGTTGTGGGCGTCGTCATTGACAGAGTGAATCACGGATGTAACCGTCTGTTGCACGTCAACGCGGTGCGCCAAAAAGCCGGGCTGGCACTCCCCACGCGCCCGGTGTATTTTCCGAGCTTGGCCGGGGAAGTCTGCGGAGGAACCAAGATGGGAAAACGTCGGACACTGGCCTACGTGCTCGCGACAGCCGGGCTGCTGGGGCCGTCCGCGGCGCTGGGCCAGGACCTCGAGCCCACTCCGGCGCCCGGCGGCGCCACGCGCAGCGCCGAGGCGGGGATGTTCCTGCCCTTCACGCTTGCCTCGCGGGTCGATACCCAGGCCGCGTTCGTGACCACACTGTCGGGCTACGACTCGGCGCGCAAGAGCGCGCTGCTCGAAGGCGCGACCGAGATCCATCTCTGGGGCCCCATCGCGGTGCGCGCGGGCGCGGTGTATACCGACGCCGCCAACACCCTCAAGCCGACCTTTGGTCTGCACGTGCAGGCGCTCAGCCAGGAGCGCCACGGGGTCGACGCCTCGGCCGCGGTGGTCTACAAGCCCGAAGGCTTCAGTGAAGGCGAGGGCGAGGTCGAGGCCATCTTCACGGTCGGCCGCCGCGCCGGCCGCCTCGGCATGTTTGCCAACCTGGTGTACGGGCAGGATCCGGAGGCTGCCGAGCGTGACGGCGAGGTGCGCCTGGCCGCCCTGTACTCGTTGCGCGAGCGCCTGCAGGCCGGCCTCGACACCCGGTTCCGTTTCGATCTGGGCTCGGATCCGGGCAAGCGGCGCGCCAAGCTGGAGGCCGACTACGATCTGATCGCGGGCCCGACCGCAAGCCTCACGCTGGGCCCGGTTGCGCTCATCGGCCAGGCCGGGGTCAGCGCCGTGCGGGTCACCAATCTGAACGTTGGTGCGATCGCGCTCGGGGGCCTGGGCGCGGCGTTCTAGGCCGGCCGCTCAGCGCCAGCCTACGCGCAGGTGGGCATAGTACTGTCCGCCCTCGTCGAGGCGAACGTGCACCACCAGCGCCTCCGGCTCCGCGCGCACATCCTCGAACGCCACGCCGCGCAGCTGCCGGTCGAGCGTCTCGAGAAGGGCCGCGCGCTGGCCGGGGCCGGACGGACCAGTCGGCACCAGGTGGAAGGTCACCTCCGGATCCGGATCCACGCGCTGGTCGCGGACGCCGTCGAGAAGGTCGGTGAACACGCCGGAACGGCGCACATAGTTGACCCACCGTTCGTCGCCCCGCTCGACCACCACCGCGAACGCGGGATGGATCTCGCCCTGCGCGATGTCCTTCCAGCAGTCGACCACCCAGTCGCCGCGCATCCACACGCGGTCACCGGGCCGCGGCCACATCGGCTCGGGCAGATCGGTATGATCGATCTCGGCGCCGATGCCGCCCGCGTAATCGTGGTCGAAGTTGCCTTTGCCCAGAAGCAGCTCCTGACCCGGGTCGAGAATCACCAGAAAATTCCAGTCGCCGTCGATGTCGACCTCGTCGTTGGCGCCCAGGTTGGGCGACGGAATCACGCGGCCGCTGGCCGCCACGTCGTGCAGGAGAATATAAAGGTGCTCCACCGGCTGCGTGAGACCGAACAGGTGGCCGATCGGATCGGCCCAGCCCAGCCCGGTCGAGAACGGCACGCGGCAGTAGTCCTGCCCGTCCCAGCGGGTGGCGGTGGGCAGGCCCGGCCCGGCTGGCTTGGGCGTCGCAGGCGGGCGGTCGGGCGGCGCCGGATCGCCGGGCGCGCCCACGTACACGCAGCCCGCGCACACAAGCAGGGGCACGAAGGCACGCACGCGCATAGCTTAGCTCCAAGCCTTCGGTTGCGCTAAGCTGGAGAGCGATGCAAGAGCGGCGCACTCTGACGCGTCGCGAGTTCGGGCGCGAGGTGGCTCTGGTGGCGGGCGCATCCCTGCTTGGCGGTGCGGCAAAAGCGGCCAGCAATGCAGATGTGATCGACGAGGCGCTGGGCCTGCTCGCGCGCACCGGCCCCGAGTTCGGGGGCCTCAGCAACCACGGCCCGATGGCCGCGGAGGCGCTGGTCGCGCTGGGCCGACCCGATGCCGTGCTGCCCTGGGTCAACCGCTATCGCAAGCGGTTGCAGCCGCCGCCGAGCGAGCGCAACCGCATCACGGCGGCGGATGGGTGGCGCGGAGCCCTGGGCGACTTCACCCGAGTCGGCGATCTCACCGCGCTTTTCGACCGCGAGCTTGCGGCTGCGCCGTGGCGCGACGTGCTCGCCCGGTGGCTCGTGCGCCTCGTGCCGGGTACGGCGGCAGTCCTCTTTCACGGGCTCCTCCGCACCGCCCATGCCGCGCGCAGCCTGGGACGCGGCGAAACCGCGCCCAGGCGCCACGAGCTGGCCTGCGCCCTCGGCTATTGGGCGGCCCGCTTCCAGCCCCTGCCCGCGCGCGCGATGGCGGCGCCGCGCGGAGCACGGCCTTCGCAGGTGGTGGCCGGGCTCGAACGAGTGCCGCCGGGCCGCAACGTCAGCGGCTTCCAGGTCGCGGTCCGCGAGCTGCAGGCGCTGGCGAGCTTTCCGCCGGTCATCGATCGCGTGGACACGAGCGGCGACGGCGGCGCCTTCCTGTCGGATCTGACTGCCATCTTCGCCCGCACCTACCTCGCGAACGCGGACGCAAGGCCGATCGCCTTCGTCCACGGCGTGACCGGGCCCGCCGCCGCGCGGCTGCTCACGCCGTTCGCGCCGGCCGAAGCCAGACGCGATCTGCTGCGCTTCACCTGGCAGGCTGCGGCCGGCCTCTATTGTGCCTTCGCGCAGCACCCGCCAGCGACCGCGCTCGCGGGGGCCGCGCCGGCACCTAGGCGCGAGGACCTGGTCGAGCGCGCGGTGGCGACGCAAGACGAGCACGCGATCAAGCTCACCGAAGCCTGCCTGCGCGAGCATGCGGCCCAGCCCGATCCGGTTTACTCGCTGGCGGCCGCCGACTTCGCGGCGCGCGCACACGCATCTTGAGCGGCCTCAGCGAAGCTGCGCGACCCGGCCCCCGAACAGGCGCTCGATCGAGAGCAGAAGCTCGTCGCTCGGCTTGACTTGGAAAGACGAGCCCAGCGGCAGCACGGTTTCCGACCGCTTCGCGATGCCCAGGTGCAGGTAGACCTGACAGCTCCCCGGTGCCTCGGCGAGCAGCCGCTTGAGCTCGACCAGCTGCTCGCGCGTCACCCCGTCGGCCGGCAGGTGCAGGTGCATGCGAGTGGTCTTCTCGCTGCGCAGGCGCGCGAGCAGGACCGCCTCCTCCAGACGCAGCTTGGGCACCTGGCTAGAGGCATCCTCGCCTTCCATCTGCACCATCCCGCTCACCAGAATCGGCTCGTCCGACCTGAGCACGTCGGCGAACTGCTCGAACGGTTTCGAGAAGCACAGGACCTCGACCTGGCCGTACGGGTCTTCCAGATCGAAAAACGCAATACGCCCGTTGCCGCTCTTGAGCGGGCGCTCGCGAAAGTTCGACACGATGCCGGCCACCGATACCCGCGCGCGCGTGCCCCTCTCTTCGAGCTCGGCCGTGGTGGCGTTGGCGTAGCGGCGCAGATCATCGGCGTAACGGTCGAGCGGATGGCCGGTGATATAGAACCCAAGACTCTCCTTTTCGAACGCCAACTTCTGCTTCGGTGAAAACTCCTCGACCGCCGGATACTGGGCGCTCTTCGGGTGGGCCTCGTGGGCCGGCGCCTCGAACGCCCCGAACAGCGAGGTCTGTCCGCTATCGCGATCGCGCTGGGCGGTCTGCGCGCGCTCGACCGCCTGGTCGAGCGCGGCCAGGAGCTGGGCCCGGTGGGCGCTCGCACGCGCGGCCACGCCGTCGCATGCGCCCGACTTGATGAGCGCTTCCAGCACCCGCCGATTGACCCGCTTGTGATCGATGCGCTCGGCGAAATCGTAGAGCGACAGAAACCGTCCGCCCTCGCGCCGCGCGCATAGGATCGCCTCGACCGCGCCCTCGCCGATGCCTTTGACCGCGCCCAGCCCGAATCGGATGACCTTGCGGCCCGCTTCGGTCTTGACCACCGAGAAGTCGGTCTCGGACTCGTCGATGTCGGGCCGCAACACCTCCAGCCCCATCGCCCGCGCCTCCGCGATGAACTTGACGATGTTCTCGGTCTTGTCCTTGTCGCAGGTCAAGAGAGCCGCCATGAACTCGACCGGGTAGTACCGCTTCAGATAGGCCGTCTGGAAGGTCAGCACCGCGTAGGCGGCGCTGTGCGAGCGGTTGAAGCCGTAGCCTGCAAACACTTCCACCAAGTCGAAGATCTGCCCGGCCGCGCGTCCGGGCACGCCCATCTTCTCGGCGCCGCGCAGGAAGTTGGCCTTCTCCTTCTCCATCTCCTCCTTCTTCTTCTTGCCCATCGCGCGCCGCAGAAGATCGGCCTGGCCGAGCGAATAGCCCGCCAGCGCGCTCGCGATCTGCATGACCTGCTCCTGGTACACGATGACCCCATAGGTATCCCGCAGGATGGGCTCGAGCACCGGATGCAGGTACTCGACCTTCTTCTGGCCATGCTTGCGCTGGATGAAGTCGTCGACCATGCCGCCCTCGAGCGGCCCGGGCCGGTACAGGGCGACTGCGGCCACGATGTCCTCGAAGCAGTCGGGCTTGAGCTTCTTCAAGAGCTCGCGGAAGCCGCTCGACTCGAGCTGGAACACGCCGGTGGTTCCGCCGCCCGAGATCATCCGATACACCTCGGGATCGTCGAACGTGACCGCGCCCAGATCGAAATTGGGATGCTCGCCCGCGCGCACCAGCTTGACCGCGATGTCGATGACGGTCAGCGTCTTCAGGCCTAAAAAGTCGAACTTGACCAGCCCCGCCTCCTCGACCTCGTCCTTGGCAAACTGGGTGACCAGCTCGCCGTTCTGGCCGCGGAAGCAAGGCACGTACTCCCACAGCGGCTGCTCTGCGATCACCACGCCGGCCGCGTGCATGCCCGCGTGCCGATTCAGGTTCTCCAGCTTCATCGCGATGTCGAGCAGCTCCTTGCACTTGGGATCGCCATCGTACAGCTCGCGCAGGCGGGGCTCGGCCTTGATGGCCTCACCGAGCGGCGGCGATTTGCCCTGCACCGGCTCCGGCACCAGCTTCGCGATCTTGTCAGCCACCCCGTACTCGAAGCCGAGCGCGCGCGCCACGTCGCGGATGACCAGACGCGCCTTCATCTGATGCATGGTGGCGATCTGGCCCACGTTGTCCTGGCCATACTTCGCAGTGACGTACTGGATCACCCGATCGCGGCCGTTCATGCAAAAGTCGATGTCGAAGTCGGCCCGCGACACGCGCTCGGGGTTCAGAAAGCGCTCGAACAAAAGGTTATACGGCAGCGGATCCAGGTCGGTGATGCGGAGCGCGTATGCGGTCAGCGAACCGGCGCCGGAGCCGCGCCCGGGCCCGACCGGGATCCCGGACTCGCGCGCGTACTTGATGAAGTCCCACACGATCAGAAAGTAGCCGGCAAAGCCCATCTTGCAGATGACCGCGAGCTCGCGCTCGAGCCGCTCGCGATACTGATCGGGATCGAAGCTGCGTCCGCGCGCGCGCATTTCGCCGAACCGGCCCTCCAGGCCCTGGCGCGCCACCAGGCGCAGGTGCTCGTCGAGATTCTCGTCCGCGGGCGCGCGGTAGCGCGGCAGGAAGACCTGACCCAGGTCGAGCTCGACATTGCAGGCGGCGCCCACCCGGGCCGCGTTCTCGAGCGCTTCCGGTACATCCTTGAAATAGGCGTTCATCTCGGCGGGCGACTTGATGTAGTAGGCCGCTACCTTGTGGTGCAGCTTTCGCTCGTCGTGGACGGTCTTGCCCTGTTGGATGCACATGAGGATCTCGTGCGCACGGGCGTCGCCCTGGCTCACGTAATGGCAGTCATTGGTGCAGATGAGCGGGATCCCGGTTCTTGCCGAGATGCGCCGCCAGGCCGCGTTGGTATCTTCCTGCTCGGGCAGGCCGTTGGGCTGCATCTCGAGAAAAAAGTGGCCGGGCTCGAATATGGCGGCGTACTCGCGCGCAACCTCGGTGGCCCGCTCCTCACCCTGCTTCATCAGGGTCTGCGCCACCTCACCGCCCAGGCACGCCGACAGCCCGAACAGGCCCCGCGCGCGCGCGCGCAGGATGTCCTTGTCGATGCGCGGGTGATAGTAAAAGCCCTCCAGAAAGCCCATCGAGTTGAGATAAGACAGGTTTCGATAGCCTTCCTTGTCCTTGGCGAGGAGGATAAGATGGTAGTTGCGCCGGTTCGTTCGATCCTTGCGATCGGTGGAGGAAACGTAGGTCTCGCAGCCGAAGATCGGCTTGACGCCCGCGGCCTTGGCCTGCTTGTAGAAGTCGATCGCGCCGAACATGTTGCCATGGTCGGTGACCGCAACGGTTTTCATGCCCTGGCCGAGGATCTTCGGGAACAGGTCGGGCAGCCGGATGGCGCCATCGAGCAGGCTGTAGGCGGTATGCAGATGCAAATGCGTGAACTCGGGCATCAGACGCGGTCCTCCATGATACTAGACATTTGTTCGGGTAGCACAGCTCAACCACTGAATTCAACAGCGTTTTTACAAGCGGGCGTGGCAGCGGCGAAAATTCTGACACGCCCACAGCTTGTCCACAGGCGGGCTCGATGAACGCCGAGCACCGGCAGCATCCCCGCCACCGCTCAAGCCTGATGATCTGGCTCAGCTCGCCCGAACGGTCGCTCTATGTGCGGCTGCACGATCTGTCGCTGGGCGGCCTGGGCCTGCGCGTTCCCACCTGCCTCGTACGCGGCCAGGCCATCGAGATCGCGCTGACGCTACCCGATGGCGCCGAGATCGGCGGCCGGGCGGTCGTAGCCTGGGTGCGGCCGGAGGGCGCGCCCGGCGCCGGGCTGCGCCTTTTAGAGACCACCGATCCGCTGCGCTGGCAGCTCGCGCTGGCTCGGCCGCCCCTGCAGTTCTGACGCCGTCTAATACTTCGCGGTCAGCCCGATCTGGCCGTACACCTTCTGATCGCTGTCTGGGAAAAAGTCGTTGTAGACGCTCTTGAACATCAGGCGCTCGCTCTGGAACGGCACCCCATAGAGCGACAGAAACAGCGACACATGCTGCAACAGCGACACATCCACCCATGCGCCCAGGAACCAACGGGCGTCGTTGTCCCGGTCCTTGCGCGGGTCGTAGAGCTTTCCGTTGCCGAGGTTGAACGGCTGCATGCACTCCATGCGCGGCACCGTCTGCGTGTCATCGAGAGACGGGCAGAAGCGATCGGTCCAGGCGTTGAGCCAGGTTCGGGCCGAGAAGCTGACCAGGTTGTTGAAGGACAGCGTCATGCCCAGCCCGACGTCGGTGAAGAACGTGTTGCGGCCGTTGGGCCCGCCACCGCCGCCGAAGTCGGCCAGGATGGCCAGGTAGACCGGATCAGCGGCCACAAACTGGAACTTGCCCTGCAGCGCGATGTCGGTGAGCAGGAAGAAGGTCCGGATCTCGACCCCGCCGTCGAGACCGAACATGCCCGACGACCACACGCCGGCGGTCAGCCGCGCGTCGATGAAGTAGGGATACCCCGCGCTCACGTCGGCGGTGAACGAGCGTTTGCGCACGGCCCGTCCCCCCACCGAGGTCTGGCCGCGGATCTCGTCGAGCAGCGCGGCGCCCGTGGGCTCGGTCGGGATCATCTTGAGATCTGCGGTCACGACCTGATGCTTGCCGCCCTCGATCTTGATGGTCTGCCGGTAGTCGTAGTAGCCGGCGGCCTTGATCTCGAGCACGTGCTCGCCGGCCTGTACATCGGGCAGGGTGGCCGGCGTCGGGCCAACCAGCACGCCATCCAGGATCACCTGGGCGCCCGCCGGCGTCGCAATCACCTTGACCCCGCCCGCCGAGCGCAGATCCGCGGTCAGGGCCGTCACCTGGCCGGCCGTAAGGTCGAGCTCGCGCTTGTACTCGGCATAGCCCGACTTCTGCACCACCACAATGTGGTGACCGGGCTCGAGCGGGCGCTCGATGGGCGCACGACCCACCGATCCGCCATCGATGAATACCTCCGCGTCGGGCACCGCGCTGGCCACTCTCAGGGTGGCGTTCTCGCCGCGCGCGGTCCCGAGATCGAGCTTGAGCACCCGCTCCTCGCCGGCGCTCAGGCGCACCTCCTGCGAAGCCGAAGCAAACCCTTTCTTGCGCAGCTCGACCAGGTGCGTGCCCGGCCGCAGGCCCGAGATGCTCTGCGGAACCTGGCCCTTGAGCTCGCCGTCCACGTAGACCTCGGCTCCCGCGGTTGCGGACATCACGCGCAGCGTGCCGCCGGCGCTGGCCAGGATGGTGGCGGTGATCTTGATCTGGCTGCCCGCGACAACCGTGATGTCCTGCCGCCAGGGCGGCAGACCCTCCTTGCGGACCTCGACCACATGCGTGCCCGGGGGCAGGCCCTGGATGACGGCCGGCGCGGCATCCTTGCGCTGGCCGTCTATCCACACCTCGGCGCCGTCGGTGTCGGCCGAGACCACAAGCGCGCCCCCTTCGGGCGCTTTGCGCGAAAGCGTGATGACCATGGTCCGGTGCTCGCTGTCGGCGGCATCGACCCATTCGCGGTAGGCGTTGTAGCCCTCGCGCGTGACCACGACCTCGTGGCGACCCGCAGAAACGTCGACCGTGGTCGGGACCTGGCCCGATGGCTTGCCGTCCACCGACACGGCCGCGCCGGTGGCGCTGTCATCGGAGGCACGCAGGTCGAGCGTGGCCGGCCGGGGCGCGCGCTCGAGCACGTACTTGAACTCCTGCTTTGCGCGCGTCTTGACCACCACGTGCACCTCGAGCGGCCGATAGCCCGGCAGCTCGATGATCAGCTTGTAGTCGCCCGGGGCCAGCTTGAGCTCGGCCGGTGTGTAGGCCTGGATCCCGGCCGCCTTGCTGTCCACGTACAGCGCCGCCTGCTGCGGGGACGAATCCACCGAGACTTTGTACTTCTTCTGTGCGGCCGCGGGCTGGGACCCTAGGAGGAGCATGCTCCAGATCACGCCCGCGCGCGTGAGCCAGCTACTTCGCATGCAGCGAGCGTAGCGTTGGCGCTCGGGCGGTGTCAACTCGGCGCCAGCTGGGCCACTATCCGCCCACTCTGGCCCGGATCATACCCGCCCAGGCCGGTTGCGGCGGCGCGGAAGGTGTCGGACCGAACCAGGTCGACAAGGTCGCCCAGCCCGGCCAGCTCCTCGGTCGGGAGGGCCAGGTCGTAGCGCTCCCACTCCAGCGGCACGAAGTCGAGGCCGAGCGCCCTCGCGGCCGCCTGTACGCCCAGCCCCGCGTCGGCCGCCTCCGCCTGCACCGCCACCGCCACCGCCATGTGCGTGGGCTCCTCGCGCTGGTAGCCCGCGATCGCCCCCGCGTCCAGGCCCGCCTGCGCGAGCCGCAGATCCAGAAGCAGCCGCGTACCAGCCCCGCGCTGTCGATTGACGAAGCGCACGCCCGGCCGCACCAGGTCGCCGAGCCCACGCAGGCCGAGCGGGTTTCCGGGCGCCACGATCAGCCCCTGCTGGCGCCGCACGAGCTCGACCAGCGTGACGGCGCGGCCGCCCGCATAGCGGCGCACGTAGGCCAGGTTGTAGTCGCCCGATTCCGGATCGATAAGGTGCGTGCCCGCGAAGTGGCACAGCCCATGGCCGAGCGCAACCAGGCCGCCAATCGAGCCCACGTGCACGCTGACCAGGCTGCGTGCCGGCAGGAGGTCGGCCAGGAGGTCGAGCGCGAGATCGTGCGAGCCCACGTGCAGGAGCGTGCGGTCCACCTCGGCGCGCGGGCGCAGAAGCTCGACCTCGACCTCGCTGCCAGCCGAAAGGCCCTCGGAAAGAGCGTCGATTCCAAGCAGGCCGGCCGCTCGCGTCAGCGACGTGATGATCCCGGCGCCCCGTCCAAGCGGATGGGCGACATAGCGCTCACCCACCCGCGCCAGCTGCACGCGCACGACCTCCTCGTGGCCGATCTTGCTGGCCGTCTTGCGCGCCAGGAGGGCGCGCACGCGCTCGCGCACCGGCGCTGCGGTGCCCAGAAGGTGGGCCAGAAGCGGGGCCAGGAAACGCTCGGCCGCGACCACGCACGAGACCGGATAGCCGGGCAGCCCCAGGAGCGCGCGTCCGTCGGAGGTGACGCCCAGGACCGTGGGCTTGCCGGGCATCAGGTTGACCCCATGCACGAGCAGGCGGCCCACCCGGCCGATCACGTCGGGCGTGTAGTCGTCGGCGCCCGCCGACGAGCCGGCATTGACCACCACGCAGTCGGCGTGCGCGAGCGCGGCCCGAACCGCCGCCTCCAGGGCTGCCGGGTCGTCGCGGATCGGGGCCAGACGAACCGGCTCGCCACCCCACTCCTCGACCATCCCGGCCAGCATGCGGGTATTGAACTCGATGATGGCGCCGCGGGCGCGCGCGCGGGCGCTGCCGGGCTCGACGATCTCGTCGCCGGTTGGCAGGAGCACGACCCGGGGCCGGCGCCGCACCCGCACCGTGGTCAGCCCGGCCGAGAGCAGCGCGCCCAGGTCGAACGGGGTGATGCGGCGCCCGCGGGCCACGATCATGTCGCCCTGGATGATGTCCTCGCCCACCAGGCGCACGTTGTGCCAGGGCACCAGGGCGCGCGTGATTTCAATCTCGCCGCTGCCCTCGGGGATCTGCACATCCTCGATCTTGACCACCGCGTCGAAGCCGTCGGGGATGGGGTCGCCGGTGTCGATCGGGCGCGCCGCTCGATCGAGCGCGAGCCGGATGGGATGCGCCTCGCTGGCCTCCTCGGTGTCGGCGGCCCGCACCGCGAAACCGTCCATGGCCGCGGCCTGGAAGCTGGGCGACGACATCGCGGCGTGAACGGGCGCGGCCGCGATGCGGCCGGCTGCCGCCTCGACCGGGATTTCCTCTTCAGCTCGCGGCTCGGCCACCCGGACCGCGGCGCGCAGGGCGGCCCAGGCCGGTCCAGCGTCCATCATGCGCAGATAGCGCGGTTTGCGCATGCCATGGCCACTTTAGCGCAATCTGATAGGCTTTGAAGCCATGGCGCACATCGTGGGCTGGGTGCTCGCGTGCACGACCTTTCTGCTCGAGGCGGGTCAGGCGCGGGTCGTGGGCAAGAGCTACGACTGGGACCAGGTGCAGGCTCTGGTTCTGGTCAACAAGCGCGGGGTGGCCAAGCAGGCCCTGCCGACCCCTGCCGGCGGCCCGGCCGCGCGCTGGGTGTCGCGATGGGAGAGCCTGACCTTCAACCAGTACGGCCGCGAGCTGCCCAACGGCGGCATGAACGAGCGCGGGCTGGTCATCGAGATCATGTGGCTCGATTCGAGCGTCTATCCGCCTGCCGACCAGCGCCCGGGGCTCGACGGTCTGCAGTGGATCCAGTACCAACTCGACAACTACGCGACGGTCCCGGAGATGGTCGCGCACGCCGACGAGGTGCGGGTGGCGCCGACCTATGGTCGCATCCATTATCTGGCCTGCGATCGTTCGGGCGCCTGCGCGGCGTTCGAGTATGTGGGCGGAAGGCTTTTGGTGTCGAGCGGCGCCGCGCTGCCGGCCAAGGTGCTGACCAACAACACGTACGCCGAGTCGGTGGCTTTCCTGCGGGCCCATGCCAAGGCGCCGCCGGGCGGCCCGGGCTCGCTCGAGCGCTTCGCGCGCGCCGCGCAAATGGTGCGTACGCCGGGCAAGGATCTGGTCGGACGCGCCTTTCAGATCCTGGAGGCGGTGTCGCAGGGCGATTATTCGAAATGGAACATCGTCTACGACCCGGTCCGTCTCAAGGTCTGGTTTCGGAGCCGCGCGAGCTGGCGCATCAAGAGCGTCGAGCTCGGCAAGTTCGATCCATCGTGCCTGACGCCCGTGCGCATGCTCGACATGGCAGACGACGCAACCGGCGACGTGAGCGCGCGCTTTCGCGACTACGACGAGGCCGCCAACCGCAAGCTGCTTTCGGAAAGCCTGGCCCCGATCTTGGGCCAGCTGCCGCCCGGCGTGGTCGATGTGATCGCGGCCTATCCGCGCTCGACCGCCTGCAAGGCCGAGCGCGCGATGCGCTGAGCCGCCGGCTACGTGTGCAGCAGGACCTCGACCTCCTCGCCCTCGGCAATGCCCTCGCAGCCGGCGTCGATGCGAATGTAGCCGTCCGAGTCGACCAGGTTGGACAGGGCCGACGAGCCGCCCAGCAGCGGCTCGGCCAGGCCTTCACGCAGTCGCACCCGGATCCAGTCCTCGCGGCCCGGCACCGAAGGCTGGCGACGTGACAGGCGGG
>DATFWX010000250.1:0-5056 GCA_035258845.1 Polyangia bacterium | reverse complement strand
CCCGCCGCGCCAAAAGGTAGGTCTGGGGCGGCCGTGCCAGCAGCCCCAGCTCGTCGCCCATCTGGCGCAGGCCCTGGCGCAGCGCGAGCAGCGTGCTGCGCCGCTCGGCCTTGGGTACCGCCTTGGGCTCGTCGAGCAGCTGGTTGGCGCGCGTCGCGGCCTCGCCCATCGTGGCCAGCGCGACCGCGCTGTTGAAGTCGTCGTCCATGGCCTCGCCGAAGCCGTCCACGAGCGGCGAACGGTCGTCGCCGCGCGCGTCGGCAAGCAGATCGTCCAGCCGTTGCAGGGTCGTGTAGAAATACTCGAGCCGCCGCTCGGCCTCGGCCACGCCCGGCAAAAACAGGTTTCCGTCCCGCGCCTCGATCTCGATGTTGATCGGGCTGCGATAGTGAATCGAGAGCAGATAGAGCCGCAGCGCTTCGGCGTCGTGGCGCTCGGTCACCTGCCGGATCCAGACCACGTTGCCGGTCGACTTGGCCATCTTCTCGCCGCGCAGATTGACGTAGCCGTTGTGCATCCAATATTTGGAAAACGTGCCGGGCCCGGTCAGGGATTGTGATTGTGCGATCTCGTTCTGGTGATGCGGGAACAGCAGATCCGGGCCGCCGGTATGGATGTCGAACGACGGGCCCAGATACTTGCTCGACATGGCCGAGCACTCGATGTGCCAACCCGGCCGGCCGCGCCCCCAGGGGGCTTCCCAGAACGGCTCGCCGGGCTTGGCGGCCTTCCAGAGCGCGAAGTCGAGCGGGTTTCTCTTTTTCTCACCCGGCTCCACACGCGCGCCCGCGCGCAGCTCATCGATCGACTGCCCGCTTAAGGCCCCATAGTCGGCAAATCGATCGACCGCGAAATAGACGTCGCCCTCGGAAACGTAGGCGGTGCCTTGCGCGATGAGCGCCTCGATATGGGCGATCATCTCCGGGATGTGGCGGGTGGCTCGGGGCTCGACATCGGGCGGCAAAACGCCCAGCGCATCGAAGTCGCGCTGCATCTCGGCGATGGTTTCCTCGACCAGCGCCTCGGTCGAAATGCCGCGCTCGCCCGCTCGCTGGATGATCTTGTCGTCCACGTCGGTGATGTTGCGGACGTAGGTTACGTCATAGCCGCGGGCGCGCAGGTGGCGGATCACGGTGTCCCACACCACGTAGACGCGGGCGTGGCCCAGGTGGCAGCGATCGTACACGGTCACACCGCACACGTAGACGCCCAGGTGCGGCGGGTTCCGCGGCTCGAGCTCGACCTTGCGCCGCGTCAGCGAGTCGAAGAGGCGAATCGCCAAGGCCGGGCCTCGCGCAGCGCGAATAGGTTGAAGCCGAGAAACAAGAGCAGCAGAACGTACATCAGGGGCACGTACCAATACGACGACGGCGTGTCGCCCTCGACCAGCACCTGCGCGTCGTCCGGGATCGCGAGCGGCTCGATCAGCTTGATGCTGGCCACGTGCGTGAAGTCGAGCCCGGCCGCCTGCTGGCCCAGCTCGCCAAAGCTCTTTTCATAGGTCTCCATGCGCAGCGCGACCGCGATGCGCGGGTCCAGCTTCTCGAGCGCGTCCAGCGTGGCGTCGCGCCGCCCCACCGGCAGCGTGGCCAGAAACGCGAGCGGTGGCGGCTGCGCGTTTTCGAAGCCCAGGTTTCCGACCGCGCGCAGAGCCTGCCCAGGACCCTCGGGGTAGACCGACTTCGGGATGGCCGCGTAGATCTGCGCCGGATCGGCGGGGTCGGGCGTCACCTGGACCTGCGGCGACAGCGCCTTCAGGTTGTGCTCGACGGCGTCGCGCAACTCCGGGCGCGGCCGGCCATAGAGCAGGTAGAATCCGGCCGGATCGGGCAGCCGCACCGGCAGCGCCACCGGGGCGGCGTCGGAAAAGCCCAGCTTCTGCAGCGTGGCGCGTGCGCTTTCGGCGATGGGGAAGCGGTCGCGCGGCAGGGTCAGGCGCACCTGGTCGGGGAACACGAGATCGAGGGCCAGCCGGGAGTCGGCGCGCAGCCGCACCGGGTCGCCGGCCAGATCGTCGAGCTCGACCTCACCCTGGCCCAGCTTGGCCTCGAGCTGGGCGGGTGGAAAAAAGTGCGTGGCGCTGACGCGGGTCCGGAACCACTCGCGGATCGAGTCCGCGAACGACAGGTCGTGAAATCCGATCAGGCGACCGCTGAACTGGTCGCGCAGCGCACGCGCATTGGGCAGGCTCCCGTACGTGCGCAGCACCAGGATCCGCGAGTTGGTGCCAAGGAGCCGGAAAAACTGCCGAAACTCGTCCTTGCCGCGAGTATCGAGCAGGGCCGCGTTGGATCGATCGGGCGCGCCCTCGAGGGTCACGAAGCGGTTGGGCGGCGGCAGTGCGAGAAGCGCTTTGCGGGCGTCACCGAGCGCGTGCGGGCCCGCCCGTCCCTGCAGCCAGTACACGAGGTCGGTGCGCAGATGAAACATGAGGTAGCCGGCCAGAAGCGCGGCCAGCACGGCCAGGATGGGTGAGCGCATGCGCCGCGGCGGCTCGATTCCCGCGAACTCATCCAGCTCGCCGGGTGCGGCGGTACCGGCGGAAGAGGAAGGTGGAAGCGCGATCTCGTCGGGCATCGGAGGCTGAAGGTTATTTATAGCATGGGACACCACGAGGGGGCCGAAGTTCCCGAAATCCCGAAGTCAGTCGACAGCCGGAAGTCGAGAGTCTAAAGTATTGGACCGTGTGGCGCCCAGTCATGGCGTTGGCGTTCGCGCTCGCTTGCTCGCCCGGGGCCAAGAGCCCCGAGGAGGCGCGTGCACGCCTGCGCAGCGCGCTCGAGCGCGGCGAGGCGGCGGCGGTTTTCGACCTGCTTGATCAGGAGACCCGCTGGTCGATCGAGTCGACCTGGAAATACCACCAGCGTTGCCTGCGTTTGATCGAAGAGAACTATCCGCCCGAGGAGCAGGGGCGGGCGGCTGGGCGCTTTTTGGACGCCGACCGGCCGGCGGCATTTCTGGCCGCTTACGATGCGCGCTATCAGGTCCTGGCCGGGCTCCGGCCCCGGCTGGGCGCGCTTGCGCCGGGCGACTTCGCGATCGAAAAGAACAAACGCTGGGGCTACACGGGCCTGCGCGCGCAGTGGGGGGACATCAAGCAGCGCGCGTCCAAGGACGCCGAGACCGTCGAGCGCAATGCGACCGCGTACGAGCGGGAGGCGCGAACCGAGGAGCGGCGATGACCCGCCGGGTCGCCGTCATCCCGGGCGACGGCATCGGACCCGAGGTGATCCGCGAGGCGGTGGCGGTGCTGCGCGCGCTGCGGGTGCCGCTCGAGCTGGCGAAATTCGATTACGGTGCCGAGCGCTGGCTGCGCGGCGGCGGTGGCATCGAGGACCAGCAGTTTGTCGATTTTGCCGAGAACTACGCGGCCATTCTGTTCGGTGCGGTGGGCGACCCACGCATCCCGGACCAGGCGCACGCCCGTCAGATCCTGCTCGGGCTGCGCACGCGGCTCGACCTTTACATCAACCTGCGGCCGGCCCGGCTGCTCGACGAGCGGCTGTGCCCGCTCAAGGACAAGCGCGCGGTCGACGTCGATTTTGTGATCTTCCGCGAGAATACCGAGGGGCTGTATGCGGGCCTGGGTGGCGTGTTCAAGCGCGGCACCGCCGACGAGGTCACGATCGAGGCCAGCCTGTCGACGCGCAAGGGCGTGGAGCGCATCCTGCGGGCGGCGTTCGAGTATGCGCGCCGGCCGGATCGGCGGCGGCGCGTGTGCATGGTCGACAAGTCGAATGCGTTGGCCAGCGAGGGCGATCTGTGGCAGCGCACGTTCCGCGAGCTGGCGCGCGTGTACTCGGACGTGAATGCATCCCATCTCTACGTCGACGCGGCGGCCATGCAGATCGTGCGCGCTCCCGAAAAGCTCGACGTGGTGGTGACTGGGAACCTGTTCGGCGACATCCTGACCGACCTGGGCGCGGCGGTCGCGGGCGGGCTCGGGCTGGCGCCGTCGGCCAACCTGCACCCGGGCCGGTGCTCGCTGTTCGAGCCGGTGCACGGATCGGCGCCCGACCTTGTGGGTCGCGGGGTGGCCAACCCGCTGGGCGCGATCCTGGCGGCGGGCCTGCTGCTGGAGCATCTGGGTCTTCCGGCCGAGGCGGCGCGCGTCGACGCGGCGGTCCGGCGCGCGCTCGGTGATGACGCCACCACGCCCGATCTGGGGGGACGGCTGGGCACCGTCGAGGTGGGCCAGTTCGTGCGGAGGCATCTGTGAAGCAGGCCGAGCTCAGCTTCGAGCCCCCGAGGCCGCGCGCGCTCACGGTCACCGAGGCGGTGCGGGCGGCCGGACGCGCGTTGGAAGCCCGCTTCGCCGACATCTGGATCGAGGGCGAGATCTCGAACTGCAAGCGCCACTCGAGCGGGCATCTGTATTTTTCGCTCAAGGATCCGCAGTCGCAGCTGCCGTGCGTGATGTTCCGGATCGAGGCCTCCCGGCTGCGCTTCACACCCGAGGACGGCCTGAAGGTGCGCTGCCGCGGCCAGCTCACCATCTACCAGCAGCAGGGCAAGTTCCAGATGTACGTCACCGCCATGGAGCCGGCCGGGCTGGGCGCGCTGCAGCTCGCGCTCGAGCAGCTCAAGCGCAAGCTGGCGGCCGAGGGCCTGTTCGATCCGGCGCGCAAGCGACCACTGCCGCGGCGGCCGCGCACGATCGGTGTGGTGACCAGCGCCACCGGGGCCGCCGTGCGCGACATCATTCGGGTGCTGCACCGTCGGGCCGCTGTGCGCGTCGTGCTCGCACCCACGCTGGTG
This sequence comes from Polyangia bacterium, assembly GCA_035258845.1. GTDB lineage: Bacteria > Myxococcota_A > Polyangia > JAHFDS01 > DATFWX01 > DATFWX01. The sequence continues at coordinate 298 of DATFWX010000250.1, read as the reverse complement.
CAGGGCCCGGATGCGCCGCTGCGCATCGTGCGTGCGCTGGCTCTCTTGGAGGCGCACGTGGCGCCCGACGTGATCATCCTGGGCCGGGGCGGCGGCACGGCCGAAGATCTGTCGGCTTTCAACGACGAGCAGGTGGTGCGGGCGGTCGCGCGTGCGCGGGTGGCCGTGATCTCGGCGGTCGGGCACGAGGCGGACGTGACCCTGTGCGACTTCGCAGCCGATGTGCGCGCCCCCACCCCGTCGGCGGCGGCGGAGCTGGCGGTGCCGGTCGATGCCGAGCTGCGCGAGGCCCTGGGCG